>MGUL01000070.1:4968-5831 GCA_001800005.1 Elusimicrobia bacterium RBG_16_66_12 | reverse complement strand
ACCCCCACCCTGGCCCGCCGGTTCGACGGGGCCTCTGAGAGGCCCCGCAACGCCTGGACCGCGACCCCGATGAAGGGAGCGGGCGCGGGAGACTCTCCGGGCCTGCCTCGGATGGGAGGAGGCCAGCCCGCGCTCAAACAGCCCGCTGACTCCTCGGAGGCGACCGACGCGATGGCGGGGTCCGCCGCCCGCGGGCCCGCCGCGCCGCAGGCCGCGGCCTCCGCCGCAAGGCCGGAGGAAGAGGACTACAGCTACACCTACCTCTCCCCGGCTCGGCACAAGTACGAGTTCCCCTCCGACAAGTCCCCCGCGTCCGAGGATTGGCGCTACATCCTCTCGCTCGGCCTGCGAGTCTCCGCGGCTCTGGCCTTCGGCTATCTGATCTATCATTCGGAGGTCGGCTATCTTCTGGGCGTGACGCGCCGCCGCCGGAGGGATCCGGGAGGCGGCCCGGGTGACGCGAATTAGGCGCAAATAAAGTAAAATCGTTTCCTCCCCGTGGGGATGGACGATGATCTCTCGTTGCCCGAGTTGTGGACAGCAAGTCAAGGAAGACGAGCGCCTGTGCGCCTCGTGCGGGTGGGATTTCGTCGCCCGTAAGCGCGTCCAGCCGGAACCCAAGGCTCTTGCCGCGCTGCCGTTGCCCGCGCAAGCCGACGAAGCGGATGTCGTGCCGGAAGCCCTCCCCGCGTCCGCCGATGCGGGCCTCCTGCCGCCCGCGCCGGAACGATCCGAGGTTCCCGCTGTCGAGGCGCCGCGGACTCCTCCGCCTCAACCGGCGCCGGCCAAGGGGGCGGCCGTTGCGCCGAAGACAAAGGAGGCGCCCGCAGCCCGCCGCGGCTCCCCCGTCCACATCGCGGTCG
>MGUL01000070.1:4535-4841 GCA_001800005.1 Elusimicrobia bacterium RBG_16_66_12 | reverse complement strand
GCGCCGGCGCCGGTCGAGGCCGCGGCGCCGGCCGTTCCGTCGCCGGCGTCTTCCGAGGCGCCGCCTCTGCCTCCGAAGGACGAGAGCCGGCCTGCCGCCAGTTTCTCGGCCACCCCGCGCGTCACCTTGGCCGTTCCTCTTCCGCTGTCCCCGAAGCCGGCTCCGGAGAATGCCCCTGCTCCCGTGATCGCCTCGCCCCAACCCCCGGCGGCGGCAGACGCGGCCGGGGAAGGTTCCGAGGAAGGCGAGTCCGCGGCGCGGCGCGCGAAGACGAAGGGTCCGGCCTGGACGTTCGAAGGGGTGGTC
>MGUL01000070.1:1950-4513 GCA_001800005.1 Elusimicrobia bacterium RBG_16_66_12 | reverse complement strand
CGCGCGGGGTCTTCGCCGCGAAACTCTCCTTCCGGGATGCGGACGGCCATGTCGTCGGCGAGACATCAACGGGAGACGGCGGCGGCTTCAAGATCGTTCTTCCACCCGGCGGGCCTCGCGGCTATTCGCTCAAGATCGCCCACGGGGACTATACCGGGCGCTACCTCGACGAAGGCGACGCGGCCGGCACTCTGCGCGAGGCGACCCCGGAGGAGCGCAAGATCCTGATGCAGGCCGGAGTGCGCAACCTTCCGTGGGTGGGCGTTCTCAACAAGCCCGTGCGCCGCGACCTGGGCCTGGTGCCCCGGAGCCCGGAAGAGCCTTGACTTACGCGCAGTCGGCGCTTCTCGGCGCTCTGCAGGGCCTGACCGAGTTCCTCCCGGTCTCGAGTTCCGCCCACCTCGCCCTGGCCCCGTGGGCCTTGGGCTTTCGCGATCCGGGGCTGACCTTCGACGTGGCCTTGCACGTCGGGACGCTGATGGCGATCCTCGCCGCCTTCGGGCGGCGCTGGAGCGAGATCGTCCTCGGGGCGATCCGCGAGCCGCGGGGAGAGCAGGCGAGGATTTTCCTCCTTCTGGCCATGGCTTCCGTGCCGGCCGCGGCGGCGGGTTTGGCTCTCGAGAAGCGGGCGGAGGAATCCTTCCGCAGCCCGCTCCTCATCGCGGGAGTACTCTTCGTCTTCGGGCTGATCCTGGGCGCGGCCGAGTCCTGGGGCTCGCGGCGAAGGGAGTGGGCTCAGGTCGGATGGAAGGTGTTTTTGGCCGTGGGCGCGGCTCAGGCCCTGGCTATCATCCCCGGCGTTTCACGCTCCGGAGCCACGATCAGCGCGGGCTTGTTCCTCGGCTTGACCCCGGTGAGCGCCGCGGAACTCTCCTTCCTGCTCTCGGCGCCCATCATCGCCGGCGCGGCGGCGCACAAGCTCGGGCATATCTCGGCTTCGGACATCACCGGGCCTTTCGTGTTCGGCGTTGTCGTCTCGGCGTTGACGGGCTGGTCCGCGGTGCGATTCTTCCTGCGCGGCCTCGCCCGCTGGGGTCTGCGCCCCTATGTCTTCTACCGCACGGCCTTGGCGGCGGCCGTACTCGCCCTCTACTGCGCGCGCTGAGCGCCGTCCCAGTCCGGGGCGGCGGAGATCAGCGCCGGAGCCTTCGCCGTCCGCCGTTTCTTGGCCGGGGGAACGGGGACGGGCCCGCCCGCGAAAGCCTTGCGCAGGTCCGCGATGGCGACGTAGGACTTGTTTCCGGGGCAGTCGGTCTTCTTGTAGTCGCGGTGGCCTTTGAGCGACTCGGGATCGATCCCATGGCGTTTCACCAGGTATCGGCCGAGGGCGACCAGAGCTTCCAGCTGCGTCTGGGTGGGGCGGTCGTTCTTCGGGGGATGATAGGTCCCAAGAAGGACGATGCCGATGTTGCCTTCGTTGTTGGCCAGGGTGTGCGCGCCGAGGACCCCCTCGGGGCGCGCTTCCAATATGTTCCCGGAGGGATCGACGATGAAGTGATAGCCGATGTCGATCCAGCCGCGCCCGTGCTGGTGGAAGTCCTGGATGAACTTGGCCTCATCGAGGCTCTCGGCGAGGGTCTCCGTGTGCCTGCCGTCGGAATGATGGAGGGTGATGCGCCAGACGAGCGGGTCGGGAGAGTATGGCTCCGTGGGCTGGACGGCGCCCCACTCGGCCCGAGCATGCACGAAGGGACGCGGCGCGGACGGATCCTCCGGGCCGCGGGGCGGGAGCGGGGCTCCGCCGGGGACCTGCGGCTGGTCGACGAAGACCTCGATCCCGAAGACCTCGACCTCATGGCTGCGCCGGACCCCTGCGTCCAACGCCCGCAGGCGGAGCGCTCCGGGCGCGCGCGCCGTGCGCGCCTTGGCCCAGAAGCGGCCGCCCGGGAAGCGGTGGACGGACAAAGTCTCCCAGTCCGTCGCGCCGGCCTTGAGTACCTGGAGGTTGACGCCGGGGTCCGGCAGCACGCCCTGGACGAGGACCGTGTCCCATTCCTCCGGCACGGGGTCGCTGTCGGCGCTCTCGAAGATCACGCGGGGGCCGGAGGCTCCGCTCGAGCGGACGGAGAACCGGACCCCTTCGACGGATTTGAAAGTGACCGAATGCCCGGCGTCGTGCGCGCCCGCCGGGGCGGCCGCCAGCGCCGCCAGCAGCAGGAGCTCAGCGCGCACAGGCGGCCTCGACGTCCGCGATCTCCTTGGGCACGGACGTGAGGTTCCGCGCGGGCCCGCCGGCCCGGATGATTACGTCGTCCTCGATCCTGATCCCGCCGAAGTCGAGGAAGGTTTCGGCCTTGGCGAAATCCACGGAGGAGGCGTGCTTGCGGCGCAGGGCCGGGTCGTTGAGCAGGGCCGCGATGAAATAGAGGCCGGGCTCCATGGTGATGACGAAGCCGGGCTCGAGGCGCGCGACGAAGCGCAGCGGGATCTTCGTCGGGTTCTTCATCTTGCGCCGCTTGCCCCCCGCGGTGTCGTGCACATCGAGGCCCAACATATGCGTCAGTCCGTGCGGGTAGAAGAGCCGCACGGCGCCGTCCTCGACCAGGCCGTCGGTCCCGCCTTT
>MGUL01000070.1:741-1934 GCA_001800005.1 Elusimicrobia bacterium RBG_16_66_12 | reverse complement strand
TTGAGGCCCTCGGCGATCATGCGCATGGAGTGGATATGGAGGTCGGCGGAGACGACGCCCGGGCGGGCGCGCTCGATGCAGGACTTCTGCGTCTCCAGGACGATCTGGTAGACGTCGCGCTGGCGGCGCGTGAATCTTCCGTTGACGGGGAAGGTCCGCGTGATGTCGGCCGGGTAGCCCTTGAGCTCGGCTCCCGCGTCGACGAGCAGAAGGTCGCCGTTCTTGATGAGGGCGTCGTTGCGGTGATAGTGCAGGACGGCGGCGTTGGCGCCGGCGGCGACGATGGAGGGATAAGCGAGATGCCTCATTCCCGCCTTCAGGCACTCCGAGTCGAAAAGGGCTTGGAGCTGGTATTCGCGCATCCCGGGCCGCGCGGCGGCCATGACGGCGGCGTGCGCGGCCGCGCTGACGGCGCTCGCGCGGCGCATCAGGGAGATCTCCCCCTCCGTCTTGCAGGCGCGCAGGTCGTCGAGCGCGTCCCGCAGGAGCGCCTTCGGCGCCGCCTTGCGCCGCCCGATGAACTTCTTCAGCTGATCGGCGTACATCACGCGGTCGACGCCGAAGAGCTTGCGCGCCTCCTCGGGGCTGGGGACGTGCCCCAGCCAGACTCGGTGGTGGTTGTCGATGCGCGGCACGAAGAGGACCTCGCGGCGTTTCTCGAGGTCGAGGACCAGGTGGCAGCCGGGCTCTTCGACGCCCGTCAGATAGAGGAGGTCCGAGCTCTGGCGGAAGGGGTACTCGACGTCGCTGTTGCGCGCGACTGGAACGCCGCCGACGACGTGGATGAGCCCGGAGCCCGCGAGCTTGCGGGCCAGCGCGGCGCGTATCCCTTCATAATGGGTCACCCGGGGATTATACCACGCCGGGGGGCGCGCGCCCCTCGCGTTTGCCTAGGACCATTGCCCTTCCCCGTGTGGGCCTTTGGGCTGTAGGACCCGTGGGCCGCGTTCGGTATAATCTGCGGATAATGTTATGAGGAAAGCCAAAGCGCTCCTCGCCGCTTCTTTGTGCGTGCTCGTCGCCTCTCCGGCGCCGGCGCGGTTGCGCGCCGCGGCGCCGGTCCTCTCCGGCTCCTCTCCCCGCGTGATCTTCGCCCCCCTCGCCCTGGCGGCCGGAACCATCCCTGGCTCTCCCTTGAACGCCGCCCTTCTCCCGGCGCCGTCTGCGCTCCCGCCCGCGATCCCCGCGCTCGT
>MGUL01000070.1:339-544 GCA_001800005.1 Elusimicrobia bacterium RBG_16_66_12 | reverse complement strand
CCCCGCGCCGTTGGGCCGCGCGCCTCAAAGCGGTCGCCGCGGTTCCCGCCGTCGCCCCGGCCCTCGTTCCCGCCGCGGCCGGCTTCAAGGTCCTGCTCTCGCAAGCCGCCCCCTTCCTCGAAGCGGGAGCCGTCCTGGCGGGCACTTATGCCGCCAATAGGGCCGCGCGCTGGATCATCGGGAAGGTCGCCGAGAGGAAGGGGCT
>MGUL01000070.1:0-273 GCA_001800005.1 Elusimicrobia bacterium RBG_16_66_12 | reverse complement strand
GGGCGCGCTCACCCTCGGCGGAGCCCCCGCCGAGGCCATCGCGGCCGTGTTCGGCGCGGGCGGGACCATTCTCTCCTTGGCCATGCGGGATGTCATGGGAAACCTGATCCACGGCGTCAATTTCCTCATCACCCGCCCCTACACCGTGGGCGACCGGGTCCAGATCGACGATTCGGTCGGGACCGTCGCGGATCTGACGCTCAACAGCATGCGCGTGGCCAAGGACGACGGCGCCGACGTGAAGGTCCGTTACGCCACGCTCGCGGCCAAACC
>MGUL01000069.1:8755-9325 GCA_001800005.1 Elusimicrobia bacterium RBG_16_66_12 | reverse complement strand
CGACTGGAGCTGCGTCCAGACGACGCTGCGGGAGCAGTACGCTGGAGGGCGCGGCCGGGGCGGACCCAAGTAAGCAAGGCACCGCCAGACAAATCATCGACCCGGCCGCGGACGGATCCGCGGCCGGGTTTCGTTTCGCCCGCGGGCCCGTCCCTGGACGACGGCGCGGCGATTGCCGCCCGTATAATCTTCTCCGATCGCGCCCTCCGCCCCATCCATGCCCTCACTCGACGAGCTCTCCTCAACGCCAGTCCACACGATCCATGTGGTGGCCGAGATGACGGGCGTGCCAGCAGTTACACTGCGCATGTGGGAGCGCCGCTACGCTGTCGTCCGTCCGGAGCGCTCGCCCGGCAACTACCGCCTCTACTCCGAACGCGACGTCACCTTGCTGCGCTGGCTGAAACATGAGGTGGACGGGGGCACGCCGATCCGACATGCGGCGGCCGATCTACGCTCCCGGCTGGGGAAGGGGGATTGGCCGCCGGCGCTGCCATCGCTCCGATCCCGCCGCGGTCCACCGCTGCGCCTCGATGGACTCGTCCGCAACCTGTTCGACTCCCTGGTGGC
>MGUL01000069.1:0-8725 GCA_001800005.1 Elusimicrobia bacterium RBG_16_66_12 | reverse complement strand
ATCCTGCGGCAGGCCTCCACGCAGTACGACCTCGATACCCTTTGCCTGCGCATCCTCACGCCGTGCCTGGTCGAAATCGGCGAAGCCTGGCACCGGGGCGAGATCCGCGTCGCCCAGGAACACTTCGCTTCCGCCTTCCTGCGGGCGCATCTGCTCTCGCTGTACCAGGCCTACCCGCTGCGCCGCCGCGCACTGCGGGCTTTCGTCGGCTGTGCCCCCTCGGAGCAGCACGAGATCGGGGCCCTGATGGTCGCCCTCTTCCTGCGACGCAACGGGTTTCGGGTCGACTATCTCGGCGCCAACCTCGACACCGCCGATCTGGTCGACTACGTCCGCGCGCAGCGCCCGGCGCTGATTGCACTCTCGGCGGCGACCGAAGGCCCGGCGCTGGCGCTGGAGCGGACGGCTGCCGGGATTGACCGCCTCCGTCCTCGGCCGATCTTCGGCTTCGGCGGACGGGCCTTCAACGTCGATCCCGAGTTGCGCCTTCGGCCGCAGGGCCGGTTCCTTGGAGAAGACGCAGCCCGCGGTGCCGCCACTGCCCGGGCGATCCTCAAGGCGAACTCCTAGCCCCGCTCCCTCGGTCTCGCAGGCGCCACACATCACCGTACTAGTCCCAGGGACGCGCCGTTCCTCGGGCATCCGTTGAAGGGGGACCAATCGTGTCCACATCCTCTACCATCGCCCGGTGTTCTACCGACGACCCGCTGGCATTCAGGTCGTGACGTCTTTCACACAAACTCGTCGCGCAAGAGCGACCGAGTTTGCATAGCCGGTTCACAAGGAAAACACGAGGAGGATGACGATGGGCGAGAAAGGTCAGGGGCCAGTGGGAACGGGCACGGAGGTGGGCGTGATTGGCAGTGCAACTCCGATAGCCGGGGGCGCGGCGCAACTTGGCGCGGCGATGAGCACCGGCGCGGTCGCTTCCGGCATCGGAGGGAGTCCGAGCTCAGCTCCTTCCGGCGGCGCGAGCAGCCTCTCCGGAGCGGTCTCGCGGGTCTCCGGTGCGCCCGGGACTGCGGTCCCGGCATCCCCGGGTGGCAGCGGGGGCGGTGCGTCGGCCCCCTCCAGCCCCTCGGGTGGGGAAAAGGGGCAGACATACACCTCCGGCAATGAGCCGCACACCTCCGCCTACGGGCCGGACACATCCGGTTCGGAGCCGCAGTCGCCCGGATCAGGGTTTGGCGAAGAGAAACTGCGCGCCTCGGGGTCGGCGGACTCCTGAGACATGGAGGATTCTAAGGGCTAGGCGTGCCGCTGAGGCTGGCCCGCCCCGAAGGTCTGGGCCAAACGCATCCGGTGTACCTGCAACCCGTGATCGGCCCAAGGCCGGTCGAGGCGAGGCGTCGCCCTCCGGGTCGCGGGTCGCCCGTGTCGACATTCCGTCGTCGGGAGCGGAGACTCACCTAGCTCATGATGGGGACGGAGCTGGTCCTCGGGGTGGAACAGGAGCACGACCTCTTCGACGGGAAGAGGCGGCTCGACTTCCAGGCCCTTTTCGCGGCGGCGGCCGGCCGGGCCTCCTCGATCCCCTTTCGCAACTCAGAGAGCGCGGCGGTCCTCGATGCCGGCTACGTGCTGGCCTGCGATGGATGGGAAGCCGAGCTCGCCACCGCGCCAGTCCCCGCGCTGGGCGACGGCTGCCTGGCCCTGGCCCACGAGGTCGTCCGTTGCCGGACGCACATGGTGGACCGGCTTCGCGGGGTGGGCGTTCCGAACGTCCATGGCTACTCAACCCACATCAACATCAGCGTCCCTCTCGGCCGTGAGACGGAGATCGCGATCGCGCTGGCCCGAACGGTCGGCCCGGCGCTGATCCTGCTCATCGAAAGCCCCCAATCGCCCGGTTTGCTCCTCCGTCCGCGGCGCGGGCGACTCGAAGTCGGCGGCGAGTACATCGATCGGGAAGAGCAGCTTGCCGCAGCCTGCATCTTCCTCGCCGGAGTCGTGCACATCTACCTCGACCAGCCGGCGCTGTGGGCGTCGTTTCCCAGGCCCGTCCTCAAGCGGTGGGAGGAGGCGACTCTCCGCCCCGGCATCTATCTTCCGCACGATGCCTACGGCGAATCCATGTATGTGCGGGGACGAGCCGCCCGGCTGGAACTGGAAGACGGACGAACGACGACCGCCGGCGAGTTGCTCGCCTCCTGCGCCGAACTGGCCCTGGAAGGCCTGGAGGGCCAGATCAGCGCGCTCGCCGCAGATGTCCTTTGGAACGTCGTGCGGGGCGACCTCCAGATCGAAAGGGACAGCGACCCGGGGGAGGTGACTCATTCCAGCGGGCCGATCCCTTTGGCGTCGGAAGCCACCGTCCTGCGGCAGCTGGGGAATGCCGAGATCGACCCGTCGATGTCGACACGCTTTGTGGATTGGGAAGGGGTCGCGTTCTCCTGGCAGGGGCCGTCGGGACCACCGCTGATCATCGGCGTGCCCTGGCATCAGCTGCGGAAGTTCCTCGAGGACGTCCAGGCCGAAGGGGTCTCGAACATCGTCGGCGCACTCGGCCCGGCCCAGCCGGAGCTGAACACCCTCGGTCAATTCACTTCGGCCCAGACGTTCCACAGTGTGGATCCTGCTGCCCTCAGCCAGGAAGCGCAGGCCGGCAAGCAGGGGGGCAGGAAGCAGGAAGTGATTCCCGTCCCGATTCCACGGGCGACGCGAAGATGGTTGATTCCACTGTTCATCGGCCTGATCACGGTCGTGGTGATCCTGATTGGATCCGGTGGCTCGATTCGGAGGATTCTCGTCCCGGCCACGCCTACACCGACCGCTACAGCCACGATAACGCCTTCCGCTACGCCGACCGAGACCGCCACATGGACGCTGACGCCCTCGCCAACCGCCACGGCCACCGCCACCGCAACCGCCACCGCAACCGCCACCCCGACCCGGCCTAGGCCGACCCGCACGAAGACACGCCAGCCTCCCGAGGAGCGCCCTCAGCCGACGGCCTGCGACCCAGCAGACCCGGCATGCAATCCCCCACCCCCGCCCACGTGCCTCCCCGGGCAGTGCGGCTGAGCCAGTGAGAGCCCCAACGCCCGCGTTGAGGGCCTAGCCACTCCCTAGGGTTCTCCAAAACCTTATACAAAAGATTGAACGTGGCCCGCCAAGGGCCTAACCTTGCGGCATGGATACCTCCCTGCCGCCAGACGAGCGCCAGTACGGCATTCAGCAGGTCGCCCGCCTGCTCGATCTTCGGCCGGCCACTCTGCGCGCCTGGGAGCGCCGCTTCGTGGTGCCGCAGCCGACGCGGGCCGCCAACGGCTATCGCCTGTACAGCCAGGCCGACGTGGACGTGCTTCGCCAGCTCAAGGCCCGTACCGACGGCGGCCTACGCATCGGCCCCGCCGTTGAAAGCCTGACCCTCCCGCGCGCGGTGTCCATCGAAGTGGACGGGCTGCGCTATCGGTTGGCCGAGGCGATCCTTCGTCTCGACGAACGTCTGGCCTCCGGGGCGCTGCGCGAGGCACTGGCGCTCCACCCGGTCGAGACCATGCTGGAGAACGTCGTCGAACCGATCCTGACCTGGGTCGGCGACGAGTGGCAGGCCGGCCATGTCTCGGTCAGCGTCGAACATTTCGCCAGCGCCCTCTTTGTCCGCCAGCTCGTGGCGCTTTACCTGGCCGCGCCCGAGCCATGGCGTGCTGGGGGAACGCTGGCGGCGTGTGTTCCTGGCGATCAGCACGAAATCGGACTGCTGACCCTGGCCGTTGGCTTGCGCCGGAGAGGCTGGGACGTCATCTACTTCGGCGCCGACCTCCCTTTCGACGAACTTCTCCGCGCCGCCGCCAGCTTGCAGTCCGCCGTCATCCTGCTTTCCGCCACCCACACGCTGGACGACGACATGCTGGCCGCCATCGACCAGGTGTCGGACCAGCTGGCTTCGCAAGGGACGGAAGTGGTGTTGGGGGGCCTGGCCGCGCGCGGCCGGCAGCCGGAACTTCGCCGGACAACCGTGCTGGAAGGCAGCTTCAGCCTGGTACTGGCAGAGCTCGAGACCGTACTGGTTCGGAGAACCATGCAGACAGTGACCGATGAAACGCGTCCACATTCCGCTCCCCGCAGCTGCCTGGCCGTCGGAGACGCCGCGCCGGACGTCGAGGTCCTCGACGCTTCCGGGCGCAGTGTATCGCTGGCCGACTTGTGGCGGCGCGGCCCGGTCGTCCTGACCTTTCTGCGTCACTTCGGCTGACTGTTCTGCCGTAATTGGCTCGCTCAGTTGGAGCGGCATCGAATGGAGTTCGAGAAGGTGGGAGTAGCTGTCGTGGCCGTTGGTCTGGGAGAACCCAAGCACGCCGCCCTGTTCGGCCCGCGCTTGGCGCCCAGCGTCGCCTGTCACACGCGCCCGACCCCCGAAGGGCACGCCGCGTTCGGAATCGGCCGCGCCGGCACCGAGAGCCTGATCCAACCCGGCGTGCTCTCGGCGGCGCTGAAGGCCGCCGCCGGCGGCCACGTGCAGGGCAAGACGACCGGCGACGCCCGCGTCCTCTCAGGGACATTCGTCGTCGACCGGGCCGGCGTCATCCGTTTCGCCCACTACGCCCGCTTCCCGGGAGACGATCCGGAGATCCAACACATCCTGCACGCCGCTGAAGCGCTGCAGTCCGAGGTGAACGCATGACAGCCGCTGTCTCAACACCCGCTCGCCCTCGCCGCTGGGACGTGATCGCCCTGTGGGGCGGAATCGCCTTCAGCCTCGCCTTCACCGCGTTGATCGCCTGGCTCGGCCCTCGGCTCGACACGATCCAGCTCGTGCCCGACCAGGGCGCCGCCTGGTACTACTGGAAGCTTCCTGAGCCGACGTTCTTGACGCGCTTCTCCGTCTGGGGCCTGTACCTGCTGCACCAGGTTACCGCCTGGGGTCTCATCTTCTACGGCCAGACGCGGGTCCGGAAGTACAGCACCGGCCTGCAGCCGGTCAACATCGTGGCGCTCGCCACAACGGCCGCCTTCATCGTCTTACACCTGATTCAGACCCACATCTGGTACGACGGCCTGGCCCAGGATGTGTCGATCTTCTCCTCGCAGGGCTCGGTGATCGTGCTGCTGGTGTGGGTGCTACTGATGGAGAACAACCGGCGCGGCATGTTCTTCGGCAAGAAGCTGCCGCTCGGTCAGGAGGTCGTCCGCTGGGCGCGAACCTACCACGGCTACTTCTTCGCCTGGGCGGCCATCTACACCTTCTGGTTCCACCCGATGGTCTCCACCCCCGGGCACCTGATCGGCTTCATCTACATGTTCCTGCTTCTGCTCCAGGGCAGCCTGATGTACACGCGGGTCCACGTCAATCGCTGGTGGACCGTGACCCTCGAGCTGATGGTGCTCGTTCACGGGACGCTGGTGGCAATCGCCCAGGGCGCCGGGCTGTGGCCGATGTTCTTCTTCGGGTTCGGCGGGATCTTCGTCATCACCCAGATGCACGGCCTGGGCTTGAAGCTGTGGGCCAGGTTGTTGATCGTCGCCGGCTACGCTGCGGCGGTGATCGCCGTCTACGCTGGACGCCCGGCGACCGAGCTGAACGAGATCCTTCGCATCCCGGTCATCGACTACCTGGCCGTCCTGCTCCTGGCCGGCTTGATCGGCGCAGGGTTGTGGATTGCCCGGAGGCTCAAGGGCGGCCGACGATCGGCTGAAGTGGAGAACGCGGCATGAACTGGCTGCGGCGCCTGCTCGATCGGATACTCGACGGCTTGGGATCGAACCCGCTCGCCCCACGGGCGCCGATGCCGCTTCCCGTCCCTGTTCCCGGACGCCCCGCTTCCCGGAGGGATCGACGTGCCCGCTCTTGATTGGATAACGCACGTCCCTGCGCCGGTCGACGCCGTCGCCCGCTTCCACGCCGCGCCGCGGGTCATCCGACGCCTGACGCCGTTCGTCGTGCCCATGACGATGCGCCGAATGGATCCGTTAGGCGAAGGATCGATCTCCGAGTTCACCTTGTGGTTCGGGCCAATCCCGGTCCGCTGGACGGCTCTGCACGTCGACGTCGATCCGCAAGCCGGTTTCACCGACATCCAGACCGCCGGCCCGTTTCCGCTGTGGAAGCATGCACACCGCTTCCAGCCAACCCCGGACGGCGGAACGCACATCGTCGAGCACGTGGACTACCGGCACGGCACTGGATGGACCGGCCAGCTGACGCGTCTCCTGTTCTCGCGCCCGATGCTCCTCCTTCTCTTTTCCTATCGCTCCGCGGTGATGCGCTGGTCGCTCGGCTGGTTTCGCCGCGCGGAGTTCCAAGCACGGATGCTGTAGCATTCCAATGTTGAACGGGTGGCCGGCCACCGCCGTGCTGCTCATCGCCACCTATTTGTACGGCACATGGCGTCTCGCCCGACTTGCCGGACCCAGTATCGAAGAGTTCGAAACGGGCGCACCGCCGCCCTGGACGGGCCAACGGCGCGGCTTCTAGGCCCGCCCGACATCGAAAGGAGACTCGCATGTCCGTTCTCGAAATCCTCAAGGTCCTGGCCGCCCTGGCCACGGCCGCCACAGGAGTGTTCGTCTTGTTCGCTCCTCGCATGACCGTTGGATTTACCGGCCTCGAGCCGATCGGCGGTCGGGGCATCAGCGAACTGCGCGCCGTCTTCGGCGGGTTGTTCATCGGCCTCGGCCTGGCCCCGCTGTGGCTCGGGCCGACGGCCTATCTCATGCTCGGCATCGGCTATCTGGCGATCGCCGCCGTGCGCGCCGTCTCAATGTTCGTCGATCATTCGGTGATTCGATCCAACGTGATCAGCCTGGCCACGGAGATCGTGCTGGGCGTCATCCTGGTCCTGTAGAGTCATCTCGCCGCCTGGGAGAGCACGATGCCCGTCCGAATCGTCACCGACAGCACCTGCGACCTGCCACCGGAGGTGATTGCCGAGCACAGGATCAGTGTGGTGCCGCTGTACATCAACTTCGACACCCAGAGCTACCTGGACGGGGTCGATCTGTCACGCGAGGATTTCTATCTTCGCCTGCCATCCAGCAACCCGCCCCCGACGACTTCGGCCCCGGGCACGGACTCCTTCATCGAGGTGTACCGGCGCCTGATCTCCGAAGGGGCCTCCGGCATCCTGTCGATCCACGTCGGCTCGGCACTCAGCAATACGTTCAACGTGGCCCTGATGGCCTCTAGGGCCGTCACCGATGTTCCGCTGCGGGTGTTCGATGGCGGGCAGATCACCCTCGGCACCGGCTTCCTGGCGGTGCACGCTGCGCGGCTGGCCACCTTGGGCGCCTCCCTCGACGAGATCGCCGCCTCGGTCGAGGCGCTCGCCACCCGCACCCACGCCTTTGCCGCCCTCGATACGCTGGAGTTCCTGCGCCGAGGCGGTCGCGTCAGCCTGGTGCAGTTCTCCGTCGGGACGATGCTGAGGATCAAGCCCTTGCTCAAGATGCATGCGGGCCGGGTCGTCGCCGACCGGGCTCGTACGAGTAGGGGCGCCATCGATCGCCTGATTGAACTGGCGCTCGGGCTCGGACCGCTTGAGGGCGTCGCCCTGGTCTACGCCGCAACGCCCGACCGGCTGGAGATGCTGCGCCGGGAAGTGCAATCGAGGCTTCCCGGCGTTCCGATTCGCATGGTGGGCGAGGTGACGCCGGTCATCGGAGCCCATGTCGGCCCCGGCGCCATCGGCTTGGTCTGCTTGCAGGCTGCGGAGTCTCAATCCCAGGGGAGTTGACCGATGGGCTATTTCAATGTCTACCTGCTGGTCGGGCTGGTCGTGCTGGGACTGATGCTCTTGCTGTGGCTGCTCAGCCTGGCGCTGCGCAACTCAAGCATCGTCGACGTCTCTGGGGGACCGGCTTCGTCATCGTCACCTGGGTAGCCTTCGCCCTGGGTGACGGATCCCCGCCGCGCAAGCTGCTCCTGGCGGCGCTCGTCACGATCTGGGGTCTGCGCCTCTCGCTCTACATCCTGTGGCGCAACTGGGGCAAGCCCGAAGACTTCCGCTATGCCAAGTGGCGCCAGGAGAACGGCGCCCGCTGGTGGTGGATCAGCTTCTTCAAGGTCTTTCTGCTACAGGGTGTCCTGCTGTGGATCGTCAGCGCCCCGCTGGTGATGGCCGAGATCAGCGCCACGCCCGCCTCCCTCGGCGCGTTGGAGGCGTTGGCAGTCTTCGTGTGGACGATCGGATTCTTCTTCGAGGCGATCGGCGATGGGCAACTGGCGCGCTTCAAAGCAGATCCGGCCAACCGCGGCAAGCTGCTCGACACGGGAGCCTGGTGCTATTCACGTCATCCGAATTACTTCGGCGACGCCGCCCAATGGTGGGGTTTCTACTCATCGCCGCGGCCGCCGGGGGCGCCTGGACGGGGTTCAGCCCGGCGATCATGACCTTCCTCTTGGTGCGTGTGTCCGGTGTTGGTTTGCTGGAGAAGACGCTGAAGGACGGCAAGCCGGGATACCGCGACTATATGTTGCGCACCAGCGCGTTCGTCCCATGGTTCCCGCGACCATCGCGCTAGGGACGCTCCGCGCTGCCGGTCGCACACGCCCGCCGAAGGCTCACTCTCACAAGGAGCGGACGAAGGCCTCCACCCGCTCCAGCGCTTCCTCCAGGTTCTCCATCGACGTGGCATAGGATAACCGCAGATAGCCTTCGCCGTTTTTCCCGAAGGCCGTTCCGGGCAGGAGCGCCACGCCGGCCTCACGCAAGATCCGCTCCGCCAGATCGTCCACGCGCAATCCCAGGTCGGTGACGTTGGGGAAGACGTAGAACGCTCCTTG
>MGUL01000068.1:13192-17046 GCA_001800005.1 Elusimicrobia bacterium RBG_16_66_12 | reverse complement strand
CGCCCGGGGCGGGCCAGCTCTCGGCCAGGGTCCCCCACGGGGCCCTGGCGCGCCGCGCGATGGCCCGGCATTCCTCGGGAGTGAAGGCGAAGCGCCCTCCGGAGTTGGGGAAGATCGTGATGTCGGCCCCGGCCAGGCGCATCAGCGCGCCCAGGTAGAGTCCATGCTCGATGCCGTGCGAGCGGTCGCAGTAGAAGGCGCCGGAATAGGCGGGATGGGCCATGAAGACGGCTTTGCGGGCGTCGGCGAGAGCCCGCATCGTGTCGAGCCCGACGATGGCCGGGCAGATCAGAACACCTTTAAGACCAAGGCCGAGGATGAAGCGAAGGCGGTCTTCGAGCTCCTCTTGGGGGGCCGAGAGATGAGGAAGATAGAGGCAAGTCCTGCGGGAGCGGCTGTTCTCGCGCGCGACGGCTTCCGCGATCCTCGAGACCCGGGAACGGAAAGAAACGGAAGACATGTCGACGATGTTCTGATCGTCCTTGACGATGTCCCCTCCTCCCCGCGCGAAGGCCGCGGCCGTTTCGGCGAGCTCGTCGTCGCTGGAGCCCATCGGCTTCAAGGCCGTGGCGAGGAGAGGCCGGCCTTCGACGCCGAGAAGTCGTCTCAAGCCCGGAACGCCGAAGTTCGGTCCCTTGAAGGCGGCCAGAAATGAATCGGGGAGATGGAGGTCTGCCAGCCGCACCCCGGGCCAGATCGAGGCGTTGCCGAAGACGAGGTTGAGCAAAGTCGTGAGGCGTCCGGCCGCGAGCGCCGCGGGAAAGTCCACTCCCACGCGGAATCTCCCGCCGGGAATCGGCTCGACGGGTCCGACGCGGCCGACGACGCCGTCGCGGATGGCGGCGGGCAGGGGGAAGTCGAAGGGGACTTCGACGGTCTCCTCGAAGGCGATCGCGCGAGCCAGGCGCTCGGCTTCCTCGGCGGGCCCCGGGACCTCGTAGACGGCGGCGACGCGGTCGTTCACCGCGGCGACAGCTTCAGCGTGGTGACGATCTTTTCCAGCTCGGGCAGGCGGCGACGGGCGCCCTCGCCGAAGCCCTCCCAGGCCAGGACCAGGAAGCCTTTTCCCCGGGGCACGACGTAGAAGACTTCTCGCGCGGGGCCGGGAAGGGGGCCGCCGAAGCGGCTCTTGAGCGGGACGGTCTCGACGAACTCCAGGCGCGAGGCTTTGAGTTCCGCGACGGTCGCTTCGGTCCGGGAATCGAGCTTTTTGACGGTCGAGGACTTGGCCGCCAGGCCCTCCGCGAAGGCCTTGGCGTCGCCGTCGTGCTCCTCCAGACGGAAGCGGAGCTGCTTGCCGTCCTGGCCGGGCGGCCTCAGGAGGATGGTGCGTCGTCCGAAGCTCTTGCGCCAGGCCGAGGGGTACTCGATCGAGTAATCCCCGGCGGGGGGCGAGAAGCGTGTGGAGTCGATGCCCGCGGCGGACGCGGTGGCGGCGACGGCGACCAGGACGAAGAGAGCGTTCCTCATGGCGTCACGTACTCCTTGTCCACGGCCAGGTTTAGATCATAGGGCTCGTCCTTGCCCGACTTTCGCGCGGCCCATTTCGCTTCCTGCATCATGCGCGCCAGGCGCATCTCCTTGATGGTCATCTCGCGGTCATAGCCGTCCAACCGGCCGCGCATGTCGGAGACATCCTTGGTCGCCTTCTCCAGCTCGCGCTCCGTGTCGCGCGAGGGGCCCGAGCGGTGCTTGGCGCGCAGTTCCTCCTGGCGCTTCTCCAAGACCGCCAGATCCTTGCGAGTGCGCTTGGCGACCTCCTGCAGGGCGGCCAGCTCGCGTGAAGCTCCGATGTTGGGGTCCACGGCTTCCTTGAGCGTTACCCGGCCCATGAAGGTCCCTTCTTCCCAGCGGTTGTAGCCGTGGCCGTAGGCGATGTGCTGTTGGAATGCCATCGCTCCTTCTTCGTAGGCCTTGATCATGCCGGCGTTCGACATCATCGCGCGGCGCGTCTCGTCGTTGTTGCTGTTGCTGAGCTGGGCGTACTTCTCCGGCGAGGCGGACTTAAGCACGCGGTGGAACATCACGTCCATCTTGAAGCCGCGCAGTTCGCTGTCCAGGGTGTAGTAGCGGCCCGCGTACATGTCGTAGATGTGCTGGAACTCGTGCGACAGGGTGTCCGCCGCGATCAGAGGGTCGGCGTCCTTGATGGTCAGGGCGACGCCGACCTTCTCGGGCCGGTCGTACTCTCCCGGGACGGCGACGCCGTAGGCCCCGTCGAGGTCCATCAGCTCGACTTTCTTGCCGTCGCGCAGGAACTGGACCACGGTCGGCAGGATGTGCGCGGTCTGGGTCTTCTCCTCGCCCTTGGCCTTACTGAGAACGTCGTAGAGGGCGAGCATGGCCGGCACCGCGGGAGGGGGAACTTCGCGCTGGGTCAGGAAATCCTGGTAGTACTCGCGGCGAGAGAGGACCTTCGCGACCCCTGGCGACTGTAATCTGTCGAGGAAAGCCTCCTCTTTCTTGTCGGGCGCCGTGAAGTCCCCCGCCGGGGCCGGCGTCTCGACGCGGTGCAGGAAACCGTCGAAGAGCTGGTCCCAGTCCACGGCCTTGCCTCCGACCTTCGCGGTCAAGCCCTTGAGCCCCTCCAAGGCTTTTTCAAGCTGCGCGGGATCGTCGAGCTGCCGGGCCAGGTCGACCTTGGCCAGGCCCGTCGCGACCTCCGGCCCCCAGACGGCCTGGACCAGGATCATCTGCTCCCCGGTGACCCCGCCGGCGAGGAGTTTGGCGAAGAGGCCGGCCAGGCGCGACTCGCCCTCCTTGAGCGCGGCCGCGCGCTCATCGGCGGCGAGCTTGGCCCAGCCCTGGGAGTCGAGGCCGGCCAGGCCCGTCTTGCGCAGGAAGAGCTGATAGCGGAAGAAGTGGACGTGAGCGGGATCGTCGAAGCCTTCTGCGGTCTTGGCGCCCAGCGCGAGCGGCAAGGTCTCCGCCTCCGCGGCGGCGCCGGCGGGAGGCGCGACGGCGACTTGGGCCCGAGCGGGTCCGGCGGACAAAAGCGCGACGAGGCAGAGGATCGGGGTGTTCATCGAGGGTTACCTCTCGAGTTCCAGTGTAGACCCTGAAACCGCGGATTGCAAGGGCCGATTGCTTGCTGATTGCTTGCTCGGGTTCCTACCCGCTTGTCGGATTATAGCCCGAGCGACGCATTGTCCGCGGTCTCCTCCAGGTCGGGATAGCCGACGCCCATGGTGACGGGAAGGCGGAAATTGTCGCCGGTCCAGTGATCCCACACGGCGGACGCGAACGTCATGAAGCCTGAGCCCCTGTCATAGGCGCCGCCGGCGGTCCCCGACTTGGTCGTGCTGAGGCACGCTTGTCTGCCCCTAGTGTCGGGAGGGCATGTGCCGAAGGTGCGTGGGCCCTTGACCTTTGCGTAGCTGGCCATGAAACCGGCCGACCAGTGCCGACTCATTCCGTAGGTCGCCGCCGCCGTGAAGCCAAGGCCGTCGAGATCGTTCGATAGCCCTTTCCGCGAGTCCTTCGCCTGTAGATAGGCGGGTGCCAGCATGAGCTGCCACTGTCCCTTAATAGGTGGGGTATATGATGGTCCCGCGGCTCATGGCCTGCCCGAGCATCTCCTGTAAGACCATGGGCGGGTCGCCGGTGGCGTGAGCGGCCGACTGGAGCATGACGAGGACCGTAATGGCAACGAAGGCGGGGCGGACGATGCGCAACAGAGAGGGGCGGTTCGTCATTGTCTGGATTCCTCGTTCACGTCAAGGGGTGGGAGGCTGGCTGCTCTGCGTCTGCGCGTCGGCCGCCCGGGACGAATAAAGCCCTCCGGTCCAGACCAGCGCGGAGAGGATCAGCCCCGGGAAGGGAGCCTCGACGCCCCAGGGCGCGGCTCCCAAGCG
>MGUL01000068.1:7707-13168 GCA_001800005.1 Elusimicrobia bacterium RBG_16_66_12 | reverse complement strand
AGGCCAAAAAACCCGACGCGGACGCGGCCGCGGCCCAGCGCGGGCCGACGCGCAGCCTCGGGGCGTAGACCCCGATCATGGGCAGCAGCAGTCCGGGGATCACGGCGCTGCCGACCGAATACCATAGGTCCACCACCGAGGGGACCATTCTCGCCAGCGCGAAGGCCAGCACTCCGGTGAGCGCCAAGGCCCGCCGCACGCGCCGCTGCTGTCCGGCCTCGTCGGCCGCAGACAAGCGGCCGAAGAAGTCCTTGCCCAGGCTCACGGCGGACAGGAGGGAAGTCCCTTGCAGGGCGGCGAAGAGGGACGCCGACACCCCGGCGAAGAAGAGCCCGCGGGCGAAGACGGGCATCGTCGCGTCGGCCAGCCGCGGGAAGGCCAGCGTCGGCGAGTCGAGCGCCGGGAGCATCGCGCGGGCGTAGAGCCCCGCGGCGGTCGTCATCAGGTCGAAGACCATCCAGAAGGCGATGGAGACGAGGATGCCGCGGCGCGCGGTCGCGGGCGACTCGGCGGCGGCGCAGCGCTGGTGAAAGGAGGGGTCGACGATGGTCCAGACCGCGATCAGCCACCAGCCGAGGATCTTCCACGGCCCCAGGCCTCCGGTCCAGGACAGGTGCCCGGCGGGCAGGCGCTCGGCCAGCGCCGCGGGCCCGCCCGCGGCCTTGAGGGCGAAGGGCAGGACCAGCGCGAAGCCGGCGAACATGACCACGATCTGGAGCCGGTTGGCCGCGACGTCGGCGTTGAGACCCCCGCGCCAGAGCAGCGCGAGGGCGGCCGATCCCGCCAAGGCCATCGCGAGCGCGACCGACAGCCCCGAGAGATGTGAGAGCAAGGTCCCGGCCATCAAAAGCTCGTCGGCGGGGCTGGCCAGCACGAAGACCAGGAACGCCCCGATGAGGGCGCAGCCGCGTCCATAGGCCGACTCGAGATGGTCCGGGATGGTCAGGCCCGGGGTCAGGCGCACGCGCTCGGCGAGGAAGAGGGCGTAGACGGCGGCGAACACGTAGTAGGGAAAGGCCATTACCGTCCAGTTGGACAGGCCCGAAGTCCAGGTGAACTCCCCGATGCCGAGCACCCCGCCGTAGAAGGTGGGCACGAGGGTGGCCACGAACTGGGGCAGGGTCAGCGCGCGGGAGGCGAGGACATAGTCCTCCAGCCCGCCCGCTTTGCCCCGGCGGGCGCGGGCGCCGAGCGCGACGGCGGCGCCCAGGAAGAGCCCGACGAGGAGGGCGTCGATCACTCGGCTATTTCAAGCGCCGCCCGTCTCAAGCACGTTTCGGTTCGAGAGCGGATAGTCGTTTTTCGTGGTCGTCGCGACGATGATGATGCTGGGCCAGCGTGTCGCTCTGCACGGCCCAGCGCAGGCGGAACTCGTCGAACAGCGAGGCGAAGCCGTCGAAGCGGCCCATGATCTGGTTCATGGCCGACTTGAATTCACCGCGGGAGACCATGTTCTCCTTGAGCCACTCGATGTCGCCCCTCGCCCGGGCCTGCTCAGTGGTGATGCCCCTCAGCCAGACGTCGTGGCCGTCCAATCGCTTGTTGACACGGCCAAGCTCCGCTCGGACGCCGGTGATCTCGCTCTTGAGCTCGGTCTTAAATTCGCTCCTGAGCGAGCCGATCTCGGTCCTGACGGCGGCGATGTCGGCCTTGAGCTCGGTCTTGACGGCCGTGAGGAGTCTCTTCATCTCGTCTGACATTGTATCCTCCCGGGCTCAGCGCCACAAGGGCCCAAGGTCCCACATCCATACGGGGCAGCCCCCGAAAAAGTTCCATCGCCGGAACAATCCCGCCCCTGAGTCCGTATCCGTGGGGTGGAACCTCTTCTCTATCAGTGGTGGTATAAGCGTTGCTACAATTGTATAAATCCTCATCCGGAGGTTCCGTGGCAAACGATCCTCTCCCGACCAAGTTCTTGCCCGCCGAACGCGCCACCGACGAGGAGGTGCGGCGTCAGCATCGGGAGATCGCGGCCCTCCCGCTGGTGCACGGCTTCCTCGACGCGATGCCGAACATCGTCCTGATGCTCAACGACCATCGCCAGATCGTCTATGCGAACAAGGCCGCCCTGGACGCGTTGGGAGTCGGACTCGACGCCCTGCTCGGAAAGCGCACCGGCGAGGCCTTGCACTGCGTGCACGCGCATGAGGAATCCGACTGCGGCACCTCGGAGTTCTGCACCGCCTGCGGCGCGGCCAACGCCGTCGCCTGCGCCCTCCGGGGCAAGCCGGAGTCGCTGGAGTGCCGCATCCAGGGCGAAGCTCCGAACCAGGACCTGGACCTCCGAATCTGGGCCACTCCGTTTCGCCACGAGGGCCTCTCCTTCACCGTCTTCGCCGCCGCGGACATCAGCCATGAGAAGCGCCGCCGCGTTCTCGAGCGCATCTTCTTCCACGACGTGCTCAACACGGCCGGCGGGGTGAGGACCCTGGCCGAGCTGATGGCCGAGTCGAGCCCCGCTGAATTCTTGAATCTGACCAAGCTCCTCAACCGCTGCTCGGAGCGGCTGATCGACGAGATCCTCTCCCAGCGCGACCTCGCCGCCGCCGAGAGCGGAGATTTCCGCCTCCACTTGACCGGCGGTTCGCTGCAGGCCTTCCTCGAGACCGTGGTCGGTCTTTGCGCGGCCCACGAGACGGCGAAGGAGCGGAAGATCGTCCTCGCTCCGGGCGTGCCGGCGGACTCCATCGTCACGGACCAATCCCTCTTGATGCGCGTCGTCGGCAACATGATCAAGAACGCCTTGGAGGCCGAGCCGGTCGGCGGGGTGATCGGGGTCGGGGCGGAGAAGATCGAGGGCGGACGTTTCGCGATCTGGGTCCGAAATCCCGCGGTCATGCCGCGCAAGGTCCAACTCCAGATATTCCAGCGGTCGTTCTCGACCAAGGGCGAGGGGCGCGGCCTGGGGACCTACAGCATCAAGCTGCTGACCGAGCGGTTTCTGGGGGGGAAGGCGTCCTTCGCTTCCCAAGAGGGGGCCGGCACCGAGTTCCGCGTCACGATCCCCGGTTCCATCAGCGCGCCCTGACGGGCCGATTCAGCGGGCGCGCGGGTCGGCCGAGAGGCGCCGCCGGGCCCGGGCGCGGCGCAGGCCCAGCTCCACCAAGGTCTCGACGAGGCGCGGCGTGGGGATGCCCGATTCGCGCCACAGGCGGGGGGACATGCTGATGGGGGTGAAGCCCGGCAGGGTGTTGGGCTCGTTGAAGAAGACTTTTCCCGTATGCTTGTGCACGAAGAAGTCCACGCGCGCCAGGCCGTAGAGGTCCAGCGCGCGGAAGGCGGTCAGGGCCAGTTCCCGGACCCGCGCCGCGGTCCTGGCCGGCAGGGGTGCGGGGATGATCAGGCGCGCGCCGTCCGGGTCGATATACTTGGCCGTGTAATCGTAGAATTCCGCGTTCGGCGCGATCTCGGCGCAGATCGAGGCCTTCAGCGCGAAGCGGTCTCCCTCCGAAGCCCACGGATCTCCGAGCACGGCCGTTTCCACTTCGCGGACCGGATAGCCCTTCTCGACGAGAGCTTTATCGTCGTAGCGCAGGGCCTCCCGCATCGCCGCGGCGACGGCGGCGGGTCCTTTCACCTTGACGACGCCCACCGAGGAGCCCATGCGCGCGGGCTTGATGAAGACGGGGTAGCCGAAGCGCTTCGCGGCGGCGGCGGCCTCTTTGGCGTCGCGGGCGACGGCCCACGGCACCTGGGGCAGGCCGGCCTGCTCGGCCACGCGCTTGGTCGCTTCCTTGTCCATCGCGGCGGCCGAGCCGTACACGCCGCAGCCGACATAGGCCGCGCCGGATAATTCGAGCATGCCCTGGAGCGTGCCGTCTTCGCCCATCGGGCCGTGAAGGACGGGGAACACGCAGTCATCATCGCCGAGCGAGGTCAGCAGGCGCCAGGGATCGAGCCGCGGCGCGCCCGCGCGCAGGCGGCGGACGGCGGAGGGGTCGCAGAGGAGCGCCCGGGGCTCCTCGCGGAGCAGGCGCGCCGTCGGGACCGACGCCCAGGAGCCGTCCAGCCCCAGGTGGACGAGACGGGCGCGGAAGCGTTCGGCGGGCAGGCTTGCGGCCACGCAGCGCGCCGAGACCAACGAGACCAGCCGTTCGGCGGACCGGCCGCCGCAGAGGACGAGGACGAGGGGGCGCTTCACGCTTTCCCGGGAGAGGCCAGGGCCTTGGCCACTTTGCCGAGGACGGTCGGGAAGTCCAGGGGCTTGAGGATGTAGCCGTCGGCGCCGGCGGCGAAGGCCTCGTCGATCTCCCTGGTGACGCTGGCCGCGGTGCACATCAGGATCTTCACCTTGGCCGTCTTCGGATTCTGGCGGATGAGCTGGACGACCTCGATGCCGGTCATTCCGGGCATGTTCCGGTCGATGATCGCGAGGTCGACGGTCCTCTTGCGGAGGATCTCGAAGGCCGCGGCGCCGTTGGCCGCGAGGTGGAACTCATGTCCCTGGGAGGAGATGACCTCTTTGAGGAGGTCCCGGATCGTCTCCTCGTCGTCCACGATCAAGATGCTTGCCATGCGCCCATTATAGCGCGCATGCGCGGGGCGCGCTAGTGGGTCGAGATAACGATCAAGGCTGAAACCCGATCCGTCTCTTCGGTTTCCTCTGGATGGACTGCCTGCTGTTGAGGGCGCTCGATAGCATCGCGACGCCCTGCTCCGTGAACACGAGCGGCAATTTCCTGCGGCCGCCGCGCCCAGTATTTGATGTTGCAATCTGCAACATCAAACGCGCGTGCTCCTCCATGTTGAGGGTGAACATGAAATCGGGAGGGAACCTCTCGATGTTCCGCCGGACCTGTTGATTGAGCCGGGCGGTCGAAACGCCATAGAGCGCGGCCAGGTCGGAGTCCAGCATGACCTTTTGGCCGCGGATCAGATAGATGCGGCGCTCGATGCGTTTTGCGTGGGGGAGGAAGACGGGCTAACTAGTCGGGTGAGGTGGCTTTGAGCGGAATGCGGGCTAATTCTTCCTACCTCGTAAGGGCTCCATCGTCATGGGAATGTCGGGCGTGGTCCAGGACACCGAGCCCGGGCAAGCCTATTTCGGCATCCCGGCTCGGCCCGCGCGCGAGGCGCATAAAATGAACTCAGCGCTGGCCAAGCTCCCCGGGCTGCTCTCCAAGCTCAGGCGCCCCGAAGAGGTGCCGGTTTCTTAAGGGCGCCGGCGGACCTTCATAGCGCTCTCGCGGGCCAGCAGTAGCGCGGCCGCAAATTGGTCGGATAGATCATCGGAGCGGCCGCCGCGCAGAAATCGCAGCGCTCTCAGCCAGGTCAGCGGATGTTTCCACGAGAGGCGGACGCGAGCGAGATTCGCTTCGGAATGGATGAGGTACTCCCAGTAGACCTCCCGACCATCGATGCGGATCACAATCTGAGGATTGTCGCCCCACATGGGGCTGTTCAGGATCGCCAACTCCACGCCGGGAAGCGGCGGCCCCACTCGGGTCAGCGCGGCTTTGAA
>MGUL01000068.1:5636-7694 GCA_001800005.1 Elusimicrobia bacterium RBG_16_66_12 | reverse complement strand
TTGGCAGTGGGGAACTTCCCATCGACATAGATGCTGGGCCCGTGATCAGGACGGACCTCTATGGTGCGGAGAGATTTTATTTTTCGGGACGACGGCTGCAGCCGTGCTTCTTTCGGCAGCGCCTTCTCCCCGGAGGCTAAGACGGCGCCGCCCGAAATGCTCCCCGTGCGGGATGTCGATTTATCGTACAAGCCGTCCAGGCGCGACTGAAAGTCTTGTATGGACTGGTGATCGTTGAGATCGAGTCCGGAGCCAAGATTGTTGAGCTGGGCGCGCAGTCCCGAGTTCTTGGCGGCCTCCAGCTTCAGACGTTTCGCGGTCTGCAGAAACGACGCCGCGGCCTCGGCGCCGAGCGAGACGCGCAGGGTGGCCTGGCTGCTGTCCAGCGCCTCCTGGTCGCGCAGCAATACGCCGATGAGCCGCGCCGCTTCCGCGCGTCCCGGATCCGAGGCGGTCGGCGCCGCGTTCATGATCGGCGAAAGAGTCGGGAACGGCCCGGCCGCCAGCTTTTCAATGAGCGCGATCTGCGAGATCATCGAAGCTCGGAAGCCGGGCATTCCCAGCGCGTGGGCCAGCGGGCCCCGTTCGACTGATGCGGCGCTCGGGGGGATCGACCAGCAGATGATCGCAAGCGTAAGAAGGATTTGCAGACAGCGGCGAAACGTATCCATGGCCGTCCTCCCGGGAGCGTCAGGGGTGGTCAGACAACGGAAGGATAGCCCCGCTAACCCGTTGTGTCAATCCCCGCCGGCTCCCGCAGGAAGGCGGCGGGGCCGATGATTTTCACTCCCCCGAACACCTTGGGGAAGTGCTTCAGGTTGCCCGTCACCAGATAGGCGGCTCCCGCGGCCGCCGCGCATTCGAGGAACTTGTCGTCTTCCCGATCCGTGCAAATACGCAATGGTTCCGAGGGCACGATCTCAATGGCAAGCTTCCGCAGGCTCGAGACCATTGCTCTGGCCGTCGCCTCGGAGAGACCGAACTTCTTGCGGGACAAGACGTCCAGGTATTCGGCGCTGATGGCTGGACTGATGATGAGCTGGACGGGACCATCGGCGAGCATGTCTAAAACCCTGGCGGGAGGGCCCTCGGGGCTGATGACCGCGGATACCAGGATATTGGTGTCCAGGACGATCTTAACCACGCCGGCGGCCGCGCGCTTTCTTGATCTCCGCTTCAATCTGGGCCGAGGTCAGATTGCTGCTCCCGGACCGCCGCGCCTCTTCTCGCGCCTTTTCGACCGAAGCCTTGAGTTGGGCGCCTTGGACGGCCCGCAGGATGTCCTCGAGCATCTCCTCGCTGGTCGGGATAAGGACCGCCATCGGCTTGCCCCGCCTGGTGACGACTATGCTTTCCTCATTGCGCGCGCGCCCCAGGATCGCGGCGGCATTAAGACGGAAGTCCCGGATGCTGGCGAATTGCATTTGAGCCTCCTCTATGTGACACGTTTAGTGTATCATCCAGTGCAACGTTTGTCAATGGGAGCCCTCCATTCATTTCAGTGTTGCCGGCGCAGCAGAAATTGCGTTTCCGTGAATTCGGCCTTCACCGTGGAGGGGGAATGAACGGAAACGCAATCCGGGAAGACAGCATCGGAGAAGCACCAGGATAGGCGGCCTGAGGCCCCGGTTCTACTGAGTGCGTCCGGACGCACTTGAACACGCCGTCATAACGCGGCCTCGGTCAAACTCGGGCTTGGGAACCCATAGGTTTTCGCGAAGCGAGAACCCTGGCGCCTCAAGGCGCCATTCCGTTCAAACGCCGTTGTTGTAAGTGGTGAAGACGAACGGTGGGCCATCATATCATGAATGGCCGGCGGCGGAGTTTGTGGGGAGGATGGCGGCGCTCAGCGAGCTGGAGCAGGGGTATTCAGTGACGCTGGCAGGGAAGGTGGTGCGGGAAGCACGGGGAGCTGGACCGGATACTGGCGCATCAAGGGTGGCCGGTCGAGTTTCCGAAGACGAAGGGGTCTCGGGCGCCGCCGGGGAGCGCCGAGCGCGGGGACGAGGGCAGCCAGGCGGACCCGCGAGGCGAGAAGTGGGAGGGGCGGCAGGATTT
>MGUL01000068.1:5290-5592 GCA_001800005.1 Elusimicrobia bacterium RBG_16_66_12 | reverse complement strand
GCCCGGCCGAAGGGATTTTCGACGGATCAGTGGAAAAATCGAGCCCCCGCCGTGAGGTGGGGGCTCTTGCGTGGGGGAGGAAGACGGGCTAATTCTTCCTACCTCGTCATGCGGCTATCGAGGGCGGCCGAAGCGCAGCTCGACGGCCTCGAGCGCCGCCTTGTTGACGAGGGGATTGACGTCCGCCAGCATCCCGACGAGCTGGGGCATGCCCGGCGCGTCGACGAGGCCCGCGCGGACGGCGATCCGCGCCCAGGCGGAGGCGACCTCGTGCTGGAAGACCTCCGGGGTGGTGTAGCCCT
>MGUL01000068.1:3286-5237 GCA_001800005.1 Elusimicrobia bacterium RBG_16_66_12 | reverse complement strand
TCAGCAGCCGTTCCAGAAGCGGCAGATCCTCCCGGATGCCCGCCTCGCCCATCATCCGGACGGCGAAGATCAGGCTCGTCAGATTCATCCGGCTGCCCTTCGGATCGTCCGCGCCGGGAAAGCCCTCGAGCTGCGTCCGCGCCTGGGGGATGAGCCGCTCCTGGGCGCCCAGCCGGGCCGCCAAGCGGGCCGCGGACTCCGTCAGCGCGATCATGTTGAGCCGATCCGGCTCGCCGCCCCACTCCGTGCGGATGATCTCAAGGAGGCCTTCCAAGTCCCGCGAGTCGCCCTGGTCCGCCAAGGCGTCGAAGAGGAGGAAGTTCGGGGCGTCATCGCCGATCTTCTTGCCGCCCCGCCAATCCTCGATGAGGCCTCCGAGCGACGCGGGATCGGTTCTCTTGAGATAGCCGTAAAGGGCCTTGGTCCGCTCCGTCTGTCCCGCGTCGGGAACAAGCTCGCGCTTGCGCGGCCAGCCCGTCGAGATCGTGCGGACGTAATAGGGCAGCTTCCAGTCGTCCATCAGGACCCGCTGGAGGCTGGGCTCGCCGCTCTCGGCCAGCGCGATGTAGAGGGCGTTGTCGACGACGGGATTGTAGGCTTGGCCGAAGCGGCTCTCTCCCACGGGGTCGATCTCGCGAGGCTTCGCCTTTTCGCCCTGGTAGCGGTCCAGGAGCCCCTGGACGTCATCCGGGCCGCGGGGCGACAGGAGGCGCGCGAGGGACTCGGCCAGCGCGACCTTGACGGGGCCCGTGAGGTGCCCGCCCGACCGGAAATGGTCCCGCAGAACGGCCGCCGCGCGCAGGAGTCTTTCCTCATCCTCGGCGCGGCTGCCGTGCCGGCCCAGGACGCGGGCCGCCGCGATGATCTCGGCGAAAAAGGCGGGGATGTTCTCGTTGAGCAGCCATTCTCTCGCCTGAGAGACCGCGCTTTCCGGCGAGGAAGAAGAGACCGCGGCCAGGGC
This sequence comes from Elusimicrobia bacterium RBG_16_66_12, assembly GCA_001800005.1. Taxonomy (GTDB): domain Bacteria; phylum Elusimicrobiota; class Elusimicrobia; order UBA1565; family UBA9628; genus GWA2-66-18. The sequence continues at coordinate 4,276 of MGUL01000068.1, read as the reverse complement.
CGCGGCCGCGGCGATGCGAACGGCGGGGCTGCGCTTGTCGCCCTGGCCGAGAAGGGCGGTCAGGAACTTCGCCAGCCTGCGGGCCTGGGGGTCCTCCTTGGGCGCCGCGGCGCCCTGAGCTTCGGCGCCGGCCGCGGGGGCGCTCGGCGCGGCGGCCGCCCTTGGAATCTCGATCCAGTAGTCGGAGCCGACGCCGCCCCGAGCCTTGGCGCCCGTCGCGAAGCCGAGCCTCGCGCCGGGAACCGAGGCCAGCTGGCGGTGGAGCTCGAAGTAGAGCCGGCGCCCGTCGGCGCCGCTGATGTTCAGATGCTCGGCTAAAAACTGAGACCGTTTGGCGTCGATCGGCGCGGGCCCCGTGAAGTGCCGCCGGAGCATGTCCGCCTCCTTCTCGCCGATCTCGCCGCCGCGGTGGAGGACGAGGCGCGCGGACGTCTCGCCGATCGAGTAGGCGAGCCTGATCCCGCGGGCGTCGGCCGGGGCCATCTTCTGGGCCTGGAGCATGAAGAGCTTGAGCCAGCCGACATAGGTGTCGGCGGGGCTGGGGACCGTGCGCAGCAGCGTCTCGCGCGCCGCCTCGGAATAGCCGCCTTTTCCCAAGTCGTCAGCGAGGGCCTTGCGGGCCGCCTCGAACTCCTTGAACCCCGACGCCGGCAGGTCCGCCGGAGAGGTCCCGATGTCGAGGGGCTCGTTCTCGCCCAGGAGGCCCGGCTTGACGGGCGCGGTCGGCTTCCCCTCCGGAGCCGGAGCGTCGGCCGCCGGAGCCGGCGGCCGGGCCGAGGGCGCCGGAGTTGTCCGCTGATCCGCCTGGGGATGATCCGCCAGCGCCGCGCGGACCCAGGCGTCGATTTGCTCAAGGGCCGGCTCATGCGACATCTGCCCGGCGGCGGCCTTCAGCACGGCCTGGAGCACCTCGGCGAAGACCTTCCCCGTCGCCTCGTCGCCCGGCTCCTGCTTGGCGACGGGTTTGGGCGCCCGGGGAGAGATGTCCAG
>MGUL01000068.1:0-3255 GCA_001800005.1 Elusimicrobia bacterium RBG_16_66_12 | reverse complement strand
TGACGCGGATCGGGCCGGGTTTGCCGCCCCCCGCCACGACGGATTTGAGGATCTCGCGGGACAGCGGCTTGGTCACGAGCCGGTCGATTGTGTTCTGGATGGGGCGGGCCCCGAGCTCGACGTCGTAGCCCTCGTTGACCAGGAAGTCGACGACCTCGGGGGTCCATTCGATCTCGTGGCCGGCGGCGGAGAGCACCTTGCCGAGCTCCCGCATGTCGAGATCGACGATCTTCTTGGCCATCTCGGGCGTGATCCGGTTGAAGACGACGGGATCGGCGTGCAGGCGGCCGCGGAACTCGGGGGGGTAGGATTCCTTGAAGGCCTGCTCGGTGATCCGCGTCGCGCTGGCCTTGCTCTCCTCGGAGAGTTTGAGGGCGAGCACGCGCTTCTTCTCGTCGACCTCGGCCAGGGCCGCGGCGTCGTCCGCCGCCATGGCGGCGCGGGCTTCGGCCTGGAGCTTCTGGAAGTCACGGACATAGGGTTCGACGTCCACCGAGCTCATGCCGAGGTTCGACGTCATCAGGATGATGGTGTTCTTGAAGTCTACCGTGCGGCCCTTGCCGTCCGTGAGCCTGCCCTCGCCGATGATCTGGAGCATGTTGGACCACAGATCCGGGTGGGCCTTCTCGATCTCGTCGAAGAGGATGACGCTGTAGGGCTTCTTGCGGACGGCCTCAGTCAGCTGCCCGCCCTCATCGTAGCCGACGTAGCCCGGCGGCGAGCCGATCATCTTGGCGCCGGAATGCTTCTCCGAGTACTCGCCCATATCGAGGCGGATGACGGCCTCGGGATCGTCGAACATGAAACGCGCCAGTTCCTTGGCCAGGTAGGTCTTGCCCGTGCCGGTGGGGCCGGTCATGTAGAACACGCCGATCGGGCGGCTGGGGTCCGACATCCCCGCTTTGTTCATGCGCACGGCCTCGGCGATGGTATGGACGGCGTCGGGCTGGCCGACGACCCTCTTGCCCAGCGTCTCCTCCATCTCGAGGTACTTCTCGGGCGATTCCCGGCCGAGCGTCAGCTGTCCCGAGGCCACGCCGGTCCGGCTGGAGATCTCCTCCATGACCAGCTCGTCCGTGACGGTCGGGACGCCGGACGCGGGGATCGCCGCGCGGCGGCGGTAGAGCTCCACGATCCTTCTCGCGGCGTCGACGGCCTGGTTGTACATCGAGATCGTCGAGGGCTCGTCTTCCTTGATGTTTTTAGTCACGCTGTCCTGCCCGGCGAGCGCATCGGAGAGCCGCCGCATCGTGAAGCGCAGGCTGTTCATCTCGTTCTGGATGGAGATCGAAAGGCGGTCCCGCCGCCCACCGAAGCCGGCGGCCTTGATCGCCGCCAGCAGATACTTGAACGCCCGGCCGGGCAGGAAGATCTCCTGGTCGAACTTGGACAGCTCGGCCGCCGCCCGCAGCGCTTCGGGGGTGATCTTCACGCCGTCGCGCTTCTCGTAGTAGGAGCGGGCGCCCTCAAGGTCGCGCAGCGCCTCTTCGACCGTGGGCTCCAAAACCCGGATCGGGGGCAGGCGGCGCTTGAGCGCGTCGTCGGTTTCGATGTACTTCTTGTACTCCTCCTCCGTGGTGGCCGCGATGATCGAGATCCGGCCGTCGCGCAGGGGTTCCTTGAGGAGGTTCGGCATCTGGACGATGCGCGAGTCGTTCGGGTTGAACATCATGTGGATCTCGTCGATGAACAGGGTCACCCTGTTGCCCTTCTCCACGGGGCCGTCGAGGCTCGAGAGGACCCGGAAGATGTCGGTGAGCGTCTTGACGGGATCGTTCTCATTGAGCAGCAGCGGCAGGTTGAGCTTCAGGAGGTGGCGTCCTTCCATCGAGGACAGCCGGAAGATGCCGTCCTCCGGCTGGTCATCGGAGAGGGCCAGCGCCTGGGCGATGCCCTCGACGATCGCGGTCTTGCCCACGCCGGCCTTCCCGATGAGGGTCAGGCTCTTGATGTCGCCGCGGGAGCCCGAGACGTCCTTGAGCGCCCTGCCGATCTCCTCGATGCGGCCGATCACCGGCGGCTTCTTCTCGAACTTCATCTCCGTCAGCAGCGTCAAGAGCTTCATGCGCGTGTCGTTGTCGAGCTTCACGTTCGGATCCATCATGACGAGATCCTTGAAGCTTTTGTACGAACCGATCTTGCTGCCGTCGATCCTCTCGGGCTCCTTTTTGTCGGAGATCGACCCGATCATCAGGCCCAGGCCCAAGGGCGCCATGGCCGCCACGGCGGGCGAGAAAAGCGCCCCGCCCAACAGGCCGCCGCCGATCATCAGGGCGGCCAAGGCCAGCTTGCCGCCCAAAGCCCCCGTTTTCCCGCCCTTGCCCGCCGCGCGGCCGACGCGGCCTTCCGCCTTGCGCTTCGGGCTGCGCCACTTCTCCCAGACCTCGTTCTGCTTGATCCACTCCGCCAGCCGCGGGAAGAGCTTGCGGCCTCGCTCGCTGTCGAGGTACTTGCGGATGGTCGCGGGATCGTTGTTCGGCAGCCCTTCCTTGTGCAGGGCCTGGGCCAGGTTGTCCTTCAGCAGCGACTCGAACTTCGCCCGCTTCTCCTCGTCCGGGAGGGAGTCGAAGCCTTCGATCGTGTCGATGGCCTCGTCGACGGCGTCCTCGAAGACCCTCCGGAAGATGTGATGGACCTCCTCGGAGTCGACGAGCTCGGGCGCGAGCCCCCCCTCGCCCTTCTCGACGGCCTCGGTGAGTTCGCCGGCGGCGTCCATCAGGAGGGGGATGAGCGCCTGGACGGCCTCCTCGTTCTGTATCTTCTCGCGGATGCAATAGTAGTCGTAGCTGCAGCTGAGCATGAAGAACAAGGGGGTCCCGAAGATCCAGTGTCCCGTCGCCAAGAACGCCGCCGCGGAAGCCGCGGCCATGACGGCGAGGTTGATCGAGCGGCCGATCCAATTGACCTGCGACTGCCCGTTGACGCGCAGGCGGGTGAGGACGTTGGTCGGCCAGCCCTCGAAGATCCGGAAGAAGGTTCCCTGGTAGGCCTTGGGCAGGCGGGGATTGCTCGTCAGGACGCGGTAGAGGCTCTCCGGCATGGCCCAAACGGCCAAGCGGAATCCGTCCAAGCCCGGGATCGGCAGGAGGTTGAAGACGCCCATCGCCAGGTTGATCGCGGCCAAGCTCATCAGGACGAACGCGGGCGCGCTTGCCGCCGGAAGAAGCGCCGCGGCCCCGAAAAACGCCAGCGCGAGCGCGATATTGCCGGCGGGGCCGGCCAAGCCGACCAGGGCCGCGTCCGCCTTCGGCCTGG
>MGUL01000067.1:9900-12686 GCA_001800005.1 Elusimicrobia bacterium RBG_16_66_12 | reverse complement strand
GGCACGTTCGACGGCGTGACCCGCTTGCGGCCGGGCAGGCGGTCGTAGACGGGACGATACCAGCGGTCGAAGTAGGCCTCGTCGACGGTCTCGAAGTCGTAGTCGACCGGGGCCTCGGGGCTCCAGAGGAGCTTCTTGAGGACGAGCCAGGTGAAGGGCTGGGCCAGGGACTTCAGCAGCGAGACGCGCAGCGTCTCCTTGCCGTCGACGGGCCCGTAGGTGGCCGTGTGGGCGTCGCACCAGATCTTGCCCATCACGCGGTCGAGCTCGCTCTCGTCGGCGCGCAGGAAGAGCTTCAGGAACCGGAAGGCGGCGTCGCCGCGATGGCGGGCCGCGAAATCGAGGGCCTCGGCGATGAAGTCCGTGCGCCGCTCCAGGGTCGGCAGGGCGTAGGCCGGAGCGGCGGTCGCGGCGGAGGTCACCGCCCGAAGACCTTCCCGAACTCGCCCGAGGCGCGCTCGTATTCGCTCGGGCCGCCGATGTCGAGCCAGTATTCCTCGATCGGGAAGCAGGCCACCGCGTTCTTGCGGCGGCGGCGCACGGCGGCGAGGATGTCCGGCATGTCGCTGGGGCGGCCCTTCGGGATCCAGGCCAGGACCTTCGGGTCGAGGACGTAGATGCCCGCGTTGATGAGGAAGCGGTGCGTCGGCTTCTCGACGAAGCCGCTCAGGCGCTTGCCGGCCAGCTCGACGACGCCGTAGGGCACCTGGATCTCGTGGCGCTTCACGCAGACCGTGGCCAGGCCCTTCTCGGCGGCGTGGAAGTCGAGGAGGGCCCCGAAGTTGACCTTCGTGAGCACGTCGCCGTTCATGACCAGCAGAGGGGCCTCGGGTTTCTCCTTGATCAGGCCGAGCGCTCCGACCGTGCCCAGAGGCTTGGGCTCGCGCAGATATTCGATGCGCACGCCCCAGCGGGAGCCGTCGCCGAAGTGGGACTGGATCTGGTCGGCGAGGTAGTTGACCGCGATGATGAAATGCACGAAGCCGGCGGCGGCCAGCTGCTCGATCAGGTGTTCCAAGATGGGCTTGCCGCCCAGCTTCAGCATCGGCTTCGGCGTGCCCTCGGTCAGCGGCAGCAGGCGGCGGCCCTGCCCGCCCGCCATCAGCACCACGCGGTGCGGGTAGCGCTTGGGGATGGCCGCGAAGTCGAGGACGTTGGCCAGCTCGACGAGGCGGCCCTTCGCGTCGACGACCGGGATGTTCGTGTGGCCGGTGCGGCGGAAGGTCTCGGAGACCTCCTCGGGCGGCGCGTCGACGCGGACGGTGACGGGGTGCTTGTTCATCACGCGCTTGACGGGCGTGGCCAGGCTGGCACCCGAGGTGAGCATCGCGCGCCGGATGTCGATGTCGGCGACGACGCCGAGCAGGCGGCGCCCCGGGCCGGCGACCAGCACGAGGCCGACCTCGCAGGAAGTCATGGCCCGCATCGCGTCCTTCAAGGGCGCGCCGGGCTTGAGGATCAGTCGCGGGTGGCGCTTCAGCAGTCCGGGCATCAGATCGTGGTCTCCTTGGTGATGAGCCGTCGGTCGAGGGGCACCTTCGCCAGCACCGCCGCGATGCGCCGCCCCGCGTCGCCGCGGCCGTAGGGGTTCGCGCAGGTCCGGACGGTCTTCAGGAAGCGTGCGTCCGACACGCAGCGCTCGACGGCCCGCAGCAGGGCCTTCTCGTCGTAGCCGATGTCAATGAGGTTCTTGGCGCGCAGGCGGCCGTCCTGGCGGCTGCCCACGTTGACGGCGGGGCAGCGGAAGGCGGGCGTCTCCTTGATGCCGCTCGAGGAGTTGCCCACGCAGGCGCCGCCGCTGACGCGGCCGATGAAGTTCAGCACGCCGTGGTAGTTCCAGCGACCCAGGTTCTTGTGGAGCTGGACGCCCGGAAGAGGACGGCGCGTCCAGCGCTCCAGCTCCCGCGCGATGGCCAGCCCGCCCGCGTCGTTGTTCGGGTAGGTCGCGATCACCTGCACGCCCGAACGTCCCAGCTTCTCCAGCGCGCGCAGGGCGGGCCGGATCTGGGCCACGGCCTCGTCGAACTGCGTCGTGACCGAGTGCTGGGTGAAGAGGAGGACGGGACGGTTGCCCTGCAGGCCGTAGCGCGCGCGGACCTCGGCGGGAGAGGCGAAGAGCCCGGCCTTGACCAGGTCGATGGCGGGAAATCCCACGTCGTGCACGCGCCACGCCGCCTCGCCCATCGCGCGGATGCGGCGCGCGGCGTCGGCGTTGGTCGTGAAGTGCAGGTGGGCGAGCTTGGTCATCGCGTGGCGCACCGAGTCGTCGAGCGCCCCGCCCTCGGTCACGTCGCCGCCCTCGATGTGCGCGGTGGGGATGCGCATCTGCGTGCCGGCGACGAGGGCCGCAAAGCCCTCGAAGCGGTCGGCGTAGACGACGAGCAGGTCGGGCCTGATGCGGTCGAGGGCGCGGCTCATCGAGACGATCCCGGTGCCGATCGCGTTGGCGGTGGCGAACAGGGTGTCGGAGATCATCTCGATCTTGACCTCGGCGTGGACGCGGAAGCCGTCCTTGCGGATCTCGGCCATCGTGCGGCCGAAGTTCTTGTCGAGGTGGGCGCCGGAGACGATCAGCCGATAGTCGAGGTCCGCTCGCGCGGCGATGGCCTTCAGAATGGGGTACTGCAGACCGTATTCGGCCCGGTTGCCGGTGAAGACGGCGACGACTCGCTTCTTCTTCGTCATGGCAGGGCCTTCAGGCCGTCCTCCAGGGGTGTGCGCGCCGTCCAGCCCAGCCGCTCGGCCGCTCGGCCGGGGTCCAGGACGAGGACGGAGAGGGCGGTGGA
>MGUL01000067.1:8736-9778 GCA_001800005.1 Elusimicrobia bacterium RBG_16_66_12 | reverse complement strand
GACAGGGCGAGACGGGCCAGGCCGTCCGCCGCGTCGTCGACGAAGAGGTAGTCGCGCACCGCCTCCGCCGATCCCCGCAGCCGCACCGTCCCGTCGCCGGGCAGCTGGCCCAGGATCTCGGCGACGGCGTTGATGTCCGGCTGGCCCTGGCCGTAGACATTGGAGAGGCGCGCGACGGCATGGGGAGCAGCGCTGAAAAGAGGTTCCAACGCGAGCTTCATCCGGGCATAGGGCGAAGCCGGCGCCGTGGGGGAATCCTCCCGTCGGGGCGCCGCGTCATGGTCGCCGTAGACGTGGGCGGTGGAGGCGAAGACGACGCGAGCGTAGCCCGCGGCGAGTATCCTTTGGGCGAGTTCCCGCGCCGTGCCTTCGTCGGCCCGAGCCGGGTCGTTGGAGCCGGCGAGGTGCACGCAGGCGGCGCCGGGCGCGTCCGGCAGGGCCTGGCCGCGCAGCACGCGCAGGACGCGCCCCCCGTCGCGCTCCAGCCTCTCGCACAGGACGCGACCGATGAAGCCGGCGGCCCCGGTGACGACGACCGTGCTCATGCGCGCAGGCCGGCCACGTCCCGGGGCCGGACATGGACGTCGGCGGGGACGGCGCGCAGCGCGCGGCGGCCCAGGACGTCGTCCAAGCGGTCGGCCTTCAGCGGGCCGACGCCCGGGCGCTTGACCCAGGTGTTGGCGCGCGTGAAGCGCTCGCCCTTGGCGACCGGAGCGGTCGTGACCACCGTCGCGTAGGCGAAGTCGATGACCGGCTTCTCCTCGGGCAGGATGGTCTTGCGGCCGCCGCGCGCCAGCCAGACCGCGCGCGAGCCGTCGATGAGGTCCTTGAGCGCGTGCGGCTCGATCGAGATCTTCGTGTCGGGGCCCGGCCAGGAGCGCTTGATCGTGAAGTGCTTCTCCAGCATGCAGGCGCCGAGGGCGGCGGCGCCCAGGCAGGTCCAGATCCCCATCGAGTGGTCGGACAGGCCGATCGGCGTGCCCGGGAAGGCGCGGCCGAGGTCGGCGATCGCGCCCAGGCGCACCTTGTCGTAGGGCGTCGG
>MGUL01000067.1:6176-8715 GCA_001800005.1 Elusimicrobia bacterium RBG_16_66_12 | reverse complement strand
AGGGCCAGGGGCGCGCGATGGCGCCGGATGGTCGCGACGGCCTTGCGGATGGCGGGCAGGTCGTTCATCCCGGTCGAGAGGATGATCGGCTTGCCCCAGCGCGCGATGTGATCCAGCAGAGGGTAGTTGTTGCACTCGCCGGAGCCGATCTTGAAGGCCGGCACGCCCATCGCGTGCAGGCGGTCGGCCGCCTCGCGGGAGAACGGGGTCGACAGGTACATCACGCCCTTGCGCCGGCAGTAGGCCTGGACCTTTCGCTCCTCGTCGGCGGTCAGCTCGCAGCGCTTGATGATGTCCCAGAGGCGCTCCTTGGAGATCTTGCCGGGCTTCATGTCCGTGGGGATCATCTCGCCTTCGGTGATGTGGCACTGGAACTTGACGACCTCGGCCCCGGCGGCGGCGGCCGCGTCCACCAGCTGGAGGGCTTTGGCGAGGCTGCCCTCGTGGTTGATGCCGACCTCGGCGATGACGAACGGCGGATGGTCCGGGCCGATGCGGCGCCCGGCGATGGAGAATCCCTTCATGACAGCCTCCGTTGCCCGTTCATGAGACCTGATGGAGCAGGGTCCACTTCCCGTCCACCTTCTCCCAGAGATGAGGGGAGCGCGCCTTGTCGATGACCTCCCAAAAGCGCTCCTCGCCGATGCCCATGTACTCGAGGATCTCCTTGGAGAACTTCGTGGGGAACTCGGCGTCGAAGCGGCGCACCAGGGCGACGCCCTCCTCGCGGGTGATCTTCCCGTTGCGGATCTCCTGCGCGGCGTCGTAACTGGCGCGGCCCAGGCCGAACTTCGCGTAGGTCGTGAAGTAGTGCAGCGGGTCGATCTTGTCGTCGATGGAGCTGTACTTCGAGTAGGAGCCCTCGGTGCGCTCGACGTTGGTCTGGAAGCCGGTGTGCTCGCTGGCGTAGTAGAAGCACTCCTGCGGGTCCCACTTGAGGTAGTAGCCGAGGTAGTGGACCTCGGTGCCCAGGGCCTTCAGGCGCGCGCCGTCGACGGGCAGGTACGGGTTTAGGTCGTTGCGCGCCACACCGTGCTTCTCGATGAGCTCCCGGGCGCTGACGCCGCCCAGCCACAGAGAGTCGAGGTCGGGCTTCGCCTCGAAGAAGGTCGTCTTCATGGTCGGGGAGAAATTTTCCGAGATGTTGTTGCCGTACTCGGCCTGGTTCTCGCCGTAGAAGATCAGCGGGATGCCGTAGAGGGCCGACATGCGGGGGGCGATCAGGCGCTGGCCGATGATGAAAGGCTGGAAGGGGTGGGCGAGGTTCTCGAAAGCCAGGCGGGTGAGCAGGGCGTGGACCCGGCCGTTGGGGCTCATCAGGATGTTGTCGAAGCCCGCGTGGACGAAGCGGCGGTGGTTCTGCCAGCCGATCTCGGTGTAGACATGAGGCGCCCAGGTGACGGTCAGTGGGTTCATCCCGTACTTGTACTTCAGCACGTGCGAGGTGAAGGCGCTGTCCTTGCCGCCGCTGCCGGGGATCACGCAGTCGTAGGAGCCGTCCTTGCTGCGGTGCTTGGCGCACAGGGCCAGCAGCTCCTCCTCGCGCTTCTTCCAGTCGATCTTGGTCTGCTTGATCTCGGCGTAGCGGCAGGCCGAGCAGACGCCCTCCGCATCGAAGGCGATGACGGGCTTGGCGTCGGTGGGGCGGTTTTTGAATTCAACGACCGAGCTGGGCCGCTGATTCGAGATCACGCAGCGCGTGCAGAACCTGACCTCCGCCGGAAGGCCGTAGTAGGCAGTCTTTCCCATGTTCTTCACAGCTCCAAAAAGCGCGCTAGGATGGCCAGCCCGACGGGCCCGCTCTTCTCCGGATGGAACTGGCAGCCGCTCAGGTTGTCCCGGCGGACGGCCGCGCAGAACCGCGTCGTGCCGTACTCGCAGGAGGCCAGCTCGTGTTCCGGGTCCTCGGGTCGCGGCGCGTAAGAGTGTACGAAATAGACCGGGGAGCCCGGCGCCATGCCCTCCAGGGGGGTCCCGGCCCAGCCGGCCCCCTCGGGGCGCAGGGTGTTCCAGCCGATGTGGGGCAGCTTGAGGCGCCGTCCGTCCGCGGCGCCGGGGGCCAGCTTGGTCACGCGCCCGTGGACCAGGCCCAGGCCCTCGTGCTCGCCGAACTCCGTTCCGACCGACAGGAGCAGCTGCATGCCCAGGCACACGCCCAGCAGGGGGCGGCCGGTCTTGGCGAACTCGCGCAGGGGCTCGACCAGGCCGCGCTCGCGTAGGCCGCTCATGCCGTCGCCGAAGGCGCCCACGCCGGGCAGCAGCACGCGGTCGGCGGCCAGGATGGTCTTCGGGTCGGCGGAGACCTCCGGGGCGCCTCCGGCGGTCTCCAGGGCGCGGCAGACGCTGAACAGGTTGCCCAGGCCGTAGTCCACCACCACGACGCGGCGGGCGGGGGCGCTCATCGGGCGGGCTCCGGGGCGCGGCGCACGGGCAGGCCCTGGCGCGCCAGCTCGTCCTTGATCTGCGCCAGGCTGTGGCGCTTGTAGTGGAGGATGGCGGCCATGGAGACGGCGTCCGCGCCGCCGGCCAAAGCGGCCTG
>MGUL01000067.1:3123-6154 GCA_001800005.1 Elusimicrobia bacterium RBG_16_66_12 | reverse complement strand
GCGCCGCCGCCGGCGATGACGGGGATGGCCAGGGACTTGGAGAGCTTCGCGGTCAGCTCCAGGTCGTAGCCCTTGCCGGTGCCCTCCTGGTCGACGGAGGTGACCAGGATCTCGCCGGCGCCGAGCTCCGCGGCCTTGTGGGCCCATGAGATCGCGTCGAGGCCGGTGGTCTCGCGTCCGTTGTCGGTGAGTGCTTCCCAACGACCCGGTTCCCGGCGCTTGGCCTCGATGGAGACGACGACGCACTGGGAGCCGAAGCGGCGCGAGGCCTCGGTGATGAAGGCGGGGTTCTTGACCGCCGCGGTGTTGATGGCGACCTTGTCGGCCCCGGCGCGGAGCATGGCGCGGATGTCGTCGATGGTGCGGATGCCGCCGCCGACGGTCATCGGGATGAAGATGGAGCGCGCGGCGCGCTCGACGATGTCTAGAAGGCTGTTGCGGCCGTACAGGCTGGCGACGATGTCCATGTACAGCAGCTCGTCGGCGCCTTCCTCGTAGTAGCGCAGGGCCAGCTCCGCCGGGACGCCCACCACGCGCAGGCCCTCCAGGTGGACTCCTTTGACCACGTTGGGGCCCTTGATGTCGAGGCGCGGGATGACGCGCAGGGAGGGGGCGGAGGCCATCAGCGCTTCACCGCCCCCGCGCGGGCTAGGTATTCGTCGCGGTACTGGAACCAGACCTTGCCGTACGGGTGGTCCTTGCAGCGCTCGAACCAGGGGCCGCCCTCGGTGTAGTGGATCAGGTCGGTCGTCTGGTCGTGCCAGTCGAGGGTGTTCCAGGTCTTGGGGAGCTCGCCGATCTCGCCGTCGGGGATGGGCTCGAAACGGTGCAGCCAGGAGCCGGGCTTGGTTTCGACGCTATCCTTGGACCAGGCGGTCAGTTTCGCGCAGTTGAGCATCATGAAGCTGGACCAGTTCTTGCGGGGGTAGCTGGTCTGCTTCTGGCCGTCCATCTTGACGCCGCCGTCGGCGGCCTTCTGGTCGTGCTTGACGCAGCGGATGGCGAGGCCCGTCATGTCGAGGGCGAAGATCTTGGCGACGTCGCCGAAGCACAGCATGTCGTTGTCCATGAACAAAGCGGTGCCCTGGAAGCCGCATAGATGGGGGACGAGGAAGCGGGTGTAGGTGAACTCGGTGGTCTGGAGGGGGTCGCGGGGGCGCCGGAAGTCCAGCTCGTCGATCTTCAGGAGGCGGATGTCCAGGGGCTGGGAGGAGTGCTTGCGCAGGGAGTGCTCCAGCACCTGGGAGGCGATGGGCATGCGCTTGTCGTAGCCGATGAAGATGCGATGGGGCGTCATGGGCCTCCCGGATGGATGATGTTCAACGAATGAACATCATACCAAATACGGGGGCTCCCGAGGCTAGGACCGGAGGGACTCGATCAGGCGCAGCAGGGCGACCGACTGCCCGATGTCGGCCAGGTCGGCCTTCTGGCCGGACAGGAAGGCCCCCATCTGCTCGACGAAGCCGGGCTTGAGCCGGGCGTCCGCCTCCACCGTCTCTCGGACATGGGGGAGGTAGCGGCGGATGTGGACCCCGGGCTGGGCCGGCTGGACCTCGTAGCCGTCGTAGACCCGCAGGGTCTCGATTGGGGAGAGATGCCAGGTCGTCGCGTCATCGAAGCGGCAGCGCAGGCCGACGGGGCTGGGGTCGTTGGCGTTGAGCGTGAGCCAGACCGGGAGGCCTGCGGCCGTCTCGAGCAGGGCGTGCCGCGAGACGAAGCCCGCGTCCTTGGGCCCGCCTCCGTGCGAGTAGACCTTCACCGCGCTCAGCGGCCCGAACAGGAACAGCGCCAGGTCGAAGGTGTGCGAGGAGAAGACCTCCAGGGCCTTCATGACCCCGGGATGTCGCGCCTCGTGCTGGGAGATGTCCTCGGAGATGAGCACCTCGGCCGACTTGAGCCCGCCCTTGGCCAGCCGCTCGCGCAGACGGCGCACCGGCTCGTAGAAGCGCCGGTTGTAGGCCACGGCCTTGAGCGCCGCCGGGCGCGGATTCTCGAGCGCCGTGATCAGCCGCGCGCTCGACAGCGCCGCGGGCTTTTCCATGAGGACGGGACGCGGGGAGGCCAGGATCGCGTCCAGCCACTCCTCAGTGCGGTCCCACGGCAGGCACGACACGACGGCATCGAGGCTTTCGTCCGAGAAGAGGTCGTGACCGTCGGCCACGAAGCGCGCGTCCGAGAAGGCCTCGTGGAAGCGCTTCCAGCGCGGGGAGTCGGCGCTCAAGGAACTGGCCGCCGCGACTTGATGGCCGAGATGCGCCGCGGCCAGGGCGTGGTGGAGGGCGACGGAGCCCGCGCCGAGGAGGCCGATCTTCATGCGCCGCGGCTCAGTAGAGGACCGGCGCGTACAGGTCCAGCGGCAGGGTGCCGACGGGCTCGGCCAGGGCCTTCTGGATGGCGGCCTTCTCCGGGAAGTCCTCGGTCGAAAGGGCGTAGTGGAGGACGTCCTCCAGCCCGAACATCAGCATCAGCGCCGCCCAGGCGCGCGGGTCGGAGGCGATGAGGCGCCGCCCCTCGGGCGTGCGCCAGTTGGGCATGAAGCCCGCGTCGCCGTGCACCGGCAGTCCGTCCTGGCGCAGGCCGGCGCGGTGTCCCGGCGCGGGCTGAGCGTGCATCGCCAGGTCCCAGACCAGATAGCCGCGCTCTTCAAGGAAGCGGGCGAGTTCCGGGAAGGTCGCCTGGTCCTTATAAAGGTCCACCAGGGATATCTCGCACAGGATGAACAGCGGGCGCTGCGCCCCCAGCCCCTTGAGGACCGTCAGTTCGCTGCCCTGCGTGTCGATCTTGACCAGGTCGAAGCCCGTCCCCGACTCCTTGCAGACGGCCTCGATGGTCGTCGCCGGCAGAGGGATGTTCTTGACCACCTCGAAGCGGTCCGAGTCGCCGCGGTAGTAGTCGACGAAGCGGCCCGTCGGCTCGAGAGTGCTGGTCAGCCCGCCCTTGCGCGTCACGCGCAGCGTCTCCTGACCGTCCTTGTCGGAGAGGATCTTCTCCACGACGCGATAGCCGGCCGCGCGCAGCTTGACCGCCT
>MGUL01000067.1:350-3113 GCA_001800005.1 Elusimicrobia bacterium RBG_16_66_12 | reverse complement strand
TCGGGCTCGACCAGGCAGGTCTCCAGGAAGCGCTCGTAGTGGCGCAGGAAGCTGTTGGGCCCGCCGCGCGCGCCGATGTCGAGGTGGCGCAGGCGCCGGGACAGCAGGCGCTCCAGCCGCCGGCTCTGGTCGCCGCGGCGCCGCAGCTGCGTCTCGAGATCGCGGAACGGCTCGGAGAGCCGTTCCCAGGGGAAGAGCTTGAGGTAGAGGACGCCGAGATGGAGGACGACGGAACGCAGCGCCGCGGAGACCGCGGAGCGTGCGCGCCAGAGGAAAGCCTTCACCGCGGCCTCAAACGGTCCACTTCCGGTAGTCCAGGTCCTGCAGGACCTTCGACTGCCCGTATTTCTTGCCCGGGATGTTCGTCCAGACCAGGCTCTCGGGCGCGTCGTAGAGCTGGTCGCAGTTCTTGCAGTAATCGATCGAGTCGAAGTCGCCCTTCGCGTGCTTGTCGCGCAGATCGTGGTACGGGGCGCCGGCCACGACCTCGGCGATCGTGTTCGTGTCGAGGTGGCCCAGCACGGCCTTGGAGTCCTGTCCCAGCACGAAGCAGCACGGCACCACCGCGGCCGTGTGGCCGCCGAGGCCGCCGGCGCGGACCGTCAGGTAGGGGGAGGCGGGTCGGCCGCAGCTGCGCTTGGTCATGCCGCTGCGGTGATAGGGGATGTCCTCGTACTGGCCGCCCCAATTGTGCATCTTCCAGACCTCGCCGGGCGCGCCGCAGTGCTCGATCCAGTTCTTGCGGTACTGCGCGACCTCGGCGTCGATCTTCGTGTCGTCCATCACGAGGTGGTAGAGGGTGAGCTCGGTCTTGGCGCCGAGTTCACGATCGATGCGCAGGAACTCGCGCACTTGCTCTCGGACCTTCTCGTAGGCGTCCTTGTCCATCCACTTCGCGTAGCTCTCGCGGTCGTAGCCGATCGCGGAGATGCGCAGGATGTCCAGGCCGGCCTCGATCAGTTCGCGACTCAGCTTCGGGGTCAGCATGAAGCCGTTGGTCAGCGAGATGCACTGCAGGCCCTGCGACTTCACGTAGGCGACGAACTTCGGCATCTCGGGGTGGATCGTCGGCTCGCCGGAGCCCTGGAGGCTGACGACCTCCACGCCCAGCGTCTTGCCCTCGTCGACGACCTTCTTGAACACCTCGAAGGGCATCCGCTTTAGGAAGTCGGCCTCGCGCCCGTCCGTCTGGGGGCACATCGGGCACTTGTAGTTGCAGCCGCCGTAGATCTCCAGAGCGATCTGGCGCACGACGAGTTTATCGGGGACGGGCATGATTATATGGGGAAGCTTGTTCAATGATAGAACATCGGGGGGGCCAGCTCAAATGGCGCCTCAGAGGCCGTCCAGGAAGCGCCGCCACGGCCGGGCCCAGTCGTCGTCGGCCCAGGCGAGTTCTCGGCAGGCCTCGGCGATTAGCGTCGCGCGTCGAGGGTCCCGAAGCCAGCCGGCCGGGTCGGCGCTCAACGTTGCGGCCGCTTCGGCGAGGCTTTCGGGCGAGCGGTGGCAGATACCGGCTTCTTCCAGCGCTCGGAACGGGGCCTCGGCGCGGGGAGACTCCGCGTATTGCGTACGGGTCCAGAGGAGGAGGGCGGGAATCCCGGAGACGAGGCACTCGAAGATTCCTCCGCCCGGCTCGTCCCAGACCACGAGCTTGACGGAAGAGAGCAGGTCGGTCGTCATCCCTTTGTCGAGGCGGTCATAGGCGGCGTAGCTCTTCCTATGCTCGGACATGAGGGCCGCGATCGTCGTGCTCTGCGCTTCGGCCGACATCGCATTGAAGGGCTTGTGGAGGACTCGGAGGTTCCTGCCGGTCAGGCAGCGGACCATCCCCACCAATTCCAGGTCGAGTGTTTCCAGCGCGTCCAGGCGGTTGAGACGGACGGTGGTCATCGGCGGGGGGTACGGCGGGATCCGCTCCGTCATCAAGAGCACGTCCCATGCGCGCGGGGCGGACGAGGGGCGCGGCAGTTCCCGCCGCCAACGCTTCGCGCGCTCGCTCATCCAGGGGCTGGGCAGGGGTATCGCCTCGACGCCGCGGCAGAGAGGATGGTCCGGCATCCTGTTCCAGCCCCAGCTCACGAAGCGGTCGAGATGTGCCAGTTCGAATTCGATGTGGCAGGGCGCATCCACGAAACCGTAATGCGCGCCGTGTTGAATCCCGATCGCCTGCATCCCCGATCCCCGAGCGGCTGCGATCATACAGGCCGTGCGGTCGTCGCCGATGGAGCTCATCAACAGGGGTTTTGGCGCGAAGCGCGAAAGGGTCTTGGAGGCGAGGTCGAGACGCGACGGCAGATCCTCCAGTCGCGCGCGAGGAAACAGGTCCGAGCATAACTCGGTATGGATGCGGACGGCCGATGCGCGCTCGTGCGCGTCGAAGCCCCATGATGCGAGCAGGGCGTCGAGCGCGGGTGCGACAGCAGCGCATGCGTCGCCAACGACGATTGCGCGCAGTGCGGCGTCCGGCGGCGGGGCCGTCACGTCCTGGGGGGCTTGGAGGTCGGCCATCCGCCAGGGGCCGATCAGACCCGCGTCGAGAAAACACGATTCCGCATAGGCAAGGCTCAGAGTCGGCACGCGTCCAAGGGCGCGGGACGAGAGGCGCGCGGCTTTCCACGCAACCCGCCGTCCTAGGCCGGGGGTCGCGAAATTGAGGTTTGCGATGTCGCGTGCCTTGCGGGGGGTGCTCGCGGGGGCGGTCGGGCCGCTCTCCAATCCCCAGATGCCCGCGATACGGCTCAAGAGACCCTCGTTGAACGG
>MGUL01000067.1:0-339 GCA_001800005.1 Elusimicrobia bacterium RBG_16_66_12 | reverse complement strand
CCGCGTCACGCGCGAGTTCTGTCCATACAGCGGGCGTTGCGAGAATCCCCCGAGGGACCTTCCACGCGCCGGGACCTTCGCGGTCGACCAGGCGCTTGAGCCTGAGCAGGCGGTCCAAGAACGCGTACGTGATCAGGACGATCGGATCGCGCGCGATGACTCCGGCCGCCGCGGGGGCGACCCCGAGTCGGCGCGTCAGGGTTGCGGCGATCGAGCCGATCAGGGCCGCGTAGACGGATGATGGTTCGTGTGTGAGTCGGGAGAGGTCGGGCGCCGCTAAAGCGCAGGCTCGATCGTTTTCGTCGGGGAAAAACCGCGCGAAGCCGGCGGGTGGCGCCT
>MGUL01000066.1:7799-9265 GCA_001800005.1 Elusimicrobia bacterium RBG_16_66_12 | reverse complement strand
GACGGCGGTGTCGCGCGCGGCGGACGCCGCGGAGCTCCAGGCCTTCGCGGCGGCCGAGGCGGCGCTGGCCGAGCGCTTGGCCGCGGGCACGCCCGCGCCGACGCTCGATGCCGCGGGTGCGCGCGGCGCGGCTCAGGCGCAGGCCCTCGCGCGGCGGCGGGCCGAGAAGCTCCGGGCGGAGATCGGGCGGGCGGCGCGGGACATGGGATTTCTTTCGGGGCGACTGGCCGGCCGCGTGGACGAGGCGGTTTCCGAGCAGGGCAAAGGGGAGCGGGCTCTGCGGCGCGGAGATTGGCCCGAAGGGCTTCACCGCGCCGAGGCCGCGCTGGCCATCCTCCAGGAGGGGGGCGAGCAGGCGAGGTCGTCGGCCTCCGGGGCGGGTCCGGGCGGCGGCGCGGGAGAGGGAGAGCCCGCCGTATCCGTGATGAGGGGCTCGGTCCGCGCCTCCGGCCGAGGGGCTTCCGGCTCGGCGCTGGGGAGGGTGAGGCTTCCCTCCGCGGAGGAATACCGCCCGCCGCGAGAACTGCGCGAGGAGCTGGAAAAATCCCTGCGCGAGCCGCGCCCCGCCGCGCACTCCCCGGAGATCAAGGAATATTTCAAGCGCCTCGCCCGTTGAGGCCCGAAGTCGTATAATCCAATTTCAACCAATGTCCCTCCAAGGCGACGTCGAGGTTGCGTGCCCGTCATGCCGCGAGCCCTTCGAGGCCCCGGTCTGGAGCTTCGTTCAGGGGGGCTCGGAGGAGAACCTGCGCGACCAGATCAAGGCGCGGGAGCTGAATCTTCTGCTCTGCCCGCATTGCGGCGCCGCATTCGTGCCCGAGGTCGCCTGGATCTATTACGAGCCCGCCGCCGAGATCCTGGCCTTCGTCTTCCCCGACGCCTGGCAGGCGGAGGAGGCTCGCTGGCGCGGCAAGATGAAGGAAGACTACGAGCAGATGCGGGCCGTCCTCGGAGAGCGCCTGCCGCTGGACATGGAGCCGGAGGTCTATTTCGGTCAGGACGGCCTGGCGCGGCTGCTGGAGGCGGAGGATTGGCGCGCCGACGAGCGGGATGTCATGGTCTTCCTCGCCGGGGAGCTCGGCCTTTCCGTGTACAGGGCCAGCCCGCTGTGGGCTCGCGCGCGCGGCGCGCCGGCGGTCTTTCCCTTCGAGGGGAAGGGCGCGCCCACCCGCGCGTCCTTGATCGCGGGGATGAAGAAGCTCGTGGCGGCCAACGACCGGCTGACCGCGTGGTCCGATTACCTCAGCCGCTGCGAGGATGACGCCGGCGCGGCCCTTCCGCCCGCGGCGAAGGCGAGGTGAGCGCTCCGCCGCCGTCCAAGGCCCCCGTGCCCGCGGCCGCGGCGCGCTTCCTGCGGCCGCTCGCCGAGGAGGCGCGGCGCTGCGGCCTGCCGCTCTACGCGGTGGGCGGCTGCGTGCGCGACTGGCTGCTGGGCCGCGCGACCTTCGACCTGGACCTGACCGTCG
>MGUL01000066.1:2176-7760 GCA_001800005.1 Elusimicrobia bacterium RBG_16_66_12 | reverse complement strand
TGCTCCGAACTGCTCGCGGGGCCCGCCGAGGTCTTCGGGCGCTTCGGCACGCGGAGGATCGTCGGGCGCGGCCGCTTCCGGGTGGACGTGGCCACGACGAGGGCCGAGACCTATCCGGCCCCCGCCGTCCTTCCCGAGCTCACGGCGGGCAAGGTCCCCATCGAACAGGATCTTTTCCGCCGCGACTTCACCATCAACGCCCTGGCCGCGCGCCTCGACGACGGCTCCCGCCGGCTCGTGGATCCTTACGGCGGCCTGCGCGACCTGAAGGACAGGACTCTGCGCGTTCTTCATCCCGCGAGCTTCCGCGACGACCCCACGCGCGTGTTCCGCGCCGCGCGCTTCATCGGGCGTCTTCGCTGCCGGCCCGCGGACGGGATGTCGGACGAGGCCAAGGAGGCGCTGCGCGCCGGCCACGCAGCCAAGCTCTCGCGCCATCGCCTGCTCCATGAACTGGTCTGCCTGCTCGGCGAACGGGACCCCGGCTTCGCCTTCGGCCTGCTCGAGACCTGGGGCTACCTTCCGCTGCTCCATCCAGCACTGCCGTGGCGGTTGAAGCTTCCCGCGGGCGTCGAGCCGCGCCTGGCCGCGATGGCGCTGGCCCTCGGCCCGTCGAAGGGCCGCGAGTTCGTCGATTCGTTCCCGCTGGAACACCATCTGCGCGTGCTCCTCCACGAGGCGCTGGCCGCGGCCTCCAGCGACAAGTCCCCGCGCTCCCCGCTGTCCGACCTCGTCATCTCCGCCGTCCGGCGCGCGCGGCCGTTGCTCCCCGCGGCCGCGCTCAAGCCCTGCTTCCTGCGAGGCTCGGACCTGATCGCCGTCGGTCTTCGGCCCGGGCCGGCCTTCCACGAACTGATCGACCGGGCCGCCGCTCTCCAGCGCAAGGGGCGGCTCAAGACCCGAGCCGCCGCGCTGGCCTGGCTGCGCCGCCGATGAGGCCGCGCGCGGCCGTCGCCGCCGCCCTGATCCTGGCCGTCTTCACGGGGCTGTTCCTGAGCACGAGGCGCCTGCAGTGGGACCTGAAGGTCTACCTGCTGTGCTCGCGCACGCTGGCGAACGGGGGCGATCCGTACGCCTCGATGCCGGTCCTCGACGGCGTCGGCTACCAGTGCCTCTACCCGCCGCTCGCGACCGACCTCTATCGTCCCTTCGCCGCCGCCTCCGACGCGTGGGGCCGCGAAGCGGGCGAGAGGCTGTGGGCGGCCCTGAAGGTCCTCTCTCTCTTCTTGATGCTCTGGCTTTGGCGTCGGTGGGTCCTGCGTCCGGGGCCGGACCTGCCGCGCGTGCTCTTCGCGGCGGTCGCCTACGGAAGCCCGTTCTGGAACGACTTCCGGGCGGGCAACGCCTCGTCCTTCGAGCACCTGGTCCTCTGGGCGGGCCTGGCGGCCTTCGTCGCCGGCAAGGACCTGCTGTTCGCGTCCCTGATCGCCGTCGCCGCGCAGCCGAAGCTGCTGCCCGTCGCGTTCCTGCCCCTGCTGCTCGCCCAGCCCAAGCCGCGCCGGCGCGCCCTCCTCGCGGGGGCCGTCCTCGCCCTCCTGCTTTTCGGCCTCAACGAGGCGGCGCACCCCGGACTGCTCAAGGGCTTCTTCCGCCAGCTCGGCGACCCGTCCCAGCCCTGGCGCTACGAGCGCGGGCCGAACAACTGCTCGGTCGTGGGCTTCCTCCAGCACGTCCTCGAGACCGCCTGGCGCGACCGCAATCGAGCCTCGTCCTGGGCCATGCGGCTCGACGTTCTCTGGGCCGCGGCCGTCGTTTCCTTGACGGGGCTCTCGCTGCGGCGCATCATCAAAGACGGCGGCGGCGAAGAGGACAGGCGCCGCCGGGCGATGATGCTCTACATCGCCGCCTACGCGCTGGTCGTCCCGCGACTGAAGGACTACTCCTTCCTGCTGCTGATCCCCCCGACCATCGCCGCCCTGGAGACCGACGCGCCGCTCGCCGCGCGCGCGGCGATCGTCCTTTTCGCGGCGCTGGACTCGACCAAGGCCTTGGCCGAGACGATCGGCATGGGGCGCTGGAACATCCTCGCCGGCTACTTCAAGCTCTACGCCGCGGTCCTGGTCTGGGCGGTCCTCGCCCTAGAGGATCCATCCGGAGCCGGGAAGGGCGACGCGGCAGTCCATCGGAGCGGCCTCGCCGCTGCGCGCGAGGGTCTCGTCGATGCCGACGCCGGTCGCTCCACCCAACGGCACCAGGCCTAGGCGCTTGACGCCGGCGTCGCGCGCCAAGGAGACCACGGGCTCCCAGGAGCCCCGGTAGAGCGCCGTCGTCGAGGCGGGGTCCCGTGCGCCGCGAGCGAAGCCGTGGAGCAGGAGGTCTGCGCCCAGGAACAAGGTCTTGAACTTTTCGCGCTCGTGGCGGTTCCAATCCTCGGCCACGGGGGGGATTTCGTTGGCGGGACACCAGACGATGCGGCGGCCCTGCACGTCGAGGCGCCAGGCCAGGCAGGAGCCGGCGTGCTGGGTGTAGCGTGTCGCGGTCATGAGCCCGGGACCGAGCTGGAGGTCGGCTTCGCGCTGGGGGTAGAGCAACGGCGTGCCGGGAGCGCGTCGGCCCGCCAAGCCGTTCATGCGAGGCGCGAGGCGCTGCAGCAGGGAGTTCGCATCGTCGGGCCCTGCCAGGTTCACGCGTTTGCCCGCGGCCAGAGGGGCGGCGAAGGCGCCCAGCTCGGAGATGGCGTCGTCGTCGTAACGAGTGAGCAGGACCCAGACCGTCGGCGGCAGGACCGAGCGGCTCGCCAGCCAGTGCGTGGTGCCCTTGCCCGCGTCGAAGAATATCCACCGTCCCGCGGCTTCCAGCACCAAGCCGCCGGGGTTGAGCGCGGCCACGAGAGGCGCGGCCGGCGGCGCGGGCGGCCCGGCCGCGGGCTCGGCCACGCCGAGCAGGTTGCCGATGCCCGCGGCGAGGTCGGCGGTCTTGAACGGCTTGTTGAGGAACAGATCGGCGCCGTAGCGCTTGGCGTCCTCGCGGTCCTTCTCGAAATGCTTGGCGGTGAGCACGACGATCTTGACGTGCCGCGTTGCCGGGGTCTCGCGGATGGCGCGGCAGGCGCTGAGGCCGTCGACGCCCGGCATCATGATGTCGAGCACGACCAGGCGCGGGCGCGCGTCCGTCACGATTTGGACCACCCCGGCTCCGCTGGGGAAATGCGCCGTGCTCAGACCCCGGCTGCGCAGGGTCTCTCCCACCAGGTCGCCCACTCGCGGGTCGTCGTCGAAGATGAGGACGTCGGCCATGGGCGAAGCGTAACAGGATGGCCGGACGGCGTCAAGGCGCCCGTTTCAAAACTCTCACCGGCGCGAACTGCAGGCTTCGCGGACGAAACCAGGGGCAGCGGGCCGCTCACCGAGTGAAAATGCTGGAATTCCACTCGGCAAAGCGCTAGAATCCCGACGCAATGAAGCGCGCCGACATCGTCTTCTCGGGCATGCGCCCGACGGGCCGCCTGCACATCGGGAACTATTGGGGCGCCCTGAAGAACTGGGTCGGCCTCCAGAACCGATACTCCTGCCTCTTCTGCGTCGCGGACTGGCACATGCTCACGACGGGCTACAACGACACCTCTCATATCCAGGAGAACTGCCGCGAGATGGTCCTCGACTGGCTGGCGGCCGGCCTCGACCCGTCGAAGTGCGTGATCTTCAGGCAGTCGGACGTCCCCGAGCACGCCGAGCTGGCCTTGATGCTGGGGATGGTCACGCCGCTCTCCATGCTGGAGCATAACCCGACCTGGAAAGAGCAGCTTCAGGAATTGGCGAAGACCAAGGCGGGCATGGCCGCCGCGGGCGAGGCGACGCACTACGAGGAGAACAAGCAGGGCGTCAGCTACGAGCTGAGGACCTTCGGTTTCCTGGGCTATCCCGTCCTTCAGGCGGCGGACGTTCTCCTTTATCACGGGACCAAGGTCCCCGTCGGCCAGGACCAGCTCCCGCATCTGGAGCTCTCGCGCGAGATCGCGCGCAAGTTCAACCACGCCTTCGGGCCGGTCTTCGCCGAACCTCAGCCGCTGCTGACGTCGGCGCCGAAGGTCCCCGGGACCGATTCGCGCAAGATGTCGAAGTCGTACGGCAACGCGATCGACCTCTGCGAGGCGGCCGCCTCGCTCGAGACGAAGGTGAAGGCGATGTACACCGACCCGACGCGCAAGAGGGCGACCGACCCGGGCCATCCGGAGCCGTGCCCGGAGAACGAGCCGGGGTGCGCCGTGTTCTCCCTGCACACGCTTTACGCCGACGAGGCCTTCGTCAAGGCTCGCGGCGAGGACTGCCGCGCCGGCAGGCTCGGCTGCAGCGCGTGCAAGAAGGACCTCCTCGCCGAGATGTCCGGGCCGTTCGACGCCTTCCGCGCGCGCCGGGATTCCTACAAGGTTTCGGATGTCGATGCCGTGCTGTCCTCGGGCGCCGAGAAGGCCCGCGCCGTCGCCCGCGAGACGATGGCCGAGGTCCGCGCCGCGATGAGGCTGCGCTGATGGCCGAGAAAGGCTACGAGGTGACGCTGGAGCTCTTCGAGGGGCCGCTGGACCTGCTTTTGTTCCTGGTCAAGAAGGACGACCTCGACATCCACAACATCCCCATCGCGCACATCACGCGCGAGTACCTCGCCTTCCTCGACCTGATGAAGGACCTCAACCTCGACGTCGCGGGGGAGTTCCTGGTGATGGCGGCCACTCTGATGGCCTACAAGTCCCGCTCCCTGCTACCCCATCAAGACGTCCCCGCCGAAGGCGAGGACGGTCCGGACCCGGCCGCGGAGCTGGCGCAGAAGCTGCTGGAATATCAGAAGTTCAAGGGAGCCTCGAAGTTCCTGTCCGGCCGCGCCGACGAGATGTCGAACGTGTTCTTCCGCGGCGCGCCGTTCTTCGAGGAGTCGGACAAGTCCCCGAACCTCTCGCTCTTCGAGCTGATGGACCGCCTGCGAGTCATCCTCGACGGCGCCGAGGACGATTCCCGCGAGGTGACGGGGGAGGAGTTCCCGATCGAGGAGAAGATGGAGAAGATCCTCTTCCTCCTC
Source organism: Elusimicrobia bacterium RBG_16_66_12 (assembly GCA_001800005.1). GTDB lineage: Bacteria > Elusimicrobiota > Elusimicrobia > UBA1565 > UBA9628 > GWA2-66-18. The sequence goes on along the minus strand of MGUL01000066.1, from coordinate 2,750 downwards.
TCCGGGAAGCCCATGATCGAGTGGGAGGAGCTCTTCGCCGACGAGCGCAAGAGGCGCGGCATCATCGCCTGCTTCCTCGCGATGCTCGAGCTGACCAAGCTGCAGAAGATATTCATCCGCCAGGACGCGAACTTCGGAAAGATACGGATCTTCAAGAAGGAGGCTTCCGCAGATGACTCAAGCCCCGTCGCCGGAGACGCCGGAAACGCCGGAGATGCCGGAAGCGCCGATCCCCAGTGACGCGCTGCTCAGGCGCGCGCTGGAAGGCCTGCTCTTCATCACCGACCGCCCCCTCTCCGCCTCGGAGCTGGGCAAGATCGTCGGGGTCCGGGACCAGGACCGGATCGTGGAGGCCGTCGAGGGACTGCGGCGCGACCTCGAGTCGCGCGACGCCGGCTACCGCCTGCTCGCCGTGGCCGAGGGTTGGCAGATGGCGACGCGTCCCGAGCTGTCCGGGTATCTGCGCAAGCTCTTCGCCGACCGCGCGACGATGCGGCTGTCCACGGCCGCCCAGGAGACCCTCTCGATCGTCGCCTACAAGCAGCCGCTGACCCGCGCCGAGATCGAGGAGATC
>MGUL01000066.1:0-2152 GCA_001800005.1 Elusimicrobia bacterium RBG_16_66_12 | reverse complement strand
GCTCGAGAAGCGCCTGCTCAAGGTCGTCGGCCGCAAGGAGACCGTCGGCCGGCCGCTGATGTACGGCACCACGCTCGAGTTCCTCCGCCATTTCGGCCTGCGCAGCCTCGAAGACCTTCCCCCCATCGACAGCTTCGCGCCGGCCGCCGAGTTCGCGGCCCAGACCGAGGAGGCCGTCATGGCCGAGGCCCTCTCCGAGCATCCCGCCGCCCCGGCCGCCCCGGCCGAGGAGAAGGCGCCGGAGCCGGAGGGCGGTCCGGGCGAGGACCCTCTCCGGCCTGAATGAAAATCCTCTTCGTCGCGAGCGAGGCCGTCCCCTTCTGCAAGACCGGGGGACTGGCCGACGTCGTCGGCACGCTCGCGCAGAAGCTGGGAGCCGCCGGGCACGAGGTCTGCGTGTTCCTGCCCAAGTACCGGGACGTGCGCGCCCCCCGGCTCGACGAAGGCTCGGCGCTTTCCCTGGACGTCCCTTTCGGGGGCGCGTCGGTCCCGGTCGGCCTGCGCCTCCTCCAGCGGCGCATGGTCGCGACCTATTTCGTCGACCACCCTCCCTTCTTCGACCGCGAGGGCCTCTACGCGTCGCAGGGACGCGACCACGAGGACAACGCCCGGCGCTTCGCGCTGTTCTCGCGGGCGGCGCTCGAGGGGGCCAAGGCCGTCGGCTTCAAGCCCGACATCGTGCACGCCCACGACTGGCAGACGGGCTTGGTCTGCGCGCACCTCAAGCGCACCTACGCCGCGGACCCGCACTTCTCCGGAGCGGGCTCGGTGTTCACGGTCCACAACATGGCTTACCAGGGGAATTTCCCGCCGGCCGCGCTCGGCGAGGCGGGCTTCGGGGCCGAGGACTGGACCGCCGACGGCCTGGAGTACTACGGCCGGGTCAGCTACCTGAAGGCGGGCCTGGCCTATGCCGACCGGATCACGACCGTGAGCCCGACCTACGCGCGCGAGATCCAGGAGTCCCGCGACCGGGGATTCGGCTTCGAGGGGCTCCTCAAGCGGCGCTCCTCGGTCCTCAGCGGCATCCTCAACGGCCTCGACACCGAGGTCTGGGACCCCGCGCGGGACGCCGCTCTTTGCCGCCGCTACGGCCCTTCCGACGCGCCCGCCGGGAAGGCCGTTTGTAAAGAGGCGCTGCAGCAGGAATGCGGACTCGACGTCCGCCGCGACCGTCCGCTCATCGGCGTCGTCTCCCGCCTCGACTATCAGAAGGGCCTGGACCTGGCCCTTCCCGCGCTGGAGCCGCTGCTGGCCCGCGCGCAGTTCGTCGCCCTCGGGACCGGCGACCCCGCGCTGACCGAGAGCCTCGTCGCGCTCGAGCGCCGTCATCCGGGCGCCGTCCATTTCCATCGCTCCTTCGACGAGACCTTCGCCCACCGGGTCTACGCGGCCGGCGACCTGTTCCTGATGCCCTCGCGCTTCGAGCCCTGCGGCCTCGGCCAGATGATCGCGATGCGCTACGGCGCCGTGCCGGTCGCGGCGCGCACGGGGGGGCTCGTCGACACCGTGTTCGAGGAGGCCGCCGCGGGGCGGCCGGCGAACGGCTTCCTGTGCGAGCCCAACGACCAGGCGAGCCTCCGCGAGGCGCTCGGCCGCGCCGTCGGCGCCTATCGCGGCCCGCGCTGGGACGCGCTGGTGCGCGCGGCGATGGGCGGGGATTTCTCCTGGGACCGTTCGGTGGAGTCCTATCTGCGCGTCTACCGGCAGGCGGCGAGGTCATGAGCCGTCCGCCTCGCGGCGCGGGCCCGGCGGTCCTCCTCGCCTTGGCGGCCGCTCTCGCCTCCTTCATGATCGAGCCGCGCGGCGAGGACGACCGGGTCGTCCTCGCGGCCGTCGACGCGGGATCGTTCTCGGCCCTCGGCGGGCGTTCGCCGTCGACGGCGGGCGAACTGTGGGAACGGCTCAAGGCGATGGGAGCGGGTGCTGCGCTCCTGCGCGAGGAGAGCCTCGGCGACCTCTCCGTGCGCGGCGACGTGCTGCACTTCACCCGCGGAGAGGTCGAGAAGTGGCGAGCCGCGGGACTCATCGCCCCCGGCTTCGCCCTGAGGGGGGATTCCTTGTGGGTCAAGGATCCCTCGGTCCTGCCCCGCGTCGCGTCGGCCCTCGCCGCGCGCGGCTTTGACGTCTCGACTTTCGCCGCGGCCGGCCC
>MGUL01000065.1 GCA_001800005.1 Elusimicrobia bacterium RBG_16_66_12 | reverse complement strand
GTGGTCGCCAGAGCGGCATTGGAGAACCAGGGAACGCACAGGCCCAGCGCGGCCGCCGCCCCCCAAGCTCCGTTTTCCCCCTCCAGGCGCCGGGCCCAGAGCGCCAGGGCGCAGGCCAGGAGCGCCGTGAGCGTGACCAGGTTCCAGAGCCGGGCCGTTCCCAGAAGCCTGTCGGCGGAGACCCGGTTCTTGTGGAGGAACAGATCGCCGTAGTGATAGACGCGGCCGTTCAGCCAGTCCGGATGCGCCGGGAACCAATCCGGCCTCAGCGCGAGCAGGGGCAGGGCGGCCCACATCTCCGCCAGGGGCGGATGGTCCATCGCGTTGAGGCGGTAGCGGCCCTGGACCAGGTCGGTATAGCCGGCCGCCAGGTGGACGGGCTCATCATAGGTCGCGCTGGAGGCGCGTATCTGGCCGAACCCCAGAAAAGAGGCGGCCAGGACCGAGAGGAGGACCGCGGCGGGCGTCGTGGCGGCGCGCATTGGCGCCGGATTATACCAGCTTAGACGGCGGAGGGGGAGGCCAGCCTTTCCTCGGCCTCGCGGATCGCGCGCATCTCTTCGCGCCGCCGGTCGATGGAGCCGGCCGGCAGGCGGCGCTCGTAGCGGTGTTCCTTCTGGGCATGCTCCAGCTCGAGAAGGATGTCCTCGGCGCGGACGGAGGAGGCGTGCGCGCGAGCGTGGGTGACATGGCGCCACCAGCGGCGGAGCTCGCGCGGAGCGTCCCAATCGCGCAGCACGGTCTCCAGCAGGGTGGTGAGCACCATCCCCAGGCCCAGGAGGCCGAGGGAGAGGGTGAAGATGAACTTCACGTAGAGCTGCATCCCCGTCATGCTCCCATGGTAACATGCGCCTCCCCTCGCCGCCCGGGCCGGCGGGCCCCTTCTCCTTTGGCCGAAGGGCCCGGTTGGAAATAGGACCAAAGGCCCACCTCGGCGCGCTTGACACGGGCGCCCGCGCGTTCCATAATGAACGGATGGAAGACCTCGCGGCCCCCGCCCCCGCTGCGCCCCTCACCTGGCGGCAGCGCCTCTTGTCGCCTCGCACCCTCGCTTCGATCGCGGCCGGGTTCGTCGTCGGAGCGGCCATCACCGGCGGCATCTGGCGGTTCCATACCAAGCCCCGGGTGGACGCCGCCCGGAAGATCTACGACGCGACGATGGACATGTGGGCCCTGTACGACCTCCAGATGGCGGCGAAGAGGAACTCCGGAGCCTTCGTCGACGGCCTCGACGCTCTTCTGGCGACGACGAAGGACGGCCCCGCCCTCAAGGCGCGCATGGCCGGCCGCGTCGACCTCAACACGGCCGCGGTCGTGGGCGACGCCGAGAAGTTCAAGATCGAACTCAACATCCTCAACAGGGATCGGACCCTCCTGAGGATCAGGGGCCCGATCGGCCGGTACCTCTGGGCCCGCAAGACGGCCGCCCCGCCCCCCGAAACCTCCGCGTCCTCAGGCGACATGGGCGCGCCCATCGCCCGCTGAGCGGCCGCTCCTTGGGCCTCTTCCGCCTGCGCTCTTCGTTCAAGCCGGCCGGCGACCAGCCGGAGGCCATCGACGCCCTCGTCGGCCGCATCCGCGAGGGGGCGCCCGCCCAGACCCTGCTCGGGGTCACCGGCTCGGGCAAGACCTTCGCCGTCGCCAACGCGATCGCGCGGCTGGAGCGGCCGACGTTGGTCCTGTCGCCGAACAAGGTCCTGGCGGCGCAGCTCTACGCGGAGTTCAAGTCCTTCTTCCCCGACAATGCCGTCGAATTCTTCATCTCTTATTACGACTACTATCAGCCCGAGGCCTATGTCCCCTCGACCGACACCTACATCGAGAAGGACTCCTCGATCAACGACCGCATCGACCGCCTGCGTCTGAAGTGCACGAGCTCGCTGCTGGCCCGGCGCGACGTGGTCGTGGTCGCCTCGGTGTCCGCGATCTACAACATCGGCTCGCCCGAGGCCTACGCCAAGCGCGCCGTGCCCCTCGAGGTCGGCTGGAAGGTCTCGCGCGAGGATCTGCTGGCCCGGCTGGTGTCGATCCACTACGAGCGCAACGAAACGGAGTTCGCGCGCGGCAAGTTCCGCGTGAAGGGCGGGGTCGTCGACATCTTCCCGGCCTACATGGAGACCGCCCTGCGCGCGACGCTGGAGGACGGGGCGGTGGCGGCGCTGAGCGAGTTCGAACCGTTGACCGGCCATCATGTGAGAAACCTTCAACGCGAGTGGGTCTATCCGGCGAAGCACTTCGTCACCGACGGCCCGGAGCGCGAGCGCGCGATCTCCGCCATCGAAGCCGAGCTGACCCGGCGCCTGGAGTTCTTCCGCTCGAAAGGCAAGCTCCTGGAAGCCCAGCGGCTGGAGCAGCGCACGCGCTACGACCTGGAGATGCTCCGCGAGGTCGGCTTCTGCCACGGCATCGAGAACTATTCACGCCACCTATCGGGGCGCCCGCCGGGCGCTCGGCCGAACTGCCTGCTCGACTTCTTCCCCAAGGATCACCTGCTCGTCGTCGACGAGTCGCACGTGGCCGTCCCCCAGGTCGGCGGGATGTACGAGGGCGACCGCGCGCGCAAGCAGACCCTGGTCGATTTCGGCTGGCGCCTGCCCTCGGCCCTCGACAACCGGCCGCTCAGGTTCTCCGAGTTTGAGGCGCTGGCCGGCCAGACGGTCTTCGTCTCGGCGACGCCGGGCCCCTACGAACTGAGGAGGACTCGGGGCGAGGTGGTCGAGATGGTCGTGCGTCCCACCGGGCTCATCGACCCGGAGACGATCATCCGTCCCAGCGAAGGCCAGCTCGACGACCTGATCGTCCGCATCAAGGCGTGCGCCTCAAGACGCACGCGCGCGCTGGTCACGACGCTGACCAAGCGCACGGCCGAGGACCTGGCCTCGTACCTGTCCGCGCGCGGGCTCAAGGCACGCTATCTGCACTCGGACATCGACTCTCTCGAGCGCATCTCGATCCTTCAGGAACTGCGCGCGGGCGTCTTCGACGCGCTGGTCGGCGTCAACCTGCTGCGCGAGGGCCTGGACCTGCCCGAGGTCTCGCTCGTCGCCATCCTGGGCGCCGACCACGAGGGCTTCCTCCGCTCCGAGACGACCCTGATCCAGATATCGGGGCGGGCGGCGCGCAACGCGGGCGGCCAAGTCGTCCTCTACGCCGACGCGGTCACCGGCTCGATGAAGCGCGCCTTGGGCGAGATGGACCGCCGCCGCGCCAAGCAGCTCGCCTACAACAAGGCGCGCGGCATCACGCCCAGGACCATCGTCAAGGCGGTCGAAGAACTGGAGGAGTTCCAGACCGCGGCCAAGCGCCAGGGCCTGATGCTGCTGCGCGAGACGGAGCGTCCGCTCAGCGCGAAAGACCTGCCGGGCATCATCTCGGAGGTCGAAGGCCGGATGACGGCCGCGGCCGACGCCCTCGACTTCGAGGCCGCGGCGCTGCTGCGCGACCAGCTCTTCGAGCTCAAGGGCATGTCCGCCAGCCGGCCTCTCAGAATCTCCAGCCGACGCCGAGCCGGAAGCTCTCCCCGAGCAGCGACATCGGCTGGAACGCCGCGTCGAAGCCGAATGAGGCGGCGCGCAGGCCGACGCCGGCCGTGAGGCCGGCGAGGACGCCCAAGTCGGGCACGGCCCGGCTCGAGAAGCCGAACCGAGCGGCGGCGCTGAACCCCGCTCCGACGGCGCGCTCCGCCTCGATGCCTACCTTGCCGTAGGGGTTTCCGGCATAGGGCGCAACCGCCTCGAAGGCGGGCAGCAGGCGCAGGCCGTCGACGCGCGCGTCGTAGGCGACCGAGGCCGCCAGCTCTCCCGGCAGCGGGTTGGACTCCGAGATCAGCTTGATCTTGCCTCCGACGTGGCGGAAGGCGCCGGCCAGGATCAGCTCGTGCAGGTCCTCGGGGCGGAACAAGCCGCCGCCGTCCACGGCGAACGTCGAGGCCGAACGCGTCCCCAGGTTCTCGCTGATCATCTTCAGCGAAAGGCCGGCCGCGACCTCTCCGGTCCACGGCTCCCTCTCGTCGACGTACGGACGCTCGACGTGCGGGATGTTCGCCCTGCGGAAGTAATCGCGCCGGGGGTCCATCGAATCGGCGTCGGAGTCGGAGAACCGGCGGCCGTAGGCGAGCGCGTAGACCTCCGAGTGGGGCGCGAAAGAGCCGAGCTGCTGGTTCGACGCGTCGACGAGCGCGAGGTCCTCCTGGGACAGGCGCGTGACGGCGACGGCGACGGTGCCGCTCAGAAAGCCGCACGGGACGCCCACGGCCAGATGATCATGGTGCAGTCCCGCGGGCAGCTCCGAGCGCGCGTAGATCGCCTCCGGCCGACTCATGCGCGCCAGGCCCGCCGGGTTCCAATACGCCGCGTCGGGCCCCTCGGCCACGGCGGAGTACGCCTCGCCCATGCCCAAGGAGCGCGCGCCGGCCCCCAAGCGCAGGAACTCGGCCGCGGCCGTGCCCACGTTGTTCTGCATCGAGCGCGCCGGCGCCGCCGCGATGAAAGTGAACAGGACGGCGAGAATCGGCGGCCTCACCGGATGATCACCACCCGCCGGACGAGCGTCTGCCCGTTCGATTCGAATGCCGCGTAGTATGTTCCGGACGCGACGCGCTTGCCGAAACGATTGGCGCCGTCCCATGTGTAGACCCCGGCATAAGAGGCCCTGCCGTCGGCGACCAGCTCCCCGGTCACCGTCAAGATGCGCACCCGCGCGTCGATCGGCAGGCCGGAGAGCGTCAGCACCCCCGCCCAGAAACGGCTGCCGGCGTCGCCTATTTCCCACGGCTGCGGAAACACCCGGACGTTTCCAAGGTCGTCGCCGGGCGTCACGAAAAACGGCGCGAACAGGGAGAAATGTGAAGTCAGCGCGGTCAGAACGTGGCTGCGCGCGTCGGCCTGCGACGGGACCAGCGTCCACTGCGACGCGGCGGGGTCGTAACGCAGCAGCTGCAGGCGGCGCTCGTCCTGCCCGGGGGGAAAAAGCGCGGGGTCGTAGGCGATCGTCACGCGCACCGGCGAGTTCGGCTGGAGTCCTCCGGCCGCTATCTCCATGCCGACATCCGGGCCCAACGGCGTCAAGACGGCCTCGTTGCTCACGGGAGCCGGCAGGCTGAAGGAAACGCCGGTGTTGACCGACAGGCTGGTCCCGGATGGAAATCCGTTCTGGGGGACATGCACCGATATGGACACGATCGGAGAAGGCGCCAGCGGCGCCAAGGAAACGTCCACCGGCGAGGAACCGCTGATCACCTTCTTGACGTAAGCCGCGTTCCAGGTGACGGTCGTCCCGACCGCGGCGTAGTTGGGGGTCCCCGCCGGATTCAGGGAGGCGACGCGCAGATAGTACGTGCTGGCGGGATCGAGGCCGTCGATGCCGAGGGAAGACGCGTCCGAGCCCGCCGCGGCGGTGAGGAGGGTCGATCCCCCGAAGCCGGGGTCCGGCGACGCGTCAAGCCGGTAGCTCGACGGCGCCGGGACCGGAGGCGTCCACCTCACCGTGACGCTCGTGAAAGTGACGGAGAGAACGGCGACGGCGGTGGGCGGGTATTCAAGGGTCGTCGCCGCGGGAAGGGAGATCGCGCCCGTCTCGACGGAAGCGCCGTTGCGCGCCTTGCCCCGGAACGCATACGGAACGCCCGGAGTCAATCCAGTCATGGCGGCGCTGAGGGCGGCGGTCCAGCCGGAACTCACCAGACCCGTCGAAAAACCGGAATCCCGGGCGCCTTCGACGTAATACTCCGTCCCCGTTGAATTGCCGCCGGCGCCCCAGTTGGCGGTCATGGAGGTGACCGCGACGGCGGAAGGGGCCGCGGAGACCGGGGCCGCGGCCAACGTCCAGACCGACGGCAAGTCCGTCGGGGCGGCCAGGTCGGCGCCGTTCAGACGCCCCTTGACCCGGAAATAATAACGGCTGCTGGGCGTCAAGCCGGTGAAGGCGAAACTCACGGCAGTGGTCCAACCGGAATTGGACAAGATCGCCGTAAAGCCGGCATCCGAGGCGCACTCGGCATAATACAGGGTGGAAGCATTGCCGTTGGTCCCCCAGTTGGCGGTCACCGCCGTGGGGGTGACGCCCGAGGCGGCGGCCGAAGTCGGAGCCCCGACCGGAGTCGCGCTCGGCAGGCTTGTCGGAGAGGTTTCGATGAGGCTCGCGTTGCGGGCCTTGACGCGGAAATAATACGCGGTGTTGGAGGTCAAGCCGGTGAACGCGTGGCTGGCCGCGGTGATCCAGCCGGAATTGGACACGACCGTCGCGAAGCCGGAATCCGCAGCGCACTCGGCGTAATACCGGGTCCCGGAAGGGTTGCCGTTGGCGCCCCAGTTCGCGGTCACGGCGTCGGCGGTGACGCCCGAAGCGGCGGCGGAGGCCGGCGCGGCGGCGAGGGTGACGACTGAGGGAAGTCCGGTCGCGAGCGTCTCGACCAAGGCGGAATTGCGCGCCTTGACGCGAAAATAATACGCGGTGTTGGCGGTCAGGCCGGTGAACGCGCGGCTGGCCGCGGTGATCCAGCCGGAATTGGCCACGACCGTCGCGAAGCCGGAATCCGAGGCGCATTCGGCGTAATACCGGGTCCCGGAAGGGTTGCCGTTGGCGCCCCAGTTCGCGGTCGCTCCGCCGGCGGCGACCCCCGAAGCGGCGGCGGAGGCCGGCGCGGCGGCGAGGGTGACAGCGGAGGGCAGGCCGGTCGCGAGCGTCTCGACCAAGACGGAATTACGCGCCTTGACGCGGAAATAATACGCGGTGTTGGCGGTCAGGCCGGTGAACGAGCGGCTGGTCGCGGTGATCCAGCCGGAATTGGCCACGACCGTCGCGAAGCCGGAATCCGAGGCGCATTCGGCGTAATACTCGGTCCCGGCAAGATTGCCGTTGGCGCCCCAGTTCGCGGTGACGGCGTCGGCCGCGATCCCGGAGGCGGCGGAAGCGGTCGGGGGGTTCGCGAGCGACGGCGGGCTGACCGTGAGGACGAGCGTGGCCGAACCCGTGCCGGCGGCGTTGGCGGCGCTGATCGTGACGTTGGTCGTCGCCGCCGTCGTCGGCGTGCCGGAGATGAGGCCGTTCGCCGTATTGACGCTCAGCCCCGCGGGCAAGCCCACGGCATTGAAGCTCGTCGGGCTGTTGGCGGCCGTGATCGTGTAGCTGAAGGCCTGGCCCACCTGGCCGGAGGCGCTGAGCGCGCTGGTAATGGTCGGGCGGAGGCTTTGCACCGCGGCCAGGGCGTCGACGATGCCGGCGCAGCAGAGGGACGTCGTGCAGTCCGAACCCGTGCCCGTCGGGAAGGCGCGCGCCGTCGTCGTCAACGCCGACTTGACCTGCGCGGGCGTCAGCGAGGGGTCGATCGAGAGCAGCAGCGAGGCGATGCCGGCCACGTGCGGGGTGGCCTGGCTCGTCCCCTGCATGCCGCCCAGCGTATCTGCGGCCGGGCTCGTCGTCCCGGTGTTCCACGCGGACCAGACGTATCCGTTGGGATTGGCCGCGCCGTTGCCGCCGGGCGCCGCGAGGGAGACCCCCGTGCCGAAGTTGCTGTAGCTGGCCTTCTCCCCGCTGAAGCCGACGGCGGCCACGGTGATGACCCCGGCGCAGCTCGCCGGCGAGAAGCCCGACACGTTCAGGTTCTCATTGGCCGCCGCGACGACAATGGCGGCCCCGGCGCCGGTGACGTCGGCGATCGCCGATTCATAGCTCGAACCCGCGCAGGCGAACTGCCCCCCCAGGCTCATGTTGAGCACTTTGGCGGGATTGGCGTTGGCCGGGACCCCCGCGACGGCGATTCCCGCGGACCAGCGCATGGCGTCCACGATGTCCGACAAGGCGCCGCCGCACTTGCCGAGCACCCGGACCGGGAGGATCTTCGAGTTCCAGTTGACCCCGGCGCCCCATTGGCTGTTGTTGCTGGCCGCGCCGACCGTCCCGGCCACATGGGTCCCGTGCCAGGAACTGTCGTCCGCGAGGGACCCGGGCCAGCATTCGTCGGCCACAGTCCAATCGCCGGGATCCGCCGGGTCGCCGTCCCGGCCGCCGCCGTCGTTGGCCGAGGCGACGTTGGTGACGAAGTCATACCCCGAGACCAGGCGTCCGGCCATGTCGGCATGACCGCTGAGGATGCCGGTGTCCAGCACCGCCACCACGATCGAGGCGTTGCCGGTCGTGACGTCCCAGGCCAAAGGAAGGTTGACGCCGCCCTGAGAAACAGAGGCTTCTTTGTAGTGCCATTGATACGTCCCGTAGTAAGTCTCGTTCGGGACGGCCAAGGGGTACATCCGGTAGTCCGGCTCCGCGGACAAGACGTCGGGATCCGCTCTCAACAGCGCGGCGATGGCCTCGACGTCCCGCGCCCGTTTCCTGGACGACAGCTTCAGGACGTGGGCCTCCCCCGACATGGCGCGGCGATGACTGAGCGGCGTCCCGGCGAGCGCTCCGAGGGCCGCCAACCTCGCCGTGCCGGGCGCAACGAGGCGATGTCCTTTGCCCTTATCGCTCCGGAATCTGACGATGAGGCCGTCGGCGACATCGTCCGGAGGCGTCACGCGAAGAGGCGCGACGTTCTGCGCGAGGACGGGGGCGCTCAGCGCGATCAGGCAAAGAGCGGCCCGTAGGAGACGCGGCAACGGCCCCCGAAAAAAGCGCCGGCTGCCCTCGAGAGAGGCCACCAGGTCAGTATGGGGCCCGGACGAGGGGTTGTCAATACCGGCGACCCCGCCCCCGGACTTCGGGCCTACAAAAGTCTAGGTCATCTGCACGCGCGGCTCATCCCGATCGGCCCAGGCGCCTGAAAAGGGCGCGGGTTATAATGCGAGCATGGGTTTATTGATCTGGGTCAATAAATGAGGCGCTTTTTCCTGCGCCGCGCCATCGGAGCCCTGATTTCGCTTGCCCTCGTGGCGGGCGCTCCTGGTTCCGAGGCCTATCAGGCGTTCGCGCAGGCCGGACGCGCGTCGTCGCCGAGCGGTCGCGGCGCTTCCGCGCCTCATGGCGCGGTCGCCGCCGTCCCGGGGCTTTCCGCGCCGATTCCCTTCCTGGCTCCGGCGGCGGCCTCCCTTTCGCCCGTCGCGCTCTCCGCTCCCGCCGCGGCGCTCGCCGGCGCCGCGCGCGGC
>MGUL01000064.1:13129-13354 GCA_001800005.1 Elusimicrobia bacterium RBG_16_66_12 | reverse complement strand
TGCGCGGCCGGGGCATCGACATCCTCCACGTCAACAACGGAGGACTTCCCGGGGCGTCATCCTGCCTGGCCGCGGTCCTGGCCGCCCCGCTCATCGGCGCGCGCCGGGTCGTCTGCGTGGTCAACAACCTCGTCCGCGGCTACGACCGGCCCGACCGTTGGCTCGATTGGCCCTTGGACCGTCTTGTCGCCCGCTCCGGCGCCCTGTTCGTCACGGGCTCGCGCG
>MGUL01000064.1:10087-13115 GCA_001800005.1 Elusimicrobia bacterium RBG_16_66_12 | reverse complement strand
CTGCTCGCCGTCCTCCGACTGCCCCCGGAACGCATGCGGGCGGTGCCCAATGGGACAGCGATGCGCCCTCTCACGGAAGCCGCCGCGAGCGTGCGCCGCCGCCTCGCCGTTCCCGAAGGCCGCGTGCTGGCGGCGGTGGTGGCGGTGCTGGAGGAACGCAAAGGACATCGCGTCCTCCTCCAGGCGCTCTCCCTCATCCCCCCGGCGAAACGGCCGTTCGTGGCCATAGAAGGATGCGGGGCCCTACGCGCGGAGCTGGAGGACATCGCGCGGGACCTCCGTCTCGATCAGGACGTCCGGTTCGGCGGCCACGAGACCAACATCTTCGACCTGATGGCCGCGGCCGATATCCTCATCCTGCCCTCGACGGGGGGAGAGGATTTCCCGAACGTCACGCTGGAGGCGATGAGCCTGGGTCGCGCGGTCGTCGCCAGCCGGGTCGCCGGCGTGCCGGAGCAGGTCGTCGACGGCAAGACCGGGCTGGTCGTCGAGCCCGGCGACGCGCCGGGCCTGGCCCGCGCGCTGGAGCGCGTCTGCGCCGACGCGGGTCTGCGAGAGCGCCTGGGCACCGCTGCCCGCCGCCGTCACGAGGAGTCCTTCACCGCCCGGGTCTCGGTCGACCGCTGGCTGGCCCTCTATCTTGATATAATCTAACTGCGTTCAAGGATTGAACGCGGTCATGAACATCGTCATCACGACGACGCCCATCCGTCCCGTCCCCACGGCCTACCCCCCCTTCGGCTCCATGGCCGTCATCTGCGCCCTGCGACGGGCCGGCTTCGACCCATACTTCTACGACATCGACGGCCTGCGCCCGCCTTTCGAGGAGGTCGAGGCCTTCGTCCGGGAGCGCCGGCCCGACGTCATCGGCATCAGCGCCGTCGTCTCCACCGCCTACGCCTACGTCAAGCGCCTCGTCGCGGCCGTGCGCAAGGCCTCGCCCCGCACGAAGATCGTGGTCGGCGGGAACCTCGCCGCCAGTTCCGAGATCCTGCTGCGCCTGGCCGGCGTGGACGTCTGCGTGATCGGCGAAGGCGAGGTCGCCGCGGTCCAACTGATGCAGACGCTGGAGGATATGAAGGACGGTCCGCTCGACCGAAGATCCCTGGCGGGCGTCATGGGCATCGCCTTCCTCGATGCCGCGGGCGAGATGGTCTTCACCGGCTACGAGACGCGCGTGCCGCCCGCGGAGGTCTTCCGGCCGGACTGGGAACTACTCGAGAAGCGCTCCCGCATCTCGAACTATTTCGTCGACCCCATGACCCGCGCCGAGTTCATCCGCGACCCCCGCTCCGCCCAGCCTCACCGCCAGGGCAAGAAGGTCGCCACTCTCATCACCGCCAAGGGCTGCGTCGCGCGCTGCACCTTCTGCCACCGCTGGGACAAGGGCTACCGCCCCATCCCGCCCGACCAGATCGTCGCCCACATCGAGCTCTTGAAGAAGCGCTACGACGTGGGCTACGTCATGTTCACGGACGAGAACTTCGGCTCGGACAGGAGACACGTCCTTGAGCTATTGGAAAAGCTCAAGCCGCTCGACATCCTCTGGACCGTCGGCGGCGTGCGCGTGCGCTCCATGAATCTGGAGGTGCTCAAGAAGATGCGCGAGGCCGGCTGCGTGTCCGTCTTCTACGGCATGGAGACCGGAAGCCCCCGCATCCTGGAGGTCATGGAGAAGAAGGCCACGCTCCAAGACAACCTCAACGCCGCGAAATGGACGCGCGAGGCGGGCCTCTTCACCATCTACCAGATGATCCTAGGCATGCCCGGCGAGGACTCCTCCAGCGTCCAGGAGACCATCGAGTTCCTGAAGACCGTCACGCAGGACGCCTTCGAGTCGCCCCGTTCGGTGATGAGCATCAACTACATCCAGGCCCTGCCCGGCACCCCCGTCTACGAATGCGCGCGGCAGATGGGACTGATCGGCCGGACCCTCCTCGAGGAAGAGGCGTATCTCCTGCACATCTCCAACGTGGACGCGGCCGACGACACGCGGATGCTCAACTTCACCGACGAGGACTATCTGACCGTCCGCTCGTGGCGCCGGCGCATCGTGCTGGAGGTGATGCGTCACTACCACGAGCACAACCGCACGCGGACCCCTTCCTTCGCCTCCTTCCTCTGGCGCCTGGCGACCCGCAATATCAAGAAAACGGCCGATCACTATTCCGTCGACGCCGAGAAGATCCGCGAAGCCGCGATCGAGGAGTATGGCAAGGGCGGCTACTTCAACCTCCAGCGAGACCTCGCCTACGACTCCATCGTGGCCTATTTCTGGCCCCTGCGCGGGCTCATCCTCTCCGCATGGCTGCTCCAGGACGAGTTCCGCCGTCTGCCGCTGAGCGAGTTCCTCGGCCATCTCGCCGACTGGGTCCGCGCGCGCCTGCGCCCGCGCCGCGCGCCCGGCCGCGGAGAGTCCCTGCGGATCCTGATGGCGCGCACGGCGCCTCCCGCAGCCACCAAGACCGAAGAGGCGATGAAGCCCCTGCGCGAGGGACGATGAGCGCGCGACCGCCCCGGCTCGCCGCGACGGCCCTCACGGAGTACTGGGACGCCGGGAGCGAAAACCTCCTTCTCGGGCACTCCTGCCTGCGCGCCGCGAAGGCCGCGGAGACGTCGCGCTTCCGGACCCGGCTTCTCCCCAGCCCTTGGGATGAGCCTGGCGTCGAGGCCGCGACGCTCTCGGGGTACGACCACGCTCATGAGCGCTTGCTCGAAGGGCTCTCCTCCGCGTTCGACCGCCTCCACGGGGGCCCGCGCGGCTCCCGTTACTGGCGCATCGTGGCGGGGCCCTGGCTGATGGCTTACCTAACCACGCTCTGCGACCGGCTCCTCATCGCGAAAGCCGCCTTGAAGGAGGCCCCCGGCGCCTCCTTCGAAGCGCCCGCCCCCCTGCCGCCCGCGCGCGACACCGCCGAGTTCCTCGCTCGGCTGACCACGGACGATTTCAACCAGCGTCTCTACGGCGAGGTCTTCCGCTTCCTCGGGCTGCCGGTCGTCGAGCGCGCGGCCGCCTCCGAACCGCCGC
>MGUL01000064.1:4531-10079 GCA_001800005.1 Elusimicrobia bacterium RBG_16_66_12 | reverse complement strand
CCCCGGCCGGGAAGACGGCCGCCGCCGCCGCGGCGGCCGCACTCGCCGGGGCGGCGCGCCGCCTGCGCGCGCCGGAAACGGTATTCTCCTCGCTCTACATGCCGACGGCGGACCAGGCCGCGCTCTGCCTGGCCTCGGGCTGGCGCGTCCAGCCCACGCTCGGACTCCTCACGACGCTCCCGACCCCGACGACGCCGGACCCGCGCCGCGCGGCCCTCGCCGAGACCCAGGCGTCCGGCGAACTGGAGCGTCTGGCTTGGGCCCTCATGCCCGCGAACCTTCCCCGCATCCTGCTCGAGGACTTCTCCGCCGCCGCCGCCGCGGTGGCCCGGGAATGGCCACACCCTCCTCGCGCCGCCGTCACTTCCGTCGGCTGGCTTCTCGACGAACACTTCAAGCTCCTCGCCGCGCAGACCGTCTCGAACGGCGGTCGCCTCGCGATCGCCCAGCACGGCGGGGCCTATGGGATGTTCGACGTCCTCCATAACGAGCGCCACGAGCGCGCGATCTCCGACGAGTACTGGACCTGGGGCTGGACGGAGCCCTCTTCCGGTGCCGCCCCGGCCCGCGTCCGGCCGCTTCCAAATCCCCGCCTGAGCCGCCCCGCCGCCCGCCGCCCCGGCAGCGGCTGGATGCTCGTGACCCACGCACTCCCAAGCTTCGGCTACACCTTCTACTTCTGCAACGTCCCGCTCTGGCCCCGCTATCCGGATTATCTCGCCCAGCGCGAGCGCTTCGTCGAGGCCCTGCCGGACGCGGACCGAGCGCGGATGTCGGTGCGCCTGCCCGTCGAGGATTTCAGTTGGGCCATGCGCGAGCGGCTGGAGCGCCGCTGGCCCGGGCTCGACTTCGAAACCGCGCGCGAGGCGCTGATGAAGCGAATCTCATCCGCGCGGCTCGTCGTCGTGGACCATCCCCAGACCTCCTGGCTGGAGTGCCTGGCGTCCGGCGCGCCGACCCTCCTGTTCTGGGACCCCACCCTCTGGAGGATGCGCCCATCCGCTCTCAGCGCCTTCGACGACCTGAGAAAAGCGGGGATACTCTGCGACGCTCCCGAGGAGGCTGCCCGGCGAGCCGCCGAGATCCTGAAGGACCCCGAGGCCTGGTGGGGCGGCTCCGAGGTCCAGGGCGCCGTCGCGCGCTTCCGCGCGGGCTGGGCCTGCGGCTCTCCCGATTGGGCCGAGCACTGGGCGGCCGCGGCTCACAAACTGGCGGGAGCGGACCGATGAGCCCGGTCTGCCCGGCTTGCGGCGCAGCCTCCGCCACGACGCTGGCGGAAGCTCATCATGACCGCCACTCCGGCACCGACTACACCCTGCATGCCTGCGGATGCGGCGTGGTCTTCGCCTGGCCCTGCGAGCCCGCGTGCGCGGCCTGGTACGCCGCCGCCGTCCCTCTGGAGGCGTCGCGCCCGCCCGGGGACGATCCCCGCTACCGCCTTTTCTTCTCCGACCTCGCACCCGAGCCCGGCCTGCTGGACCTCGGCTGCGGCGACGGAGGCTTCCTGGCCCTGGCGCGCGAGCGCGGCTTCTCGCCGTGCACGGGCCTCGACCACGACGAGCGCCGCGCCGCCCTCGCCCGAGAGAAAGGCCTGGACGCGCGCACCGGCGACTGGGCCGCGTTCCTGCGCGGCCTGCCCGAGGGCTCGCTCAAGACCGCGACCCTCTTCGACGTGCTCGAGCATCTCCACGACCCCCGCGGCCTGCTCAAGGAGCTCAGACGCGCCCTGGGCCCCGGAGGGCGGCTGGCCCTCACCGTCCCGAACGCGTCGCGCCCCCTGCCCTTCGGCCGCGAGGACTTCGACCTGCCGCCTCACCACCTGACCCGCTGGACCCCCGCCGCCCTGCGCGCCTTCCTCGAGCGGGAAGGCTTCTCGGTCACGCGCCTGGACGCCTCGCGCCAGGACTGGTCCCTG
Source organism: Elusimicrobia bacterium RBG_16_66_12 (assembly GCA_001800005.1). Taxonomy (GTDB): domain Bacteria; phylum Elusimicrobiota; class Elusimicrobia; order UBA1565; family UBA9628; genus GWA2-66-18. Next base: position 8,164 of record MGUL01000064.1, on the reverse strand, counting down.
ACGCGCGAGCTGATGGCCCTGCACTGGGGAGTCAAACCTATCGCCGCGCTCAAGCGTCTGCTCCTCGGCGCCGCGCCGAAAGCGATGACGGACGCCGCCCCATCTCAGGGAAGCGCGCGCCGGGGATTGTTCGACCTCTACAAAACGTTCTGCGAATGCCTGGCCGCGGCACCCGCCGCGCTGCTGTGCGCCTGGTGGAGCCTGACGCGCCCGGACTCCGGGCCATCGCTCTACATCTCGGCGCGGAGGAGATGACATGACCCGACCAAAGATACTCGGACTGATCCCTGCCCGCGGCGGATCCAAGGGCATCCCCGGCAAGAACATCAAGCCGCTGGGAGGCCGTCCTCTGATCGGCTGGACCCTGGACAGCGCCCGTCAATCGGGCGTGGTCGATCGGCTCCTGGTCAGCACGGATTCCGCCGAGATCGCCGCCGTCGCCGCCGCGCTCGGCACGCCGGTGCCCTGGCTGAGGCCGGCCGAACTCGCCCGCGACGAGTCGCCCTCCATCGACTTCGTCCTCCACGCCCTCGACCGTCTCGCGCAGGAGGGCTACGCGCCCGACGCCGTGCTCCTGCTCCAGCCGACCTCCCCCTTCCGCAGCGCCGGCTCGATCCGCAAAGCCGCCGAGCTCTACGCGAAGGAAGGCGTGCAGAGCCTGATCTCGGTCTCGCCGGTGCGGCATCACCCGTACAAGAGCTACTTCCGCGAGCCCGACGGCCGCCTGAAGCGGGTCATCCCCGACGCGCCGAAGACGATCCGCCGCCAGGACCTGCCCCCCGTCTACGCGGCCGACGGCTCCATCTACCTCGACAGCGTCGCCCGCCTGCGCGAGGGCCGCGCGTTCCTCTTCCCCGACACGCTCTCCTGGCTGTCTCCGGAAGGGGAGAGCCTGGACCTCGACACGCCCCAGGACTGGGCGGTCGCCGAGGCATTGGCTGCGCGGCCGGGGCAATGATAGAATGTTCAATAGTTGAACACGCTATGAACACGACGCAGCCGTCGTCCCTGGCGGAGAGCGAGTTCGCGCTGATGCGCGAGATCGCCCGCGAGCCCATCCAGACCCAGCGCGACCTCTCGAAGAGCGCCGGGCTGTCGCTGGGGATGACCAACCTTCTTCTCAAACGGCTCGCCCGCAAAGGCCTCATCAAGGTCGGCCGTCTGGACTGGAAGCGCACCCAGTACTTGCTGACCCCGAAGGGTGCTTTGGAGAAGGCGCGCAAGACCTACGACTACGCCCGCTACACCGTCCGGCTCTTCCGCCAGATCCAGGAGAACGTCGCCACCGCCGTGCGCCGCGAGCACGAGGCGGGCCGCCGCGAGTTCTGGATCGTCGCCCAGGACGAGTTCGAAGGTGTCCTGCGCGACGCCTTGGCCGCGCAGCCGCTGGATGGCGCCGACGTCCGATTCGCCTCACGGTTCGCCGAGGTCCCCTCAGGCACGGACCTCGTCTTGACGGCCACGCAGGAGAGCGCCCCTAAGCGCGCCGACCTGCGATTGGTCAGCTTGGTCGACTTCCTCGACGTCCACTTCCGACTCCCATGAACATGAAATCCTGGAAAGGCGTACGCGTGGCCGTGACCGGCGCCGGCGGCTTCATCGGCAGCCACCTGACGGAGGAACTCGCCCGACGGGGTGCTGCGGTGCGCGCGCTGGTGCGCTACAACTCCCGCACCCACTGGGGCTTCTTGGAGCGGACCGAGCCCGCCCTGGCGCGCCGCATCGACGTCCTCTCCGGAGACCTCACCGACCCCTATCTGATCGACAAGCTCGTCGCGGGCAACGAGGTGGTCTTCCACCTGGGCGCGCTCATCGCCATCCCGTACTCCTATCAGGCCCCGGCCCAGTACGTCGAGACGAACGTGAAGGGAACCCTCCACGTGCTGGAAGCCTCCCTGCGCCATAAGGTCAAGAAGGTCGTCCACACCTCCACCTCGGAGGTCTACGGCACGGCCCTCTACGCGCCCATCGACGAGAAGCACCCCCGCCAGGGGCAGTCCCCCTATTCCGCGACCAAGATCGGTGCCGACGCGCTGGTCGAGAGCTTCCACCGCTCCTTCGGCCTTCCCACCGCCATCGCCCGCCCGTTCAACACCTACGGCCCGCGCCAGTCCGCGCGCGCGGTGATCCCGACCATCGCCTCCCAGATCCTGGCCGGCTCGCCCGTCGTCCGCGTCGGCTCCGTCTCTCCCGTGCGCGACTTCAACTTCGTCGCCGACACCGTCGAAGGTTTCCTCGCGATCGCGGGCTCGCCGAGCGCGGTCGGCACGGACATCAATCTCGGCTCCGGCCGCGCGGTGACGATCGGCGAGACCGCCCATCTCCTGATGAAGCTGTGCGGCCGGACCGTGCCCATCGCGACCGACCGCGCCCGCATCCGCCCCCGCAAGAGCGAGGTCCTGCGCCTGATCTGCGACAACCGCAAGGCTCGGCGCCTGATCGGCTGGCGCCCGCTCTGGACCCTGGAGAAAGGCCTGGCCGCGACCGTGGACTACGTCCGGAGTCATCTGGACGACTACAAACCCGCGCGCTACAACGTCTGAGCGATACCCGGCTCCCCTCTCGATAATATGACACTTCCAGATGATGAAAAATGGCTGCTCGCCGAGAACCTCCAGCGGCAGGAAAAAGAGGACATCGCGAATGTCGCAAAAGGCGGGGACGGCTCTCTCTGCGATTTCGGCTCCTACTACGCTCTGCTGACCGGGAAGAACACCGAGTGGGCCAAGGCCCATGCCGTTGACGACGAACGTTACCTCACGTCCTACGCGCGGCAATTGAAACAACTCCTTTCCCGGGAGCGGGGGGCTCGCGGCGCAATGAGGCTCTTGGATGTCGGCTGTGGACCAGGACGACTGACGTGGACGTTGTCACGCGACATCCCGGGATGCCGCGCGAGAGGAATCGACATCTCCGAGTCGGCGATCGCGTACGGGCGTCGACGGTACCCGAATTGCCGGTTCGACGTCGTTGCGGTAGACGGGGCTCTAGAACTGGGGGGGAGTTTCGACGTCGTGCACGCCCGCGAGTTTTATCCGTTCACTCGCACGAGCGACCTGGCGTTCCATCGGACGCATCTACAGGCTCTGGCTCGGCATGTCGATAAATCCGGGGTCCTCGTCATCACCCTCCTCTCCGCGCCCAAAAGCCTGGCGGAAAACTCCGCCGCCTTGGCATCCTCGATGGAGGAAATTGGGATGACTCCGTTTCGGCGCGTGACTCTGGCGAGCGCCAAGGTCCCGAGCTGGATCCCATCCTCCGTTGCGCGGGCCGCGACCGAGCTGGCGGCGCATCTCGCGGGGCGGGGCGCGGTTCATTTCTACATTTCCCGACGCGTGCGGCCGTCATGAGACGCGGCTCCCAAACCGTCCTCGTGACCGGCGGCACCGGCCTCCTCGGCAAGGGGCTCGAGGAGACCCTGCCGTCCGGCTGGCGCCTCGTCAGCGTCCACCAGCGCGACTATAAGGTCGAAGGCTCGAAGTCGCGCCACCTCGTGCTGGACATCCGCGACAAGCGCGCGGTGGACCGACTGTTCGCGAAGACGAAGTTCGACGCGGTCGTGCACGCGGCGGGCATCGCCAGCGTCGACTACGTGGAGAAGCACTTCGCGGAAAGCCTGGAGTCGAACATCGT
>MGUL01000064.1:0-4431 GCA_001800005.1 Elusimicrobia bacterium RBG_16_66_12 | reverse complement strand
CGAGGACGACCCCGTCGCTCCCGTCAACAAATACGGCGGCCTGAAGGTCGAGTGCGAGCGCCTGGTCCGCGAGACGCTGGAGCGTTGGACCATCGTGCGCCCCATCCTGATGTACGGCTGGAACCACATGGTCACCCGCCCCAACCCCGCGACCTGGGTCTACGAGAAGCTCCTGCGCGGCGAGGCGGTCTCGATGGTGAACGACGTCTGGGAGAACCCCCTCTACAACATCTCCTGCGGCCACGCCCTGTGGGCCGCCATCCGCAAGCGCCCCGAGGGCATCTTCCACCTCGCCGGCAAGAACCGCGTCAACCGCTATCAGTTCGCCAAAGAGGTCGCCCGGACCTTCGGCCTCGACACCACCCTGGTGAAGGCCGTTTCCAGCAAGGACTTCCCCGGCATCGCGCCCCGCCCGCGCGACACCACCTTCGTGACGAAGCGCATGGAACGCGAGCTGGGCGTCAAGCCACTGACCCTGCGCGAAGGCCTGGACGCGATGAAGGCCGCCATGTCTGCCCGCGCGTAAGCTGGACTGTAATACAAAAATGTCGTAATATTTTGGAGTATGATACAGAGAATACTTAAACCGCTGAGTTCTAATAGCTTTTTTCTATTCGGAGCGCGCGGAACCGGTAAATCCATGTTCGTCTCCAGGCAGTTCCTGCCGCCGTTGCGGCCGGACGACTATCTCTTCATCGATCTTCTCGACCCGGAGCAGGAGGACCGATACGCGCGCAACCCGGGGCTCCTTGAGCGGCATCTGGCCTCCCGCGCGCGGCCTCCCCAATGGATCGTCATCGACGAAGTCCAGCGCGTGCCCAAGCTCCTCGACCTGGCGCACCGTCTCATTGAGTCCCAAGGACTCAAGTTCATCTTGACCGGCTCCAGCGCGAGAAAACTGCGCCGGGGCGCCTCCAACCTGCTGGCTGGCAGGGCGTTCCTCTGCCGCATGTTCCCCCTCACCCAGCTCGAACTGGGCGGCGGGTTCGACCTCCACTCCGTCCTGCATTGGGGAAGCCTGCCGCGCTTGAGTTCTCTCAGAACGGACGCCGAAAAGAAGGCCTATCTCAAGTCCTATGGACTGCTGTACCTCAAGGAAGAGATCCAGGCCGAACAGCTCGTGCGGAAGCTCGCCCCCTTCCGCGAGTTCCTCGAGGTGGCCGCCCAGTCGAACGGCGATATCCTCAACGCCAACAGGATCGCGCGCCAGATCGGAGCCGACGTCAAGACGGTTCAATCGTATTTCCAGATCCTCGAGGATACCTGGGTGGGCTTCCCCCTGCCGGCCTATCACCGCTCGGTCCGGAAAAGCCAAGCGGCGCATCCGAAGTTCTACCTCTTCGACCCCGGAGTCAAACGCGCGCTCGAAAGAAGCCTGGATGCGGGTTTAAGCCCCGGCTCGTTCGCGTACGGTTCGGCCTTCGAGCATTGGGTCGTGCTTGAGTTCCACCGTCTGAATGAATACCTAGGCACGGATTACCGGCTTTCCTACTTAAGAACGAAGGACGGCGCTGAAATAGACCTGATCCTGTCCAAGCCGAAAAATCAGACCCTCCTTATCGAGATCAAATCCTCGACGAGGATCGACGAGGTCGAGGTCAACAAACTCCGCCGTCTCCACGCAGACATACCCGATTCGAAGGCGTTCTATCTTTCCCGGGACGAGCACGAAGCCGAGATCGACGGGGTGCGCTGCCTGCCGTGGCACAAGGCCCTGTCGGAGATCTTCGGTCCGGCATGACCATGCCCCCCCGTGTCTCGATCGTCGTCCCCGCCTGGAACGCCGAGGCCTTCATCGCGAAGACCCTCGCCACCGTCGCGGCGCAGAGCTTCAAGGACTTTGAGGTGGTGGTCGTCGACGACGGCTCCTCCGATGACACGAAGCTCGTCGTGGACCGATTTCTGCAGGACCACGGCCTGCGCGGCCGCTGCATCAGGCAGGAGAACAAGAAGATCGCCGGCGCGCGCAACACCGGCATCCGCGCGGCCGAAGCGGAGCTGATCTCGTTCCTGGACCACGACGACCTCTGGTTTTCGAACAAGCTGGAACGGGTCATGGCCGAGTTCGACGCCGATCCGAACCTCGATCTCGTCTGCCATCACGAGAACGTCGTCAAGGACGGGACGTTCGTGCGCGTCTCCCGCAACGGTCCATTGGCCCCGAACATGTACGAGCGCCTGCTGTTCGACGGGAACGCCCTGTCGCCTTCGGCGGTGACCGTCAAGAAGGTCAAGCTGTTCGAGGCGGGCCTTTTCCGGGAAAACCCGGAGTTCAACACCGTTGAGGATTACGACCTCTGGATGCGCCTGGCCAAGATCTGCCGGATGCGCTTCCTCGACGAGATATTGGGGGAGTATCAGCTCGTCGAGCGCGGGGCGTCGAACCGGATCGTCTATCACAACACGAACCTCGAGCACCTGCTGCGCGACCACTTCAAGAGCTTTCCCTCCCCGGACGCGCGCACGCGGGCGCGGATGCGGCGGCGACTGGGCGTCATGTGCCGCTCCGCCGCGCGACTGCTGATGGCGCAGGGCGATCTGACGACGTCCGGGATCTACGCCCGGCGCGCCGCCGCCGAGTGCCCGTGGGACTGGAAGAACATCGCGGCCCTCGGCCTGTGGGCCGCCAAGCGTCTCATTGGAAAATGATACATTGAAAATCCGGTTGCAAGGACCGAATTTTCAATGTATACTGACGCCATGATCCGGCGCCATCGGCATCTGTCGGCGGTCCGCTCCCTTCTCTCCAGGAACCCTGTCGTGGCCATCCTGGGCGCGCGTCAAGTCGGGAAAACCACCTTGGCCAAGGAGACTCGTCTCTCCGGCCGGGCGCCGGCTGCGTGGTTCGACCTGGAGGACACGGCCCATCTTGCGCGCCTCGCCGACCCCATGCTCGCCCTGCGGGGACTGCGCGGGCTGGTCGTGATCGACGAGGTCCAGCGCCTTCCCGGGCTCTTCCCGGTCCTGCGCGTGCTCGCGGACCGACCAGGCCGTCCCGCAAGGTTTCTTCTTCTTGGAAGCGCCTCGCCGGATATAAGACGTCAGGGATCCGAGTCACTGGCGGGCCGAATCGCGCATTATGTCCTGCCGCCGCTCGGTCTCGACGAGGTGGGGCGCCCCTCTTTGGCGCGGCTCTGGACGAGAGGCGGGTTCCCCCGGGCCTTCCTCGCCCGCTCGGAGGCGGCGAGCGTGGAGTGGCGCCGGGAATTCATCGCCGCCTTCCTGGAGCGAGACCTCCCCCAACTCGGGTTCGGCCTGCCGGCCCACACGATGCGCCGCTTCTGGACCATGCTGGCCCATTATCACGGCCAGGTCTGGAACGCCTCGGAGTTCGCCCGCTCCTTCGGGGTCGCGGACACGACCGTGCGGAACTATCTCGACGCCCTCTCGGCCACTTTCGTCGTGCGCCAGCTCCAGCCCTGGCACGAGAACCTCGCCAAGCGACAGGTAAAGTCTCCGAAGGTCTATCTCTCGGACAGCGGCTTGCTGCACACGTTGCTCGGCATCGAGAACCTGGGAGGGCTCGAGAGCCACCCCCGCCTCGGCGCCTCTTGGGAGGGCTTCGCCTTGGAGGCGGTGATCCGGATACTGGGCGCTCGGCCCGAGGAGTGCTACTTCTGGGCGACGCACGCCGGAGCCGAACTCGACCTCCTGATCGTCAAAGGCGGCAAGCGCCTCGGTTTCGAGTTCAAGCGCACCGAGGCGCCCACCCTCACCCCATCCATGAGGATCGCGATCAAGGACCTGAAGCTTGACCGGCTCGATGTGGTCCATGCCGGCCGGGAGACCTTCTCGCTCGCCGAAAGCGTGCGGGCGCTCCCGTTGGAACGGCTCCGGAGCGAATAAGAGTGGGAACCGACCTCTCCGCCACGGTCTACTGCCCCCCGCGCGCCAAGACCCCCTGGCGACTGGAGGACCTCTTCAAGCCCGCCGCCCTGCGCCTGTACGGCCACGGCCGCCGGGCCCTGGCCGAGGCCCTGCTCCTGTCGGGCGCGGCCGGCGGCCGCGTGCTCCTGCCCTCCTTCATCTGCCGCGACCTGCTCGCGTCCGTCGCCGCGGCGGGGGCCAAGCCCGCCTTCTACGGCGTGAAGGCCGACCTGACGCCCGACGAGCCCCCCGAGCGCTGGCCCGATGCGCACGCGGTGCTGGCCGTGGATTACTTCGGCTTCCCCCAGGACCTCTCCCCGTTCGAGGCCTACGCGCGCCGCTGCGGCGCGATCGTCATCGAGGACGCGGCGCACGCGCTCTTCTCGCGCGACGCCGCGGGCCGGCTGCTCGGCGCGCGCGCCCCGCTCGGGATACTGAGCCTGCGCAAGAGCCTGCCCCTGCCCAACGGCGGGGCGCTCCTCGTGAGCGACGCCGCCCTCGCCGCCCGCCTGCCTCCGCAAACGCCGTTCGCCCCGCCCGGGGGCCGCCGCCCGGCCCTCAAAG
>MGUL01000063.1 GCA_001800005.1 Elusimicrobia bacterium RBG_16_66_12 | reverse complement strand
CCCCTTGAGGCGTCTCTTCCCGGACTTCCTTCACGAGGGCCTTCATCCCGTCCACGCAGACCAGGATCGCGCTGACCATCGCGGACGTCGCCGGCCGGCTGCCTTCCGAAAGAGGGTGGAGGCGGGTCTCCATGCCGTGGGCCAGCTCCGTGACGCTCTCATAGCCCATCGTCGCCGAGTTGCCCTTGAGGGTGTGGATGTTGCGGAATATCTCCTGCACGAAGGACCGCTCCGACAGGTTGGCCTCCAGGCTGAGCAGAGCCTGCTCGATCCGCCCGAGGCACTCGTCGGCCTCCGCGCAGTAGAGGTCGCGGAACTTGGACATGTCGGTCATAGGCCCGCCGCCTCCAGAGCCGGGCGCAGGCTCTCCCAGGACGGCGGCTTGGACACGACCGGAGGAACTCCCAAGACCCGCAGGAGGGCGAGTTCCTGCTCGTCCTCGACGGAACTGACCACGACGATGCGCGCGCAGGCGTCTCGACCCTTGAGGGCCTGGACCGCCTCGGTGCCTCGCTGTCCGGGCATGACGATGTCGAAGGTCACGCCGTCGGGCTTGAGCCGGTCATAGGCCCGCAGGCCGTCCTCGGCGTTGTCGGCCTCGCCCACGACCTCGTAGCCGTGCCCCTCGAGGATCGATCGGAGGACCGCGCGCATCAGGCGGGCATCGTCGACGATCAGGATCCTCTTGCCGGCGCCGAGCGCGGCCGCCTCGGCCGTCATTGGACCGCCCCCCCGACCGCTTTCTTCTGGTAGATCTTGCGGGCGGCGTCGAACGGGGAGAAGAGGGACATCTCCAGGAGCAGCTCGCTGCCGCCCAGGATCATCAACCCCCTCTCCGACAGGCAGCGATGGAAGCCTTTCACGAGGTTCGCCTTGGCCTCCGAGGTGAAATAGATGGTGACGTTGCGGCAAAGCACCAAATCGAGCCCGGAATAGGGCGGCAGCGTCGCCAGATCGTGCCTGAAGAAATGAACCATCTTCCGTATCCTCTCCTTGACCCGCCTGCGCCCGTCCGGGCCGGGCGGGTCGAAATGGGACTGGAGGACTGCCGGAGGGACGGCGGCCAGGGAGCGGGCCGCGTAGCACCCCTCCCGGGCCTCCCGCAGCCGGCTCTCGTTGATGTCGGTGGCGTAAACGATGATGTCGCGCGGGGGTCTCGCCGCACCGAACCTCAGGTCGAAAAGGATGGCGAGCGTGTACGGCTCCGGGCCGCTGGCGCAGCCCGCGCTCCAGATGGTGATGGGACGCTTGGGATTGCGCCCCGCCAGGAAGTCCATCACCCCGGACAGCCCGCGGGGGCTGAGGACCTCATCCCGGAAGAACTCCGTGACGTTGACGGACAGCGCGTCAAGCAGCAGGTTTATTTCTCCGGGCTCCGTCAGGATGAAGCGCGAGTAGGACTCCAGACTGTGCTGGCCCGTGGCGTGCTGGCGGACGGCCACCCGCCGCGCCAGGAAAGCATCGCTGTAATGGCTGAGGTCGACGCTCCGGCGCTCGACGAGCAGCCGGCGGAAAGAGGACAACGACGGATCGTCGGGTGGCACGGTGTCAGGAATCAGGGCCGCCGTTCTTAAGGCTCATGTCGCGCAGCATCCCCTTCTCGAAGTCCGTCAGGATGCAGGCCAGGTTGAGCAGGACGATCAGCCGGCTGTCGAGCTTGCCCACGCCGAGCAGGTAGTCCGCGTCGATCTTCGGCAGAGTCGGGGGGATCGGCTCGATGCTCCCGGCCGGCAGGCGCATCACGCCGGCGACGGAGTCGACGATGATGCCCACCAGATATTCGCCCAGGAAGCAGACGACGATCCTCTGCTGGCTCGCGGAGACGGGCTCGCCGGCCAGCTGGAACCGCTCCTTGAAATCCAGGATCGGGACGATCTTGCCGCGCAGATTGATCACGCCGCGGATGAACTTCGGCATTCCCGGCACGATCGTGATGTTCGAAAGAAGAGAGATCTCCTGGACCTGGACGGCCGAGACGCCGTACTCCTCCTTGCCGAGCGCGAAAACGACCCATTGGCCGGATTTGTCCGTGACCGCGGATTCGGAGCCTGTCATTTGGCCGCCGGCCCTTCCGGAGCGCGTTTCAAGACGGCGTCGACCTTGGCCTTCAGGCGCTCCATGACGACCGGCTTGACGAGGTAGGCGCTGGCGCCGTGGTTCAGGGCCTTCTCGACGCTGCTGATCTGGTCGCTGCCGGTCAGCATGATGATCGGGATGCCGCGCGTCTTTTCGTCGGTCTTCAGTTCGAGGACGGCTTGGCAGCCGTCCTTGCCGGGCATCATCGTGTCCATCAGGATCAAATCCGGCAGGCGCTCGCGGGCGAGCTTGATGCCCGAGTCGGCGTCGAGGGCGGAGATCCCGTCCATGCCGAGCTGGGCGATGATGCCCTGGGTCATCGCGATGATGAGCGACGAATCGTCGATGTGAAGAACGAGAGGCTTCGTTCGTTTGGCTGAAAAGAGTCCCGAGAAGATCATGCCGCCCCCTGTTTGCCCGCGTTCTCAAGGGGCAGGCTCATCACGACGGCGAACCCCCCCTCGGCCGGCGTCCGAAACTCGACGGTCCCGCCGTGCGCCTGGACGATCCTCTGGGTCCACGCGAGGCCGAGGCCCCGCTTGTTGGCCTTGCGCGTGAAGAACGGCGCCCCGAGCCCCCCGAAGCGGTCGTCGGACGCGGAGCGTCCGGTCATGGACACGCTCAGCACGGCGCGGCCCGCGGGATCGCGGCTCGTCGCCACGGAGATCGCGCTTGACGCCCCCGCCTCCGCCAAGGCTTCCAGGCAGTTGTCGAGCACGGCCGTCAGGGCCTGGCGCATGAGCTTTGCGTCGAGGCCCACGACAAGGCCGCCGGCCAGGTCGGTGCCCATGGGCACGGAGCCGGAAGCGACGGGATGGCCGCAGGCGACGTCCCGCGCCAAGGCGGAGAGGTCCTCCTTGCGCGGCGTCATCTCCAGCGGACGGGAGATCTCGTTGAAGGACTCCAGGTCGGCCACCGCGTTCTTGACGGCGGCGTGCGCCAGCTGCAGGTGTTTTTCCCGCAGCTCCGGCGTGGCCTTGAGGGCTGAATCCAAGCTGACGCTCGCCACCCCTATCGAGTTGCGCATGTTATGGACGAAGAAGGACCAATCGAAAGCGGGGCAAGGAATCATGATGGGTTTGTTCTCATCGACCATACCGTTATAATCGGACGCCCGAGCGAAGCTCAGGCCACCTTGAACTGCCCGACGATCTCGTTGAGCTTGGCGGAGGTCCCGCTCAGGGACGCGCAGTGGGCCGCGATCTTCTCGATGGCGGACGCTCCCTCCTCCGCCGAGGACTTCACTTCTCCCGTCGAGGCGGCGGTCTCCTCGCTGGACGCCGCGGTGTACTCGATTTGCCGGGCGATCTCCTCGAGCGCCCGCGTGATCTCCGTGAACTGCGTCAGCGCGTCTTTGACCAGGACGGCCCCCTCGGCGACGTCCTTGCCGCCTTGGGAGACGGCCTGGGAGGTCTCGTCGGTCTGCTTGAGGATCAACTGGGTGATCTGCGAGATCTCCTGAGCGCTCTTGGACGACGACTCGGCCAGCTTGCGGACCTCGTCCGCCACGACGGCGAATCCGCGCCCCGCTTCCCCGGCCCGCGCCGCCTCGATGGCCGCGTTCAGCGAAAGAAGATTGGTCTGATCCGCGATCTTCGAGATGATCCCGATGATCTCGTTGATCTGCGCGGATGAGCGGGCGAGCTTCTTGATCGAGTCCACGGCCGCCACGACCGAGACCTGGATGCTCTCCATCTTCCGGTTGGCGGTCTCATTGACCTCCCGCCCCTTGATGGCCGCCGTATTGGCGGCCTGCGCCGAGGCCGAGGAGCTCTGGGCGTTCTGCGCCATCTGAGAGGTCGCGGCGGAGATCTGGCCGATCAGCTGGGACACGTGGACTGAGTTCTCCGTCGACTTCCGCGTGAACTGCGCGAGATCGTTGGCGGCGTCGAGGACGTTGCGGGCCAGGCCCTGGATCTGGCCGACGACCTCCTTCTGACGATGGAGCATCTTGTTGAACGCCCGCCCGACCTGGCCGATCTCGTCCTGGGTCAGGATGTCGACGGACCCGACCGTCAGGTCGCCGCCGGCGGCCTGGTCGGCGGTGGTCATGATCCGGCTGAGCGGCAGCGTGACCGTCTTCTTGATGTAGCCGAGGATGAAAAGGCTCAACAGCACCGCCCCGAGGAGGGCGGTCAGGGCGAAGGTCCAGATGAACTTGATCATGCGGCCGGTCGAGGCCTCGTCGCTGTAGCCGACGAGAATCTCCCCGGACGCCGGATCGTCGGCGCGCACAGGGACGCGGATCTCGTAGGACGCCCGCCCCAGGCCGGCGGCGCGCGAGATCGAGTACTTCCCGGCGAGGAGGTCGGAGGTCGGGGTGGCGCGCGGCAGCTGGAAGTCCGTCAGTCCCAGCTGATTGGCATGCACGACGGGCTTGCCGCGGCGCATGAGCGCGGCGTAGACGATGTCGTTCCTCTGAGCCAGCGCGTCGAAGGGCGGACGGAAAAGATCCTGCATGTCCTTGCCGATCTCGTCCTGCGGCGACAGAAGCCCCAGAGGCGCCTTCAGCGTGTTGGCCGCGTTCTCCGCCAGCGAGGCGATCCTTTCCTCGAACTCGTTGCGAAGCCCCCGGCGGAGCGCGACGCTGCTGACGGCGGTGAACGTCGCGCAGAGGAGGCTGACGCCCAGAAGGACCATCGCCGCGATCCGGCGGCTCAGGCCGCCCTGTCCGTGCCACCCCGGCGTAGACCTGTCGGTTTGTTCCATTGGATTCTCTATTTTTTGACGGGGTCGTTATCCGACGAGACGGCGAGGACCCGGACGCCCGGGGCCTTCGCCGGCAGGTCCTTCTTCGCGAGGTAGGCGAGCGCCGCCTTGTTCTCGGAGACGAAGCGAAGAATCTCCGCGGGACTCTCGAGGGTCTTCGGGCCCGTCCCGCCCTCGGACATCAGCTTCTTGACCCAGTGGCTCTTGTACGCGCCGAGGGTCATGCCCGTGAATTTTTCGATGAAGGCGGCCATCACCGCCTGGTCGGCCTGGTTGACCAACTGCAGCCTGGCCCCGCCGACGGGCTTCCCAAGGCAGGCATCGCGGACCTTCTCGGGGGCGAGCTTCGCCTCGAGCGGGGACTGCGCGTTGACGATCAAGACCAAGTCAGCCGCCCCCCCCTGCGCGCCGGCGAAGGTCCCCGCGCACAGCAGGCCAAGCGCCAGGATCAGGCGATGTCCCCTGATCATTTAGAACGCCAGGGCGACGCCCGCCTCGTAGATGTTGTAGGGGCTCTTGTCGGGGTTCTCGTAGCCGTGCACGCGGACCTGCGCCTTGAGCAGCGCCTGCCACAGCTTGAGGTGGTAGGCGGCGCCGAAGGTGCTCTCCAGCTCCCGGTCGCTGCGGGTCTTGCGGTCGGGGTCGATGTGCTCGAAGCGGACGAAAGGCGTGACCTTTTCCTTAAAGGTGTAGCTGGCCTCCGTGTAGAACGCGTCGGAGACGACGTCGTACTTGCTGGTGTTGAGCGCGACGTCGGTGTAGGCGTACTCGCCGCGGAGGGTGAAGTCCCCCGCCTC
>MGUL01000062.1:6078-7197 GCA_001800005.1 Elusimicrobia bacterium RBG_16_66_12 | reverse complement strand
GGCTGCGCGGGCGGCCCTCGGCATGGCCCTGCTCGACGCCTGGACGCGGCGCGCCGGTCTGCCCCTGCGCGCCCTCTTCGGCGGCGCGCAGACCCGCCTGGCCAGCGACGTCACCGTCACCATCCTGGCCCCGGAGGCCGCCGCCGCCGCCGCGCGCCGCATCCGCGCGCTGGGCGTGCGCAAGGTGAAGATCAAGGTCGGCAAGGACCCGGAGGACGACGCCGCTCGCGTCCGCGCCGTGGCCGCGGTGGACCCGCGCTTCACTCTGACTCTGGACGCCAACCAAGGCTACCGCCCCGCGCAATCGCTGGCCCTGCTGCGGCGCCTGAAGGCCCGCGGCATCCGCATCGCCCTCTTCGAACAGCCAGCCGCGGCCGAAGACTGGGACGGCCTGGCGCGGGTCTCGCGCCTGGGCGGGGTGCCCGTCGCCGCCGACGAGTCGGTCAACGGCCGCGCCGACGCCCTGGGCCTGGCGCGCCGCGGCGGGATCGCGGTCCTCAACCTCAAGCTGATGAAGATGGGCCTCCTCGAGGCCTGGGACTGCGCGCTGATCGCCCGCGCCTGCGGGGTGGGGCTGATGATCGGAGGGATGATCGAGACCTCCCTCGCGATGACCTGCGCGGCCCACTTCGCGGCCGGACTGGGAGGCTTCTCCCATGTCGACCTGGACACGCCGCTGTGGCTGAAGAAAGATCCCACGCGCGGGCTGAGGATGGCCCGTGGCGGGGTCTACGACCTGGCAGCCGTCCGCGCCGGGATCGGCGTCATCGTCCCCTGGACAAGCGCAATCCGGCCTGATACACTCCGAAAATGGCCGATTTAGCGCCTCCGCCGCCGCAGGAACGCAAGAAGCTGACCGTCTGGCTGATCGCCGGCGGGGTCGCGTCCCTGCTCCTGCCGCTCCTGGCGGCCGTCTACCTCAAGATGGCCGAAAGCGGCTCCGCGCCCGGACCGAGCGGCCGCAACGACCTTTTCGAGCACCGCGAGGGAGCGGAGGTCAAACTCACGCCCACGCAGGCGGTCGTCATCCCCAAGCAGCAGGGCGTTTCTCCGGTCCCGTTCGCCGAGGGCCGCCCGGCGCCGACCGGAGGCTCGTCGCTCGATTTCATCAAGGGGACC
>MGUL01000062.1:5734-6069 GCA_001800005.1 Elusimicrobia bacterium RBG_16_66_12 | reverse complement strand
AGGCGCCCCCACAGGCGGCGGCGAGCGCTCCCGCCGCGGTCCAGGCGCCGACCCCTCCTCCGGAGCCGACGCCGGCCGCGAAGTCGAAAACCACGGCCAAGGGCGCCAAGAAGGAGTTCTCCGCGCCGAAACTCCAGCCCTCGCGCGGATTCAGCGGCTTCAAGAGCGGCAAGGACATGAAGACCGGCCCTCAAGGCACGGGCGCGCCCGCTCCCCAGGGCGCGGGAGGCGGACAGGACATGTCCGAGGCGCTCAAGAACCTGCCGCCCGGCGCCGACAACGACCCCCGCCTCAAAGAGTATCTAAAGAAGCAGGGCAAGTAGACGTTCTAGGCA
>MGUL01000062.1:0-5715 GCA_001800005.1 Elusimicrobia bacterium RBG_16_66_12 | reverse complement strand
TCCCCGATCTCGGACAGGTTCTCCACGACGATGATGCCGGCCTCGCGCATGGCCTTGATCTTGGAGGCATGGGTGCCGCTGCCGCCCTCAACAATGGCGCCCGCGTGGCCCATCCGGCGGCCCTCCGGGGCGGCCTTGCCGGCGATGAAGCCGAAGACGGGCTTGGTCATCTTCTCCTTGAAGAAGCGGGCCGCCTCCTCCTCCGCCGAGCCGCCGATCTCGCCGATCATGACGACGGCCTCGGTGCCCTCATCCTCTTCGAACTTGGCCAGGATGTCGGTGAAGCTCGAGCCGGCGATGGGGTCGCCGCCGATGCCGACGACGGTGGACTGGCCCAGGCCGCGCTTGGTGAGCTGGTCGACGGCTTCATAAGTCAGCGTGCCGGAACGCGAAACCACGCCGATGACGCCCGGCTTGTGGATGAAGGCGGGCATGATGCCGGCCTTGCACTGGCCGGGGGTGATCACGCCGGGGCAGTTCGGTCCGATCAGCGTCAACTCGCGGCCGGAGCGCTCCTGGGCCTGGAGGCAGCGCTTGACCTTGGCCATGTCGATGACCGGGATGCCCTCGGTGATGCAGATGATCGTCGAGCAGCCCGCGTCCACGGCCTCCATGATCGAGTCGGCGGCGAAGGGGGCCGGCACGAAGATCAGGGAGACGAACGCTCCGGTGCTGCGCACCGCGTCGTGGACCGTATTGAACACGGGCCGGTCGAGATGGGTCTGCCCGCCGCGGCCGGGGGTCACGCCGGCGACGATCTGGGAGCCGTAGTCCATGCACTGCTTGGCGTGGAAGCTGCCCTGCGAGCCGGTGAAGCCCTGGACGACGATCTTCGAATCCTTGTCGAGGATGATGGCCATGTTATTTCGCAGCCGGCTTCGCCGCTAAGACAGCCTTCTGGGCCGCCGCCCACAGATCGTCCGCCAGGATGACGGGGATGCCCGACTTCGCCAGGATCTCCTGGCCTTTCTCGACGTTGGTGCCCTGAAGGCGCACCACGAGAGGGACCTTCAGCTTGATCTTCGCGAGCGCGGCCACGACGCCGGAGGCGATCATGTCGCACTTCACGATCCCGCCGAAGATGTTGATCAGGATCGCCTTCACCTTCCTGTCCTTCAGGATGATCTTCAGCGCGCGGGTCACGCGCTCCTCGTCGGCGCCGCCGCCGACGTCGAGGAAGTTCGCGGGACTGCCGCCGGCGAGCGCGATGGTGTCCATCGTGCCCATCGCCAGGCCCGCGCCGTTGACCATGCAGCCGATCGTGCCGTCGAGGCCGATGTAGGAGATGTCGGCCTTCTTGGCCTCCAGCTCCAGCGCCGAGGCCTCGTGGTCCGGGATCTTCGCCAGCTCGGGGTGGCGGTAGAGCGCGTTGTCGTCGATGCTGACCTTCGCGTCGAGGGCCATCGCGCCCTTGGGCGTGATGATCAGAGGGTTGATCTCCAGCATCGTGCAGTCGAGGTCGAGGAAGGACTTGACCAGGATCTTGGCCACGCGGCAGAAGTCGCCGACGCGGTCGTTCGGGACGTCCAGCGCGAAGGCCAGGCGCCGCGCGGCGAAGTCTCGCAGGCCGACGTTCGGGTCCACGGACATGCGGATGAGGGCCTCGGGATGGTCGGCGGCCAAGGACTCGATCTCCATGCCGCCCTGGGCGGAGGCGATGATGGTCGGGGCCGCGGCTTTGCGGTCCATCACCACCGAGAAGTACAGCTCGCGCTCGATCTTGACGCCGCCCTCGATGAGCAGTTCCTTGACCTTGATGGCCTGGCCGTGGGTCTGGTGGGTGATCAGGTCCATGCCGAGCATGGCTTTCGCCATGCTTTTCGCTTCATTCGGAGTCTTGGCGAGCTTGATGCCGCCGGCCTTGCCGCGTCCGCCGGCCAGGACCTGGGCCTTCAGCACCCAGGGAGCCTTGCCCGCGCGCTTGAGCGCGGCCGACAGCTGGGCGGCCGTCTTGATCACGCCGCCGTTGGGGGGAACCGGCACGCCCCGGACCTTCAGGATGTCCTTGGCTTCATGCTCGAAAAGTTTCATTTGTCTCCTTGGTTCAGGCCGCGACGGTCCAGGTCTCGGGGCCCTTGAGCAGCTTCTGCAGGTCCGGCGCCGCGGCCTTGGCCTGCTCGATCTGGCCGTCCATCAGCTCATGCAGGGTCGGGCGCTCGACGGCCCGGAAGATGCCCTGCGCCACCGGGTCTCCCATGCGCGACAGGAAGGTCGCCAGCGTCGCCGACGGAGCCTTCTCGTCGTGCATCAGCAAGTCCCGCGGCGGAGCCGCGGGATCGAAGGTCACGACCTCGGGTTCGAGGCCGTTGAGCCGCACGCCCTTCTCCTTGTTCTTTCCGAAGATCAGCGGCTTGCCGTGCGCCACGCGCACCATCCTGTCGTCGCGCACGTCCTTCGACGCCACCGGGTCCCAAGCCCCGTCGTTGAAGACGACGCAGTTCTGGAGGATCTCGATGAAGGCCGAGCCCTTGTGCTTGGCCGCGCGCGTCAGGATCTCCCCGAGGAATGCCAGGTCCGTGTCCACCGCGCGGGCCACGAAGCCGGCCTCGGAGGCCAACGCCACCGCGATCGGGTTGAGCGGGACGTCGATCGTGCCCATCGGCGAGGACTTGGTCTTCTTGCCCAGCTCCGAGGTGGGCGAGTACTGGCCCTTGGTCAGGCCGTAGATGCGGTTGTTGAACAGCAGGACCTTCACATCGACGTTGCGGCGCAGGGCGTGGAGGAGGTGGTTGCCGCCGATGGAGAGGCCGTCGCCGTCGCCCGTCACGACCCAGACCTGCAGGTCGGGGTTGGCGCACTTGACCCCCGTCGCCACCGTCAACGCGCGGCCGTGGATGGAGTGGAAGCCGAAGGTGTTCATGTAGTACGGGAAGCGCGAGGAGCACCCGATGCCGGACACGAACACGATTTTCTCCTTCGGGATGCCCAAAGTCGGCATGACCTTCTGGACCGCGGAGAGGATCGCGAAGTCGCCGCAGCCGGGGCACCAGCGGACCATTTGGTCCGACTTGAAGTCCTTGGCCTGCAGCATCGGGCCCGAACCCGGGAGAGTCTGGAGTTCGTCGTGATCGCGGTCCATGTCAGTTCTTCCCCCCTTTCAGCAGCGCATCGACGGCGGCCTCGATCTCGAAGACCTTGAACGACTGGCCCTTGATCTTGTTGAAGCCGGCCGCCGGGACGAGGTACTTCGCCCGGAGGACCTTGATCAGCTGGCCCATGTTCAGCTCCGGGACTAGGACATGGTCGAAACCCTTGAGGATCTCGCCCAGGTCCGGCGGCAGCGGGTTCAAGTGGCGCAGATGCACGGCGCTGACCGGCGCGCCGCGCTTCTGCAGGTTCTGGACCGCCGCCGTGATGGAGCCGTACGTCCCGCCCCAGCCGACGAGCAGGACCTTGCCCTTGCGAGCGCCCAGGACCTCGGTGGGCGGGATGTCCTGCGCCATTTTCTCGACTTTCTCGGCGCGCAGGCGGACCATCCGGTCGTGGTTCTCGCCGTCGTAGGAGACGGTCCCGGTCACGTCCTGCTTCTCGAGGCCCCCCAGGCGGTGCTCGTAGCCCTTCGCGCCCGGCGTCGCCCACGGTCGGGCCAGGGTCTGCGGGTCGCGCGTGTAGGGCTTGTACTCCGACAGCGGGAGCAGGGCGGGCTTGCCGAACTTCGCCAGCTTGGCCGCGTCCGGGACCAGCCACGGCTCCGAGCCGTTGGCCAGGTAGCCGTCGGTCAGGAGCATGACCGGCGTCATGTACTTGACGGCCAGGCGGCAGGCCTCGTAGGCCATCGCGAAGCAGTCGCCGGGGGTCGCCGCGGCCAGCACGGGGACCGGGCAGTCGCCGTTGCGTCCGTAGACGGCCTGCAGCAGGTCCGACTGCTCGGTCTTGGTCGGCATGCCGGTCGAAGGTCCGCCGCGCTGGACGTTGAGGATGACCAGAGGCAGCTCGGTCATGACCGCCAGGCCGATGGCCTCGGTCTTCAGGGCCACGCCGGGGCCCGAGGTCCCCGTCACGGCGAGCATCCCGGCGAAGGACGCCCCGATGGAGGAACCGATGGCCGCGATCTCGTCCTCGGCCTGGAAGGTCTTGACCCCGAAACTCTTGCACTTGGCGAGCTCGTGCAGGACATCCGAGGCGGGCGTGATGGGGTACGAGCCGTACCACAGCGTCAGCCCCGAGGCGGAGGAGGCCGCGACGAAGCCGAGCGCGGCCGCCTCGTTGCCGGTGATGTTGCGGTAGACGCCCGGCGTGATGGGGGCCTTGCGCACGCGATAATGATGGCCGAAGAGCTCCGCGGACTCCGCGTAGACGTGGCCCGCGTGGAGGGCCTTCGTGTTGGCCTCGACGAAGACGGGGTTCTTCTTGAACTTCCCCTCGATCCAGCGCGAGGTCGCCTCCAGAGGCCGGTCGTAGAGCCAGTACATGACGCCGAGCGCGAAAAAGTTCTTGCAGCGCTCGCTCTGCGCGGGCGTCAGGCCCAGGTCTTCCACGGCGCCGCGGGTCAGGCGGGTGAGCTCGACCGGGATCACGCGCCAGGCGGAGAGCGAACCGTCCTCGAGCGGGTCCTTCTCATAGCCCGCTTTCTGCAGGTTCGCCGGGGTGAAGGCGTCCTTGTTGACGATCAGGACGCCGCCCGGTTTAACGTCCTTGCCGTTGGCCTTCAGCGCGGCCGGGTTCATCGCCACCAGCACGTCCGGCGCGTCGCCGGGCGTGAGGACTTCGTGCGAGGAGAACTGGATCTGGAAGCCGGACACGCCCGCGACCGTGCCGATGGGGGCGCGGATCTCCGCGGGATAGTCGGGGAAGGTGGCGAGGTCATTGCCCGCGAAGGCGGTCGCCGTCGTGAACTGCGAGCCGGTCAGCTGGATGCCGTCGCCGGAGTCTCCGGCGAAGCGGATGACGGCGGATTCGATCTCTTCGATCGGGGCCGCGGAGGACTTCTTGGGCTGGGTGGATGTGTCGCTCATCCGCCTATTCTACTCCCGCAAGCCGTCCGGATACAATTGATTCAGGTCAAAGAATCGGGAGGCCCTCCAGGACGGCCGCCGCGACGGAGGCGGATGGGCCTTCCAGGAAGGCGTCAAGGTCGAAAAGAGCCTCGTCCAGGCCGACGCCGCTCGAGGAGAGACGGCCAGGACGGGAGGCTGCCGGCGCGGCTCCGGGGAGGAGCGCGCCCCGGGCCGACGAGGGACGGCCTGGGGGATATCCCCCGCGTCGGGGCCCGGATCGCTCGCCGCGGACTCCGCCATCCCGATCAGGCTGCGGTAGGCGCTCTCCTCCGCGCGCGCGGCGGCGCCGGAAAGGAGGAGGAGGACCGCCAAGAACACCCGCTTCATGGTCACAGAATATCTTCCCCGGGGCGGAGGGCGGGAGGGACGGACGGGGAAGCCGCGGGCGGACAAGAGGCCCCCCGTCGGCGGGCCGAAGGTCTCAGCGTCCGGGGGCCTTCCGGCGCCGCGTCAGGCCGAGTCGCGCAGCTCGAACTGGAGCGTCGTCGAGCCGCACTCGATGAGGTCGCCGTTGTTGAGGAGGACGGAACCGGAGACCTTCTTGCCGTTGAGGACAGGATAGCCGTCGGTCACGGCCACCAGCACGAAGCCTTCCGGCTTGCGATGCACGGAAGCGGCCACCTCGGGAGCCGAGCCGAAAAGCCCCGAGCCCTTGATGGGGATCTGGACCCGGTCGGACTTGCCGATGTAGATGGACATCCCCTTGAGTTCGTACTCG
>MGUL01000061.1:3509-3777 GCA_001800005.1 Elusimicrobia bacterium RBG_16_66_12 | reverse complement strand
GGCGGCGGCGCCGCGCGCCGTCAGGAACTCCGCGGCCGCGCTCGCGACCTCGTCGGCCACCACCCCGAAATACTCGGTCATCGACAGGGCCTTGTACTTGAAGATCAGGTTGCTGCCGTACTCGCCCGCGATGTACTTGTCGATGACGGCCGTGTCCTGTAGGAAGCGGCGGAAGGCCTCGGGGCCGTCCCAGCCCTCGGAGCGCGTCTCCTCCAGGAAGCGGTCGACGAGCTCCTGGAAGCGCGGCGAGGCCCGGCGCGAGTAGAGG
>MGUL01000061.1:571-3296 GCA_001800005.1 Elusimicrobia bacterium RBG_16_66_12 | reverse complement strand
GGTACTTGCCGCGCATCCGGTAGCGCTCCTTGGTCTGGCGCGAGCCGAGCTCGGTACCGGGCAGCAGCATCAGCTGGTACATCGACACGGTGTTGAACCCCGAGTCGATGAGGGTCTTCAGCGTCAGGAAATGCTTCTCCTTGGTGTCCCCAGGCAACGCGAGGATGACCTCGGAGTAGGTGTTGGCGCCGATCTCGGCGGACCTCATCGCCATCTCGACGATCTGCTCGCTCGAGATGTTCGCCCGCTTGATGTTCTTCATCACGTCGGGGTCCAGGCTCTGGACCGAGCCGGCCAGCTTCATGGCCCCGTTGACGAGCCGCGCCGCCTCCAGCACGCGCTCCTTGCTGTTCTTGCCGGTCGCGACGTTGATGTACTTGGGGTAGCCGTGGGAGGCCTGGGTCCGGGCGAGCACACGGCAGGTGTCTAGGTCGCCCTGGTACATGCCGAAGTTCGAGTCCGCGATCAGCAGGTCCGTGCGGCGTTTGTTGGGCGGCAGGGCGCCGAGACGCTCGGCGATCAGCTCGATCTCGCGCCGGACGGTCTCCGGCGGCTTGAAGCGGACCTTGGACCAGTAGGCCTGGCCCTCGGTGCAGAAGGTGCAGGAGAACGGACAGCCGCGGTTGGTCTGGATGACGGGCAGCAGGCGCCCATCGAAGAACCGGTCCAGGTCCCCCTCGAGATAGGGGGAGGGGATGTCCTGGAGGTCGGGCACGCGCTCGAGTTCCGGGCTGACGCGCAGGCGGCCGGTCCCGTCGCGGTAGACGAGGTTCGGCAGGTCCGCCGGCGCCTCGCGCTCGAAGCGCGCGCGGTCGAGTCCCGCGGCGTGCAGCGCCTCGACCAGCTTCAGGAAGGCGAGCTCGGCTTCCTTCAGCAGGAAGAAGTCGATCTCGGGGTGCGCGCGCAGGACCTCGTCCTGCTCCGCGGGGTCCATCGGGAAGTTCGGCCCGCCCATGACGATCATGATCCGGGGATGGCGCTTCTTGATCGCGGCGGCGAAGGCTCGGGAGAGGGCGGAGTTCCAGCAATAGTTGGAGAAGCCGATCAGGTCCGGCGCGTCTTTCTCGAACGCCTCGGCGAGCTCCTCCGGGTACTTGAAGAGGCGCAGCTCGGACAGGGGCGGGAAGTCCTTGCGCACGTAGGCGCCGAGCATGCCGATGGCCGCCGGGAAGGTGTCGGAGGCGATGGTCTGCTGGGTGTAGGTCAGGTCGGCGAGCCAGATCCTCATGGCGCGGCCTCCCCGAGGTCGAGGCGCCGGTCGGCGAGAGCGAGGAGCGCGGGGCGATGCGAGACGGCGACGGTGGTCATGAGGCCCTTGAGCTTGGCGAGCGTGCCGATGATGCGCGACTCGGTCTCCGAGTCCAGGTTGGAGGTGGCCTCGTCCAGGATCAGCAGGGCCGGGCGGCGCAGCAGTGCGCGCGCCAGGGCCAGGCGCTGTTTCTGGCCGGCGGACAGCCCTTGACCCTGCTCGGTGATTTTGTGGTCGAGCCCGAGGTCCTTTAAGAAGCCGCACTCGGCCGCAGCGAGGGCTTCGGCCACCTCGTCGGCGGAGGGCTCCCGCGTCAGGCCGTAGCGGAGGTTGTCGAGCACGCTGCCCTCGATCAGGAAGCTCTCGGGTCCGACATAGCCAACGCGGGGCAGCAGGCGCGGGCGGGCCTGCCCGGCGGGCGCGGCCTCCCCGTCCAAGACCGTCTCGACGCGGCCGCTCGTGGGTTCCAGCAGTCCCAGGAGCAGGGAGAGGAGCGTGCTCTTGCCCGCGCCGGAGGGGCCGGTCACGACCAAGGTCTGCCCCGGCGCGAGCTCGAAGCTCGTCGCGGCCAGCGCGTCCTCCGCGGCTTGGGGATAACGGAAGCGCGCGTCCGTCAGGCGGAAGCCGACGCTCCGGGCCGGGGCCGCGGCGGCGTCGGTCGCCGAGGATATCTCGTCGACGGGCGCGTGCCACCACGCGCGCAGTTCCTCGAACTGCGGGAGGTTGAAGGACAAGGTGCTCATGCTCTGCGCGGTCGTGGCGAGGACCTGGACGAAGCGCAGGAACAGGTAGAGGAACGCGACGATCGCTCCGGGAGGCAGGAGGTTCCTCCGGATGGCCAGCCCCGTCGCCGCCGCGACCACGAGCAGCCCCACGGCCTGGGGCAGGGCGACCTTGATTCCGGTCGCCACATAATAGCTCAGGACGCGGCGACGATAGGAATCCACGTGCGTCCGCGTCTTGAGCTCCTCCTGCTCGCGCGTGCCTAGGATCTGCAGCAGGAGGAGGTTTCGGATGCTGACGAGCAGGCGCTCGGTCGCCGACTGCCACTCGAAGCCGAGGGACTGCCCGTCGTGGCGGACCCGGGCGTCGGCCTGCCTCAGCGGGATCGCCAGCAGGGCGAGGGCGCCGACGCAGACGGAGGTCATGCTCAGGGACAAGGCCCCCAGCGAGACCAGGAGGAATATCCCGAGGGTGGCCTGTGTCGTCAACACCTGCAGGGCGGAGAGCCCGGCGCTGGCGCCCTCGGCGCGGATCGAGAAGAGGGTCATGATCTGGGTGGCGCTCGCGCTGCGGGCCCGGAACACCTGCGAGAGCAGGCGCTGGCGGATGCGGTTCTTGAACTCCTCGGCGGAAGCTCCCTGGAGGTAGGACTGCAGGCCGACCATGACCGCGCGCAGGGAGCCGATCGCGACCAGGGCGGCGAGAGCCGCGAAGCCCTCCAGGCGCGGCAGGAACTTCCAGCTCAGCGCGGCC
>MGUL01000061.1:258-563 GCA_001800005.1 Elusimicrobia bacterium RBG_16_66_12 | reverse complement strand
GAGGGCGCCAGCGCCCCGGCGGCGACGAGGAAGGCCTGCAGCGACCAGGCGAATCCCAGCTCGATACCGGTCAGGGCCAGGCCGATGAGGACGCCGAAGGCCAGCAGGCGCAGGGACTCGGCTCCGGCGATATCCTTCGCCTCTCGCAGACTCTTCATCGGTCGGCGTCCCCCGTGAGGACCGCGAGCATCCGCTCATGGACCTTCCCGTCGAAGAAGGCATGCCGCTCCGCCGCGCAGGGCGGCGGAGCGGCCAGCTTCAGCGCGAGGAGGAACTCCACGTGGCGCACGAAGGCGTCGACGGAG
>MGUL01000061.1:0-247 GCA_001800005.1 Elusimicrobia bacterium RBG_16_66_12 | reverse complement strand
GATCTCGTACGGGCTGGCCGCGAAGTCGACGAAGAGAACGCGCGTGCCGCGGCCGAGGAAGAAGGCCTCGTAGCCCAGCGTGGAGTTGAAGGTCACCACGACCTTGGAGCGGGCGGCATTTTGGTAGCTCTCTCCTTGGCCCGTGTTGCTCAGGATCTCGATGGGCTCCTTGAAGTACGGGCGCACGCGGGCCAGCACGGTCTCGCGCAGGGCCGGGTCGGCGTACTTGCGCAGCTGGAAGGCCACG
>MGUL01000060.1:11480-12913 GCA_001800005.1 Elusimicrobia bacterium RBG_16_66_12 | reverse complement strand
TTCCCGCCCCGGTCGACGGCGGCGCTCGCCGACGAGGTGCCCGAGACGGGGGTCGCGGAACCGACCGAGATCGGCTCCTACCACGTCCAGGTCGCGACGAGCCCCGCCTTCGGCCCCATCCTCTTCGACAAGGTCTATCCGTTCATGGCCGACATCGATCTGGCGAGCGACCTGAGGGCCGGCAAAGTGAAGCCGGGGGGCTACTGGATGCGCTACGCGCTGGTGGACCTGCTCGGGTTCGAACACCCTTACACCAAGCCCCTGCGCGTCATGCTGCGCTAGCCGGGCTGGACTCGGCTTTCAGCCTTATCGAGGTAAAGCGCCGAGCCGTTCTTCCTCAGCCAGCGGCGGTGCGTCGTGTGGTCCGGGCAATGGCGCTCGACGATCGCCCAGAAGCGGGGCGAGTGGTTCATCTCCAGGCGGTGCGCCAGCTCATGGACGACGACGTAATCCAGAATCTCGGGCGGAGCCAACGTCAGCCGCCAGTTGAAGTTGAGATTGCCCCGCCGCGAGCAGGAGCCCCAGAGCGTGCGCTGCCCCTTGACCCGCACCGCGCCGAACGTGACGCCCAGGCGCCCGGCCCAGAACGAGGCGCGCTCGTGGAACATCTCGGCGTGACGGCCCTTCGGCCGGGGCGCAGGCGCAACGCGTCGCGGGGCGGCAAAGACCTCGGGCCACTCCAGGCGCAAGCCCTCAAGGAAGCCCCGGACCTCGCCGAGAAGTCCCGCCGGTCCTTCAGCCATTCTTCGGCTTGCGCGCGGCCCGCCGCTTGCGCGGGTTAGCCTTGAGGCGCTCGCGGCGCAAGGACTGGGTCAGCGCGCGGAAGGCGATGGCCTCGTCCTCGCTGACGCGGCTGAAGTGGCTGCCGTACTTGAAGCGGACGATGGCGCCGGTGCTGACCACCAGGTCGATCTTGTCGCCCACGACGCCGACGACGGCGCCCAGCTCGGCGCTCAGGGCGTTCCTCAGGACGTCGAAGACCCTGATGTTGGAAAGCTCGATCGGCAGTGGGCTCATCGCTCGCGCACCATGGGCGATATTTTAGCGCATTGGTCATGAATTCGTAACACGGTTCGGGCAAAATCCTCCTGCGCGACCGCCGACGCGTCCCATGACCATGGACAACGACCGCCCCGAGCCGCCCCAGCCTCCCCAAGATTTCGACGCCTCGAACGTCAACGACCTCGACACCGCGAGACTCGCGCTGCGCTGGGCCCTCGAACGCCTGCATAAGATGAACGAGGAGCTGGCCGCGGCGCGCGACGAGGCCTCTCGCGCGGCTCGCAGCCGGGACGAGTTGGCCGATGAAGCCAACCAAAAGGACGAGACGGTCAAGCGCTGGCGCGAGACGATCAAGGCCTGGGAAGCCTCGATGCAGGACCAGCACCGCCGGGAAGAGCAGATGCGCGAGGATCTGCGCAAGGAAGTCAGTC
>MGUL01000060.1:10946-11464 GCA_001800005.1 Elusimicrobia bacterium RBG_16_66_12 | reverse complement strand
AGGAGGAGCGCCTCCAGCTCTCGATGCAGATCGATGCCCTCAAGCGCGAGATCGCCGACCGCGAGACCGCGATCGGCGCGCTGCGCCGCGAGATCATCGACGCGGTCAAGGTCGCGCGCCTGGCCTCCGAGAAGGAACTCCAGGCCGCGCTCTCGCACCAGGAGAAGGCCCTCGAGGAGACCAAGCTCTCCCTCCTGGAGCGCCTGAGGATCCAGGGCGAGTCCATCCGCGCCAAGGAGAAGGACCTCGAAGGCCAGCAGCGCCTGCTCGATGAGCGGATCAAGGCCAAGGAGGCCGACTTCCGCCGCCGCTACGAGAACGACGTGGCCGACCTCATCAAGCACGACCGCGAGTCCCTCGCGCGCGAGGAGCAGGGGCTGGCCGAGAAGTTCGAGCAGAAGGTCTTCCAGCTCGAAGCCAGACTGCGCCTGAAGGAAGAGGCCGTCGAGGAGCGCCGCCGCCGCCTCGACGAGACTCACGCCCAGCGCATGGCGGAGCTCGACAAGTCCTACCAGCAC
>MGUL01000060.1:9014-10884 GCA_001800005.1 Elusimicrobia bacterium RBG_16_66_12 | reverse complement strand
AGGCCGAGCGCCGCTTCCTGGAGCAGCACTTCCACGACAAGGAGGCCAAGCTCCAGGAGACCTTCGTCGACCGCCAGAAGGCGCTGCTCGCCCGCCATGAGGCCCAGGAGGCGAGCCTCGCCGCCAAGCACGAGCAGCTGCAGGGCGAGATCGTCCTCAAGGAAAAGGAGCTCTGGCAGAACCAGCAGAAGCGCCTGGAAGACGCCCTCGCCAAGGGCCGCGCCGAACTCGACGCCCGCCGCGACGAGCTGGAGCGGGACTTCGCCAAACGCGACGCCGCCGCCGCGCAGCGCGTCCACGAGATTGAGGCCGCCTACCAGAAGAAGGAAGAAGACCTCTTCGGGCGCCAGCAGGAGCTCCAGGACCACTCTCGCGCCAAGGAAGACGAGCTCGCCCGCCGCTTCGAGGCCATGCAGGCCGAGTGGGCCCAGCACGAGAAGAACTCATGGGAGGCGCACCAGTCGAAGCTCCGCGAGAGCCTCGCCCAAGGGCGCGCCAAGCTGGAGGACGAGCGCCGCAAGCTGGAGGAGGCCTACGCCGCCAGGGAGGAGGACCTGGCCGCCCGGCGCGTCGAGGACGCCCAGGCCCTCGACGCCGAGCGCGAGCGCCTGACGCACGACGCGCAGTCCCGCGCCGCCGAGATTGAGACCCAGTTCACCCAGCGTTGGGCCGAGAGGGAGAAGGTCCTTCATTCCGAGCACCGCGCGCAGCTCGACCGGGTCCGTCTCGAGTTCGGAGAGCAGCTGGCCGCCGAGCGCCGCGCGCTGGAGACGCAGCAGAAGAAGCGCGAGGAGGAACTCCAACTCGCCCTGATGACCCGCGAATCCGATCTGAGGCGCGCGTTGAACGCCGAGCAGTCCCGCTGGAAGCAGTCGCACGACGAGGCCGCCGCCGCCCTGCGCGCGGAGCTGCAGGACAAGGCGCTCAAGGAGTCCCTCGCCCTGCAGACACAGCACGAGCAGAAGGCCGCCGCCCTCGAGGAAGCCATGCGCCGCAAGCTCGTCGAGGAACAGAAGCGGCAAGAGGCCCGCGGCCAAGCCCTCGCCCGCGAGGCCGAAGGCCGCGTGCGCGCCCAGCAGGCCCAGTGGGAAGAGGAGGTCCGTCTCGAGCGCGAGGAAGCCCGGAGGAAGCTGGAAGAAGAACGCGAGGCCATGCGGCGGGCCGCGGGCGAGACGCAGCTCCGCCTCGAGGCCGCCGTGGCCGAGAAGGAGCGCAAGCTGCGCGACGAGTTCTTCGCCAACGAAGCCAAACTCAAGGCCGAGATCGCCTCCAAGGAAGAGCAATACCGTCAGGCCTACGAGGCGGCGCTGGCGCGCGAGCGCGGCATCCTCGATGAGCGCGCGTCCGCTCTCGAGGATTCGCTCAAGGACAAACACGCGCGGGAGCAGTCCGCCCTCCAGCAGTCGTGGGCGGCGCGCGACAAGGAATGGACGGTTCAACGCGAGGCGCTCTTCAAGGCCGAGCGCGAGAGCCTCGAGGCCCAATGCCGCGAGAAGGAGTCCGCGGTCGCCGTCGCGCGCATGGACCTTGAGCGCGCCCACGCTCTGCGCGTCGAAGAGCTCGAAGCCGCGGCCTCCCGCAAGGCCGCCGCCCTGGAGGAATCCTTCAAGCGCCGCGCGCAGGAAGTCGAGACCCGCCGCGTGCAGCTCGAGATCGAGGCCCGGGACCGCGAGGCCGCCGCCCAACAGCACCGCGTGGAGCTCGAGGCCCGCCTGCAGAAAGCCATCGCCGAGCGCATGACCGAACTGGCCCGCGCCGAGGCCTCGCTGCAGCAATCCTGGATCCGCAAGGAGGCCGAACTCCAGGAAGCCCTCTCGCAGCGCGAGGCCGTCTGGCTCAAGGCCGCGCGCGAGCAGATCGCCGAGGAGCG
>MGUL01000060.1:7009-8995 GCA_001800005.1 Elusimicrobia bacterium RBG_16_66_12 | reverse complement strand
AGACACCCGCGACAAGGAACTCCTGCAGCGCCGCCACGACCTGGAGACGGCCCTGCTCCAGCGCGAACGTCTGATCGACGAGACCCTGCGCACGCGGCAGAAGGAGATCGAAACCGCGCTGATCAGCAAGGAGCGCGAGCTGATCGTCTCCTACGAGGAACAGACCGCGAAAGTCCGCGCGGAGCTCGAGCGCGGCATCCGCGACCGCGAGGAATCCCTGCGCGCGAAGGCGCGCGAGTCCGTCGAGCGCGAGGCGGGCGCGATGCACGCCGAGGCCGAAAAGCGCGAGGCGGCCTTCGCCTCACGCCGCGAGGACCTGGAGAAAGCGTACCTGGAGCGCCGTCAGCGTCTGGAGGAGGACGCCGAGCGCCGGCGCCGAGAGGCCGAGGCCGTCCTGGCCGCCGAGAGGGAGACGCTGACGTCCCAGCTCGAGACCCGCGCCAAAGAGGTGGAGGCCGAGAAGACGCGCAACGGTTCCTGGCTCGCCCAGCGCGAGGCGGAGATCTCCGAACGCTACCAGTTGAACGAGCGCGCGCTGCGCCAGGAGCTGAACCTGGCGAAGATCGAGTACGCCGCCCAGTACGACGAGCGCCTGCGCAAGCTGGCCGAGGAGCGCGAATCCCTGCGCCGCGACTACGAACAGAAGCTGAGGGACCTCGAGAAGCGCAAGCAGGGCTAAGCGGGCATTTTGCTAACCTATCCGCCATGTCCATCCCCACCACGCCCCCGTCGGGGTTCCGGGACTTCCTGCCCGCGTCGGTCGCGGCGCGGCACGCCGCCATCGAGACCATCTCCCGGGTCTACCGCTCCTTCGGCTTCCAGCCCGTGGCGACCTCCGCCGTCGAGGACCTCTCCGTCCTCCTCGGCAAGGGCGGCGGCGAGAACGAGAAGCTCATCTTCAAGCTCCTCAAGCGCGGGGAGGCCCTGGACCGAGCCCGGGCGGAGAAGACGGAGCTGGCCGACCTCGGCCTGCGCTTCGACCTGACTCTCCCTCTGGCCCGGTATTATTCCAAGCACGGCTCGATGCTCCCGCACCCGTTCAAGGCCTTCAACCTCGGCCCCGTCTGGCGGGCCGAGCGCGCCCAGAAGGGGCGCTACCGCGAGTTCACGCAGTGCGACGTCGACATCATCGGCTCCGACTCCTGGGGAGCCGAGGTCGAGGTCATCACCGCGATCTGCGCGGCGTTCGCCGCGCTCGGCGTGGACCACCCGACCGTCAACCTCAACGACCGCTCCCTGATCTACGCCGTGCTCGACCAGGCGGGCGTGAGCGCCGACAAGCGCGCGGCCGCCTGCGTGATCCTCGACAAGCTCGACAAGACCGAGCGCGCCAAGGTCCTGGAAGGCCTGGCGGCCGAGGTCGGCGCGGACGCGGCCAGGAAGCTCGAGGCGACGATGATGGCCGACGCCCCGGACGTCGCGTTCCTCAAAGCCGCCGCCCCCGCGGCCGTCGAGCGTCTGGAGCGCATCCTGGCCGCGCTGAAGGCGGGCTCCAAGCATCCCGAGCTCTTCGTCCTAGCCCCCAGCCTGATGCGCGGCTTCGACTACTACACCGGCCCCGTCTTCGAGTTCCGCCATCCCGCCCTCTCCGGCTCCCTGGGCGGCGGCGGGCGCTACGACAACCTGACCGAGAACTTCGGCGCCCCGCACACGCCCGCCTGCGGCGGCTCCATCGGCTTCGAGCGCCTGATGCTGCTGCTGGAGGACGCGGGCAAGGCCGATGACGCCGGCGCCCCGGACGCCGTGATGACCGTCTTCTCCGACGAGCTGCGCGGGCGCGCGCTGGAGGTCTCCGCCGCCTTGCGCGCGAAGGGGCTCTCCGTCGACGTCTATCCCGGCATCGGCAAGCTGAAGAACCAGTTCAAGTACGCCGACCTCAAGAAGGCCGGCTACGCGCTGGTCATCGGTCCCGAGGAGGCCTCGCGCGGGGTCATCCAGGTCAAGTCCCTCAAGACCGGCGAGGAGCAGGCGATGACCATCGAAGAG
>MGUL01000060.1:1243-6966 GCA_001800005.1 Elusimicrobia bacterium RBG_16_66_12 | reverse complement strand
CGTCAATGCGGCGGCCGGCATCGCTTGAAGCGACGCCGGCCGTCCTTTCAGCGAATACCCGCTACGAACTAGTCGAACTTGACGTTCGCGGGGTCGATCTCGGCAGCCTTCTCCAGGAGCATATTGCGCGGGCGCG
The DNA here is from genome assembly GCA_001800005.1 of Elusimicrobia bacterium RBG_16_66_12. GTDB lineage: Bacteria > Elusimicrobiota > Elusimicrobia > UBA1565 > UBA9628 > GWA2-66-18. The sequence continues at coordinate 6,830 of MGUL01000060.1, read as the reverse complement.
GGCGAGGGTAGTCCGGGTAGCCGGGGTAGTCCGGATAGCGAGGGTCGTGCCGAGGATTCTGGCGGCAGTACGAGACGTAGCGTTGCTCGTTGCAGCTCGTCGCCGAGCGCGACGAGAAGGCGCCGAGCTCGGCTCCGGCGAGAGAGAGGAACCCCACGGTCCATTTCTCATCGCAGGGGTCGAAGGATACCTCCACGAGGCAGGTCTGGAACCCCTGGTCCTCCCAGTGCGAATAGCGCTGGGTCGGGCCGGTGATCGTGTAGGCGCGGGAACTGGCCATGTCCACGGGCTGGCCGATCTCGGAGCCTTTGAGCGTGAAGTTGCCCGACGTGTAGTCGCCGAACACCTTGGCCTCGAACTCGACGTCGGCGCGGTTCATCTGGCGGACGAGGAACGCGACCATTCGGTCGCCCGAGCCCTTCTTGAACGTGATCTCGGTGGAGCCCGCGGCGAGCAAGGCGGCGCCGGCTTTGCCGTTCAACGGGATGCCGGCTGTGCCGGCGGTCAGGACGATTTGTCCGGAACGCGTTTCCTTGAAATCGCATCCGGCTACGGCGAGAAGCACGGCGACGAGGGGCAGGTATCGGCGATTCACGTTTTTATTGTATCACGAGTCGTTAAAATATTAACGGACTTTTTTTGCAACGAGGTAGGAGTTTCCAGGCCGCAGCGCGCTCAAAGCCGCCTCACCCGACCAGCTGAGCCCGCCTTTCCCGACCCCGCAAGAGCCCCCCTCGCCGCGCAGGCTCGCTTTTACGAACTTGCAGCTGCGCCGGCCGTCTTTCACATAAATCAAAAGGGTCTGACGATGCCCGATAGGCCTTTTAGTCCATCATCGCGGCTGGAAGACCCATGACGCGGACCTCCACGCGAGGCATCCTAAAGATATGGAACGTCGCGTCATGGCACTGACCCTCGCGCTCTTCGTCATGGCGACGCAATCCCGGGCCGGATTCTCTGATGAGGGAGCGGACCTGTCGTTCCCCGAGGATAGGCCTCTCCTCTTCGTCACGCACGGGACCAAAGGCTATGATTTCACCCTGAGCGCCAAGCCCGGCATCGACCTGGCGCTTGATGCCTTCCTAAAACAAGGCTGGCCCGTCCTCTACTTGAATGATTGCAGGGGCGACCCGAAGTACGCCCCATATATGCAGGAAATCCATCCGACGGCCACGATATGCTCATCGTCCGGCGGACACGCCGTCCGAATCCGGACGAGGAATATCTTCATCGCGGGCGGCTACTTCAAGGTTTGCGCCCAGAACACCGCCGTCACCGCGGCGCGGCGCGGGCTCCAGGACCAAATAGAGCGTGCCGTGCCCGGGCGGCCGACGGTCGTCCTACACTACGTGCTCGACGCGATCTACGACGGCTCCTGGCCCAGGGACCTGCTGAGCGTTGGTGCCGACGCCGCGCTCGATAAGTTTCGCGACTTCTACAGCTCCGACTACTACTACCGACAGATCTGGCCGGCGCCCGATCGACGGCCGGAAGTCCGCTTTCTCCACGAGGACGGCCGTGTCGAAACGTTGCGGGCAGCGGAGAGTCCCGAATCCTCGCTGATCATCCTCCGCCTTATCACCACGGGCTCTCTCGCCAACCTGCCGGCCAGCCACCGCAGGGATCACTCCGCCTCGACGAGTTCGCCCCGCATGGACCTTGCTCTGACTCCCGCGGCACGGTTGGCGGGCGGCGCCTTCTGGCCCTAGATAAAAGGCGCGGTCGACTATAGCAGGCGGCCCTGCTCGGGCTGGACCTTGAGCAGCTCGAGGTCCTGGGCGGTGTCGATGTCGGCCTGCGTGGAGGAGTCCTCCAGAGGGACCTTCACCGCCTCCGACCAATGCCGCCGGGCGGCGGCCATCGCGGTGTCGTCGCCCACGAGCTGGCGGACCTCGCCGAAGAGCTCTCGCGGATATGCGGTCGGATGGCCCTTCACCGGGCCCTCGGCGCCGGGGACCGTGGGGAAGCACAGCCTGCCCGACAGCTCGAACTCCGCCAGCACGCGCTCGATGAGCCAGGGCTTGACCCGCGGCATGTCCCCCAGCAGGGCCACCACTCCGGGCGCGTCCATGGGAGCCTCGCGCAGGCCGACCTCGAAGCTGGAGGCCTTGCCGGACTTCCAGGAGGGATTGAAGACCACGCGCAGGCGCGGGTCCTCCAGACCCTCGAGAGCCCGCAGGCCCGCCTCGGCCGAGCTGCCGAGCACCACGATCACGGGGTCCAGGCGAGAGGCGAGCGCCGCCTCGACGACGTGCCGCAGGACCGGCTGGCCGTCGATGTCCGCGAGCAGCTTGGGGTTCGCGCCGAATCTTCGCCCGCGGCCCGCGGCCAGGACCAGCCCCGGAACCTTCACCCCTCCCTTGCGCTGGGCGGGCGAGGAGCCGGCGGGGCGCAGTCGGGCGGGGCGTCCCCCGCGGCGGCCGAAGCGCAGGGCCAGAACCTCCGCGGCGACGGCCAGCGCGGTCTCCTCCGGGGTCTGGGCGCCGACCTCGAGACCGGCGGGCGCCGAGAAGACGCCGGGGCGCGGCTCGATGCCTTTCTCCTTGAGCTCGGAGAGGAGCTTCGCCGCCCGTCCGACGGGCCCGACCAGGCCGACGTAGCGGGCGGGGCTCTGAAGGGCGCCCTTGAGGGCCCGGCCGTCGGCGGAATGGCTGTGAGTCATCACCGCCACATAGGTGTCGGCGTCGGGCCGCGCCTCCGCGCGCGCGGCGTCCCAGCCGCCCTCGATGAGCCGCCAGCGCGCCCGGTCCCAGCCGGGGCCGTGGAGACGTCCCGGACGGTGGTCGGCCACGGTCACGGCGAAGCCGAGCCGGTCCAGCAGCTCGGCCAGGCGCCGGACGTCCTCTCCGGAGCCGAGCAGGATCGCCTTGCCCATCGGGATCAGCGGCAGGCGGAAGATCCGGCGCACGCCGTCGCGCCCGGCCTCCTCCTCCAACTCCGGGGCGCCCTCGCCGTAGCAGGATTTCACGGCGGGATGGTCGGACGGGAAGTGGCGGCGGCGGCCCGCCTCCTCGCCCGTCAAAGAGAGCTCGGCGACCAGGCCTTCGCCGCGCAGCAGCGCCTCGCGCGCCGACCTGAGGCTCTCGCGCAGTTCCCCGGTGACCGGCTCAAGCCACACCCCGGCCTTGCCGGCCAGTCCCCCGGGGCCGAACAGCGCCTCGTCCTCGTCCAGGTCGAACTCGGCCAAGGAGCAAGCCGAGGATGCGACCGCCTTCTCGACCTCGGCCTTCAGGGCCTCGGGAAGGGTCCCCAGGCTCCTCGCCCCCTCCACGCCGGCGGCGGCCTCGTCGCAGAAAAGCACCGCCGCGCCCGAGCGCGCGCAGAGGGCGCCGTCGAGCGTCAGCAGGGTGGCCAGAACGCCGCGAACATTGAAAGGATCGGCGGAGGCCAGGTCTTCCAGGGCGCGCAGGACGGCCAGAGCCTCGTGGGGGCGGGGTGCACCCATGACTGCGATTCAACCATTTTTGTATGATGATTTCGTCGGCATTCTGGAGGATGACATGACCATCGCGACCGAGAGCAAGACCGTCACCTACAAGGAACTGGGCTTCGTCAACACGAGGGAGATGTTCCGCAAGGCGATGAAGGAAGGCTACGCCGTCCCCGCCTATAATTTCAACAACATGGAACAGCTGCAGGCCATCCTGACCGCCTGCATGAAGAGCCGCTCGCCGGTCATCCTTCAGGTCTCCAAAGGCGCCCGCGACTACGCCAACGCGACGCTGCTGCGCTGGATGGGACGCGGCGCCCTTGAGATGATCAAGGAGATGGGCGTGCCGGTCCCCGTGGCCCTGCACCTCGACCATGGCGACAGCTTCGAGATCTGCAAGTCCTGCATCGACAGCGGCTTCTCCTCGGTGATGATCGACGCCTCGCATCTGCCCTTCGCGGAGAACGTCGCGCTGACCAAGAAGGTCGTCGACTACGCGCACCCCCGCGACGTGACGGTCGAAGGCGAGCTGGGCGTGCTGGCCGGCATCGAGGACGCTATCTCCCATGAAAAGTCTAATTACACGAATCCCTCCGACGTGCAGGAGTTCGTCAAGAAGACCGGCTGCGACTCGCTGGCCATCTCGATCGGCACCAGCCACGGCGCGTACAAGTTCAAACTGAAGCCGGGCGAGGCCGTCCCCCCCTTGCGCTTCGACATCCTGGAGGCGATCGAGAAGCTCCTGCCGGGCTTCCCCATCGTCCTGCACGGGGCCTCCAGCGTCCCGCAGGAGTACATCGCCGCCATCAACAAGTACGGCGGCAAGATGGAGAACGCGGCCGGGATCCCCGTCGAGCAGCTGCGCCGCGCGGCCAAGTCGGCCGTCTGCAAGATCAACATCGACTCCGACGGACGCCTCGTGATGACCGCGACCATCCGCAAGGTCTTCATCGAGAAGCCCGGCGAGTTCGACCCGCGCAAGTACCTGGGCCCCGCGCGCGAGGAGCTGATCAAGATGTACATGGACAAGAACGAGAAGGTCCTCGGCAGCGCAGGCAGAGACTGACCACCGACGAACGCGGCAGGCCGAAAAACGTCCTCCTCCCGATCTTCCTGATCGTGGCGGTGGACATCCTCGGCATGACGATGATCCTGCCGCTGCTGCCGTTCTACGCCCTGCACTACGGGGCGTCCGCGCAGCTCGTCGGCCTGCTCTTCACGACCTACGCGTTCTGCCAGCTGATCGCAGGCCCCGTCCTGGGCAAGCTCTCCGACCGCTACGGCCGCCGGCCGCTGCTGATCGTCAGCCAGATGGGGACCTTCGCGGGCTTCCTGGTCCTGGGCTGGGCGCCCACGCTCGCGTGGATATTCTTCTCGCGCTTCCTCGACGGCATCACGGCCGGGAACCTGACCCTGGCGCAGGCCTACATCTCGGACGTGACCGAGCCCGAGCACCGGGCGAAGTCCTTCGGGGTCATCGGCATCGCGTTCGGCCTGGGCTTCCTGGTCGGCCCGGCGCTGTCGGGCTTCCTCGCGCAGTACGACTACGCCTACCCCGCCTGGGCGGCGGCGGGGCTCTCCCTGACCAGCGTTCTGTGCACCTACTTCCTGCTGCCTGAGGCCCGCCCTCACACCGACGAGTCCGGCCCCGGGGGCCGTCACGCGGGCCTGTTCGCCTGGGGCGCCTACGCGCAGTATTTCCGCCGCCCGGAGCTGGCCGCGGTGCTGGTCCAGTTCTTCCTCTTCTGCGTGATGTTCTCCCTGTTCATGGCCGGCTTCGCGCTGTTCGCCAAGGACCGGTTCGCCTTCACGGCGAAGGACGTCGGCTACTTCTACACCTACTCGGGACTGATCGGCGTGATCATCCAGGGCGGGCTGCTGGGGCGCCTGGTCAAGCGCTTCGGCGAGGGCGGCCTGTCGCGCGCGGGCTTTCTCTCCGCCGCCGCGGGCATGGCGCTCCTCGCGTTCACGGGGCCGATGGCGATGCTGGTCGCGGCGTTCACGGCGATCGCCTTCGGCACCGGCGTGCTGCGCCCGGCGCTGACCAGCCTGGTCACGCGGCACGTCGGCCGCGGCGAGCAGGGCGTGGTGCTGGGCCTGACGCAGTCGCTCAATTCGACCTCCTCGATCCTCTCGCCGCTCGTCGCGGGCTTCCTG
>MGUL01000060.1:0-1235 GCA_001800005.1 Elusimicrobia bacterium RBG_16_66_12 | reverse complement strand
CTGCGCGCGTGGGCGCTGCTGGCCGCGGCGGTCAGCGCCGCCGGCCTCGTGCTGGGCCTGAAAACGGCCCAGCACGCCCCGCCGGCCTCGGCCTGAACGCGCGCGTGTTCGCCGGCGCGTGAAGCCTTGAAAAGGACATGCGACAGGGGTACAATCCCCGAATGAGGGCCCTGCTCCTGACCGTCCTGCTCGCGGCCCCCGCCGGCGCGACGCGGCCGCTGACCCCGCCCGCGCCCGAGTTTCCGTCTGGAGCGGGCTGGATCAACGCCAAGCCCCTGCCCCTGACGCTGCTGCGGCGGCGCAAGGTGACGGTGTTGGCCTTCCTCAACCTCACTTCCGCGAACACCCTGCGGACCCTCCCGACGCTGAAGAGCTGGTTCGACCGTTATGCGATGAGCCAGCTGATGATCATCGGCGTCCTCACCCCCGACCTCGAGATGCACCGCGACGCCGTCTGGGCTCGCGGTCAGCTCAAGCGCCTGGGCGTCGAGTTCCCGGTCATACTCGACAGCGACCGCCGTCTCTGGGAATCCTACGCCAACGAGGGCTGGCCCGCGCTCTATCTGATCGACCGCCGCGGGCGCCTGGTCTTCGACCGCCTCGGCGAGGGCGGCTACAAGGAGTTCGAGAGCGAACTGCGCGCGGCCCTGGCCGACATCATCGGAGAAGACGAGCTCCCCGCCGCCGTGAACGCCGCCGAGCCCGCGATGAAGCACTGCGGCGGCGCGACCGCCGACATCGCGATGGGAGCGCGCAGCGAGGTCCCCGCGCTCGCGCTGGACAAGGACTTCTCCCGCCGCAGTTCCATGATCGTGGAAGCGCGCGCCGGCGAACTGGCGACGCGGGGCGTCTGGAACGCCGAGCCCGACGGCCTGAGGCTGGGCCAGGACAACCGGGCGCAGGGGGCCTTCGTGCGCGTCGTCTACTCCGGCGCCCAGGCGCTGGCGGTTCTCGCCCCGCCGGCCGGCCGCAATCCCAAGGCGCGCTTCTTCGTCAAGCAGGACGACCTCTGGCTCCACGAAGGCAACGCCGGCAGGGACATCCGCTTCGATGACGACGGCCGCAGCTTCGTGCTCGCCGAATCGCCCAGCCTCTACGACCTGACCCGCGACCCCAGCGGCCGTCCCCACGAACTGTCCCTCATCCCCGACAGCAAGGGCGCCGGCATCTACGGCTTCTCCTTCGCCGATTCCTGCCTCGCGGCCGACCTGCCATGACCGAGCGATGACCCGCGC
>MGUL01000059.1 GCA_001800005.1 Elusimicrobia bacterium RBG_16_66_12 | reverse complement strand
CGAGTTCATGCGCGAGATCGGCACGGCCTATGCCTCCGCCGAACCCCGGCCATCGCTGACTCTGGACGAGGCGCTGACCGTGGCCTCCATCGTCGAGCGCGAGGCGGTGCTCAAGGCCGAGCGCGCCGTCATCGCGGCGGTCTATCTCAACCGCCTCAAGAAGCGCATGCCTCTGCAGGCCGACCCGACCGTGCAGTACGCCGTCGGAGAGTGGAAGAAGGGCCTGACCAAGGCGGACCTCGCCCTCGCCTCCCCCTACAACACCTACCGCCGCCAAGGCCTGCCGCCCGGTCCCATCTGCAGCCCGGGGCTGCTGAGCTTCCTGGCCGTCTTGAAGCCCGCCGACACCCGCGCGCTCTATTTCGTGGCCGACGCGCGCGGCGGTCACGTCTTCTCGGAGACCAACGAGGAGCACTCCGAGGCGCGCCGCCTCTACAAGAAGGAGCTGCGCAAGCAGAAGGCGATGCTCCAGGAGCAGTCCTCCTCTCCAGCGCGCTAGACGCCGAGGCGGGCGAGGATCCGCTCCGCCTCGGGCTCGTCGATGAGGGTGAAGCGCCCCAATGCCGGCTCCCAGGCGTGGACGTCGGCCCCCGCGAGGTCGAACCACCAGGCGTGCAGGCGCAGCCGGCCCGCCGCCAGGGCCTCGCGCACCGGGGCGTGGGTCTTCAGGTGCTCGAGCTGGATGAGGGCATGGGCCTGGGACAGGCGGTCATGGAAAGGGCGCTCCGGGGCGAGTTCCGGACGCCGCCGCAGTTCGAGCAGAGAGTCCCCCGCCGCCTGGAGCCAGGAGGCCAGCGGGCCTCCGCCCGCGGAGCCCGCGGCCATCTCCTTCATCGCCCCGCAGTCGGAATGGCCGCAGACCACGGCGTCCGTGACGCCGAGGCGGCGCACGGCGAACTCCACGGCCGCGGCCGTGCCCGCCGCGGCGGGGTTGCGCGAGGCGTCCTCGGTCGGGACGATGTTCCCCGGGTTGCGGACGACGAAGAGGTCGCCGGGGTCCGTCGAGGCGAAGGTGTTGGGCACCACGCGGCTGTCCGAGCAGGCCACGAAGAACGTGTCGGGCCGTTGGTCGAGGGCGAGGTGCGCGAACTGCTCGCGATAGCCGGGACGCGCCTCCCGGCGGAAGCGCACGATGCCTTGGACCAGCTTCCTCATTCCGGAGAGATTACTATATGTCCGGAACGGAGCGTGCCGCGCGTGCGCTGGACGAGGGGCCGCGATTTTGGCATAATCGACCCGTTGGGCGTGTAGCTCAGCTGGGAGAGCGCTTCCTTCGCAAGGAAGAGGTCGCAGGTTCGATCCCTGTCACGTCCACCAGATTCAGACGCCGCGAAGCAGATGTTTATCGACGGAGAAAGCCGCGACGACCCGAATGGGGCCGTCGCGGCTCTCTTTTGGCCCCCCTGGCGCTTGTGCCATTTGTGTGCCATACTTCCGGCATGGCACGCATCTATCAGAGGCAGGGCAAGAAGGGCGCCTATTGGTATTTGGACTACGCCGTGGACGCCAAGCGAATCCGCAAGCGCGTAGGCAGGTCGAAGAAGCTGGCCGAATTGGCGCTGGCCGACGTTCAGGTCAAGATCGAGCGCCGCGAAATCGGATTCGCGCACACGGACAAGAAACTGGATGACTTGATCTCGGAGTACCTGGGGCACGTCAAAGCGAACGGTATCGCGTACTCCCATGACCTCAGCGCGGCCGTGCTTGCGCGCTTCAAGGGGTTCGTCGAGACCGAGCGCTTGAAGAACATCAACCACCTACAGATCGAGAAATACAAGAACTGGCGGCGCGAGGGCGGTCTTCTCCCCTCCTCGGTCAACCGCGAGTTGGCCGTCATCAAGGCGATGTTCAACAGAGGCGTTGAGTGGGATTTCCTTGTGCGCAACCCCGGGCAGGCCGTCAAGAAATTCAAGGAGCCCAAGCGGCAAGCGCGATTCTTCACCCTGGCCGAAGTCGCCAGAATGCTGAAGGAGGCGGACGCCATTTTGGGCCCCATGATCGCTTTTTTAGTCAACACCGGCTTGAGGCGTGACGAGCTTCGACATCTGACGTGGGCGGATATCAGTCTTGAGCGAAAAATCCTGACGGTCCAGGCCAAGGACGACTGGCGTCCGAAGGACTACGAAGTCCGGCATATCCCTCTGAACGCGGGGGCATTGAAGGCTCTGCAGGCGCTATCGGGAACTCGCGCCCCCGATGAGCCGGTTTTCCACGATAGAATGGGCAACGCCTATCTATCGGACTTCCTGACCCATCGCTTCAAGAAGTTCCTGCGGGGACTCGGCATCGAGGGGAGCCTTCACTCCTTCCGGCACACCTTCGCCAGCCACCTCATCATGAAGGGCGCGGACCTTTACAGCGTCTCAAAACTCCTGGGCCATGCCAGCATCAAGACCACGGAAATCTACGCGCACCTTGCCCCGGACTATCTCAAGGCTGCCGTTGGACGCTTGGAGTTCAACTGAGGTCGAACTCCGGTTGCTTGCGGGTCCGCCCTGGCGTCTCGCGTTTCTTGACCCAAGCAAGGACGCTGGCCTGGTCGAAGCGGACCAAGGTCCCGAGCTTGATGACGGGGATATAACCCTCGTGGACCCATTGGTAGATGGTCCGCGGCTTGACCTGCAGCCAGGTCGCCACCTCGTCCACGGTCAGGAGCCGGTTCATGGCTTGGCTCTCATGCAGCCTGTCGCCGCGCCCGCTTGGCCCTCTCCTTGGCGACGATGCGCTTGTGGTGGATCTTCCTGGTCGCGAGGTCTTTGAGGTCCTGGGCCGACTCGTTGCGCAGGAACTTCTGCCAGCGCCCGGATCTGACCCAGGCCTTCATCTCGTCCAGCCGGGTCAGGAGCAGCTTCTCCTGGAGCTTCTGAAGGGTGTCCCCGGGTTCCGTGGCGGCCGACAGCGCCGCGCTTGAGGACAGGAGGTCCATCAGGAGAACGTCGCTCGCCTTGGCCATCACAAGGTCGCCCAGGCCGTAGCCGTCCTTGAGCATCTTGGCCAGGTCCAACACGTCCGAGATCTTGAGCTTGAGCTCCATCAGCAGTTCGTAATTCTCACGCGGGAACCGGTCGACAAGCTCGCGAATGGCCGTCAAAGGGAGGTTGTAGGCCTGCCGCAGGGTCAGGATGAGCCCCATGCGGTCGAAGTTGTCCGGGAAGACATAGTAGGCCTTGCCTTGCACTTGGACTGGCGGCGCGATGAGGCCGACGCGGGGGGTGCTGTAGGCCAGCAGCGCGCGTCGGTTCAGCTTGAAATCGCCGATGGCTTCAAGCATCTCGATGAAGTCGTCCAGTTCTATGAGGACCTGGATCGGCTGCAACCCCGCCTGGCCGCAGTGCGCGAAGAAGTCCAAGACCAGTCCCGGCTTCATGATCGGCAGCTTCTGAAGGTCGCCGGCCTTCAAGGTTTTTGTCTCCATGTCGGCATTGTACCTATGCTTCGCCGCGAACTTCCAGCCCGCGCTTGCCGGGCAAGAACTCGTCTAACGGAATGCGGGCCGACTTCCGTCCCAACGCTGACGTTTTCCCGTCCCAACACTGACGCCGCTCCGTCCTATCAATGACGCCTTCCGTTAGACGAGTTCTTGCCCGCCATCCCGCTGATTTTCTCCTTGCCGAACCATCTCCGTTCTTCGTTCCCTCATTCAGTTCTTTTCTGTTCAGTTCCATCTACCCTCACAGCTTTTCTCGATTCAACTCACCCACCATCCTCCTGACCCCATCACCACACACCACGCAGTGGTTGGGGGGGTGGGGTCAGGAGGCGAAAACGGCGAAGCCGATTTCGAGGTGGGTGACAAAGAATCGAGAAAAGCGTCGGTTTCCCGGTACTGCTCGAATGCCCTACCCCTCGGACACGCCCGAGGGGTCTGTCCTGCCCTTGTCCCGAGTTTCACCTCTCGCACCGTGCGACTTCCACCCCGCCAGGCCAGGTATTTCCCCCGACTTGCGCCCGAGTTTCCTTTCACCGTCACGACCAATTATCTCCGTTCCTCCGTCCACTTCTTTCCGTTTTGCTGTTCAATTTCTCTTGACCTATGACTTGGTTTTCTCAACCCACCCAGCCCGCTGTCCTCCCGACCACTCAACCCCAAAAATGCATGGTTGGGGGTGAGTGGTCGGGAGGTGAAATCGGCATCGCCGATTTCAAAGCGGGCGCGCGAGTGTCGAGAAAACCGACGCAATTTCATAGACCTTTCGGTGTACCCCCCCCGCCAACACGTTGGCGAATCTGTTGGTGGGGGGTGTCCGACATGCCGGACACCTTGTCGGACACCCGGCGGATACTTTGCCGGACGTTTTGTCGGGGGTTTTGAGTCGCGAATTTAGCGGCCAGCTCGCCGCCAGGCATCGTCGCGCGTGGGTTTGGCATGGGAGTTTCCCCCTCCCATGAGCCGACATCTTCAGCCCTGTAGACTGGCCTCAGCGGGAGTCGGCCAGAACGCGGGCCTTGCCTTCCCGCCCCCACAGAGGCGGACTGCCCTCGCGCTGCGCGCGCGCCAGCCTTTCGTAATCAGGGCCGAAGCGCGCCGGGTCTATCCCGGCCGCGCGCTTGAAGTCGGCCAGAGCCTGCCGCCGGGCCCCCAGCGTCTCCATCGCCATCGCGCGGTAAGCCAGCGCCCACTTCGAGCCCGGGTCGCTCTTCAGCGCAAGCGTCGCCTCCTTGATCGACTCCTCCACCTTCCCCGTCTTGAAGAAGGCCATCCCGCGCACCGTGCGCGCCAGCGCGTCGGACGGGTCGATCTCCAGCGCCGCGTCGGCTTCCGTCAGCGCCTGCTTGTAGTCCCCCTTGCCGGCGCTGCCCAGCGCCCGCTCGCCGTGGAACCGGCGAACGCGGCCTTGGTAGAGGTCCTTGTAGCCCTCTGGGTCGATCTCCGCGGCCTTCTTAAGGGCCTCGATTGCCAAATCGGAGCGTTTGCGGTCTTCCCACAGGACCCTTCCTCGGATCGCCAGGGCGTCCGCATCCTGAGGATTGCCCTCCAGGGCGCGATTGGCCCAGGCGAAGGCCTCCGCACGGCGTCCCATGGTCATCATCAGGCTTGCGCGCTGGGAGAGCGCCACAGGGGCCTCGCGGCTGAGCGTGACGGCCCGCAGGGAGTCCTCGTCGGCCTTCTTGAGGTTCCCCCCCATCCCGCGGGCCAGCACGCGCGCGTAATGGAGTTCGGCGGAGTCGTCATGCCGGCGGAGGGCGCCGGTCAAGACCTTCTCGGCCCGCGCGGGGTCGCCGCGGTCCAGAGAGCGGTAGCCCTCGGTGAGAGCCGCCTTGATCACGGGATCGACTTTCCTCCGCGACCTCGGGTCAAGAGAGTTCCGGTCCATCCCGACGCCCAACTCCTCGTCCTCCACCGTCTGACCCGGCAGCCATTGGTGCCCGAACAACCTGGCCCCGTCGGCCCGTGCCCGGCTGAATATGGCCCGAACCTTCTCCTCATGCAGGTGCAGCGTCCGGCGATCTTGGACCTCGCGCAGGTCGGGGTCGCGCGGGAACTGTTTCAGCGCGTCCTGGAACAGCCGCTCGGCCGCGGGCGCGTCCTTGCGGTCCAGGGCGGCCCGGATCGAGAGCTTGACGTTGACGAGCAAAGGCTCGGGCACAGGCTCGGATTCGGCCCCATCCGCGATTTTGCCTTCTCGCGCGAGATCGGCGTTGCCAAGTGGCGCTGGCTTCGCAGCGGGCTCGTCGTTTCGGCCAGAGGGAGGAAGGGACGGATCGCTCGAAGTTTCGGCGCCGAAGAAATCGCCTTTGGCCGGAACGTCTGGAGCCGCACTCTCCGCAGACAGGGCGAAATATGGGCAAACCGCTGCCGTTGCCAGTAAAGCGGTCAGGACGAGGGACACTCGGACGGCCATGCGGCAGTATAACCCCGCATCCGGCGATCCGCAAGTTCTATCGGGGCCGAAGGGCCTACCGAAAAGACAGGTCCAGAACACGACAATTTTACCCCCCCGGCCCAGGCGTTAATATCCCTGTCAGGATACAATGAAGAATCGGACCCTCTTCAGGAGAGCGCCTAATGACCAGAAGGACACTGCTGCTTATCGCCGGACTCGCGTTCGCGCCGCTCGCGGCCTCGGCTCAGGTTCGAGACGCCAATTCGATTTTACGCGGTCAAATCCAGGCCCTGAGGGCGGCAGGATTCTCAGGCATGACGGAAGTCCAGGTGCCTCAGGCCCCCGCGACCGCAAGAACCTTGTCGGTGTCGGCGCAAGTCGATGAGACCGCGGAGGCACTGGCGGCCCTGAGCCGCGCGGCGCAGACAAAGGTGAACCTGATCGACGAAACTCTGCGAGCCCTAGGATTCGACTTCAACGGCGGTGTATCTCTGGATAAAGGAATTCCGAGGCAGCCATTTCCTGGTGGAATCAGATTCTTTACGGTCACCACGGCCCGAGGAAATCCGGAAATCATCATCGAAGAGTTCGACAAAGCCAAACAGGAACTCCGGTCGTATCTGATCACCTCGGACGGGAACCTCGTGGCGGCGGCCATGACGCGGAAAGTCAACGGCAAGTTCCAGGCTGAAAAAATCACGATTTCTGAAGCCCAAACGGGCTGCCGGAACCTGCTCGAGTTCTGGACGCGCTACTACCGCGACAACCTCAAGAACGCCTGAAGATGCCTCGATGAGCGCCGGCAAACGGTCGCCGCGTAAGGCGACAGGAGGCCGCAACGAGAAGATCGCCAGGGAGATCGCGGCGCACAATCGGCGAGAGTTCGGTCAGCCAGGGGGCTCGCCGTACCCGGCGGCCAGAGTGCCGACGCCGTTCGGGCAGATGGCGGCCGACGGTCGCCTCCTTCGGAGGTTTTTGCTAGCATTAGAAGTCAACGAGGAATTGTCATGCCAAATCCTTCAGAAGAACCGCTTATGATGCCGCCGCCGGAGCCCAACGGTTTCGTCAGGACGCTCAACAGCATGGGCTATATGTCTGCTTCTCTGGACCCCTTTTCCCAAGCTTTCACCGAATTTGCCCCCAGGGCACCCGGGCCCTGCCTGGACATCGGTGCCGCCTACGGTGTCGCAAGCCTCGTCGCACTTCGAAACGGCGCTTCGGTCATTTCAAATGACATCGACGAAAGGCACCTGAAGATCCTGTCAGACCGCGCTCCAGCCTCAGACAGGAGCCGCCTCACGCTGGCGGTCGGAGACTTCCCCGACAAGCTCGACTTCCCTCAAGGCAGCTTGGGCGCCGTGCTAATATGCCGAGTAATGCATTTTTTCGACGGACCAAAGATCGAACGAGCGGCGGAGAAGGTTATGGGTTGGCTGGCTCCCGGAGGAAAGATCTTTGTCGTAAACGAAACCCCTTTTCTCCGGACCGCCCTGACCTTCTTCCCAACCTATGAAGCCCGACTGAAAGCCGGTGACCCATGGCCGGGAGTTGTCGAGAACGTCGGCGCCCACGACCCGAAGCGGGCAAATATCCTTCCCAGCCTCATGCACCTACTTGATGAAAAAACGTTGCGCCGTGTATTCTCCAAGGCTGGATTCGTCATTGAGCGCCTCGAAATGTTCCCGCGCCCGGACTTTGCTCCGGACATCCAGCTTGATGGACGAGAGAGTATAGGTTTAGTCGGAAGAAAGGGATGACCCTCGCGCCCGGCGAGGTGATTGGAGTCCGATCAACCTTTTTTCTAGCCGCGGTACTCAGCTGTCTGCCGTTGGCCGCGGCGGCAACCCCCGCGGTTGCGATTAAACCGATTGAAGCATCCCTGACGCTGGAACTCGCCCGCTCCGTCTATCCCGTCCGGAATGTCCAGGTCATCGTCGACCCGTCGAAGTCCTTATCGATCGAGGACATTCGGGAGCTTGAGGGAAGGAAAGCGGCAGGCTGGCACAGAGCAGAACGTTTGAATTTCGGCTACTCATCCGCCCGCTACTGGCTCAAGGTTCCGGTCTCCAACCTGTCTTCCGAGAGCGCCGAGTGGCTGCTGGAGTTCGGTTACCCTCTAATACAGGTGCTGCATGTCCACCAGTTCATCGGTGCCAGGCAGGTGGCCAGTTGGCAGACAGGCAAGCTGTCCCCATTCAACAGCCGCCCCATCGGCTACCGGAACTTTCTATTTAACTTCTCTGTCCCCAGGGGGACCCAAACCGACCTCTACCTCATGATAGAGAGCGTCGGGACGGTCCTCGCCCCCATGGCGGTCTACACGCCGCTCGAGTTCTTGTCCCATAGCGTGAAGAAGACCACGGCTATCGGCATATACTGCGGCATCATCTTGGCGATGGTCCTGTATAACTTTTTCCTGTTCGTCACGATTCGCGACCACAACTACCTTTTCTACATTGCTTACGCTCTGACGTTCTGCCTCCTCATGACGTCGCTGAACGGTATGACCTATCAATATCTCTGGCCCGACCGGGTCCAGTGGAATAAAGTCAGCGTCCCGGTCTTGGCGGGAGGCTGCTACCTCTTCCTAGCCCTTTTTACGAAGTCGTTCCTGGAAACCAAGCGGCTCGTTCCCAGAATGGACTGGGGGCTGGACGCTGTCGTCGCAGGTGCCGTATTCCTAATCATTGGCGGGTTGTTCCGTTACGGCCTTTTCGTCAACCGGTTCACGAGCCTTTTCATCTCAGCGGTACCTCTGATCGTGCTGCCCATCTCCTTGCGATGCGTGCAATTGGGCTCACGCGTGGCCGCGTACTATTTCATCGCCTTCGGGTTCTTCTTCATCGGATCTGGAACCCGCGCGGCGAGGGATTTGTCCTGGCTGCCGCAGAACTTTGTCACTGAGAACGGCCCATATCTGGGCTCCGCCGCCGAGATGATCCTGCTCTCCCTCGGCCTGGCCGTTCGCATCAAGCTCCTCAAGGAAGATAAGCTGAAGTCCGAACTACAGGCTGTGGAGGCCGAACGACAACTCGCAGAGAGCAGGAAAATCCTCGAAAACCAGTCGGCCGTCTCGACCTTGGCCTCCCAGGTCGCACATGACATCCGCTCGCCGCTGGCGGCCCTGGACTCGGTCATTAAGGACGTGTCGCATCTCCCGGAGGATAAGCGGATCATCATCCGCAGCGCGGTCAGCCGCATCCACGACATCGCCAATGACCTGATTGGCCAGAACCGGGAACTCAGAGTCGCAACCGCGAAAGACGTGGACGCTGCGACCATGGCTACTTCCGAGCCACGGACCAGAGAGTTGCTTTCCAGTCATATCGCCCCCCTTATCACCGAGAAACGCATGCAGTTCCGCTCCAAGATAGGCATTGTGATTGAGGCTAGACTCGACGCCGCTTCCTACGGACTTTTTGCCGATATCCAGCCTACGGAGTTCAAGCGGCTCGTGTCGAATCTGGTCAATAACGCCGTGGAAGCCCTGGGCGATACGGGCACGGTCACGGTACGTTTGGCTGCGGAGGCGGAGCGGTTCCGACTTGTGGTTCAAGACACTGGCAAAGGCATCCCGCCCGCAATTCTGGCCAAGCTCGGCCAGCGAGGAGAGACCCACGGCAAGGCGGGCGGCTCGGGCCTCGGCCTCTATCATGCCCGCACAGCTGTCGAGTCCTGGGGCGGAACCCTGGAGCTTCAGTCCGAAGTGGGTCGTGGGACGACGGCAGTCCTGAATCTTCCCAAAGCTCGTCCGCCTGAGTGGTTCGTCTCCGTTCTGGAACTTGACGCGCAGCGGCCCGTAGTCGTACTCGATGACGACACGAGCATCCACCAAGTCTGGCAGGGGCGCTTCGACTCCTTGTGCCCGATGGGCCCGGCTCTTAAGGTCCTGCACTTCTCGACGCCCGCCGAGCTGCGCGATTGGGTGAAGGCCGATGCGGCGCGGGCGCGGGACGCGGTCTACCTGATGGACTATGAGTTGTTAGGCCACAAGGACACCGGCCTGACGCTGATCGCGGAGTTGGGACTCGGGGAGTGGTCGATCCTGGTTACAAGCCGCTTTGAAGAGAATGCTATCCTCGAAGAGTGTCTGCGGCTAAAAGCCCGCATGATCCCAAAAGGCCTGGCGGGTTTCGTTCCCATCCAGGTCCAGAGGGAAACTGGTGCGGGCGAGTGTGGCCCGGTCGGGGAGAGCGAGCGGCTCGACGCGGTACTCATCGACGACGATGCGCTGACGCGGATGAACTGGAAGATGGCGGCCACGCAGGTGGGAAAGTCCTTCAAGGCATACGCGGACGCGGCGTCCTTCCTGGCTGATCTGGACGCGGATGCTATTTCCACGGATACGCCCATCTACATCGACTCGAACCTGTCCGACGGGGTCAAGGGCGAAGACGTGGCCAGGGAAATCAGACGCCGTGGTTTTCTTGAGATTCGACTGGCGACGGGCCATGCTCCCTCAACGTTTCCCGCCATGCCGCACATCCGTGAGATCGTCGGGAAAACGCCTCCGTGGGATGCGGCGTAAAATGGTCGCATCCCGTCAATGAGGAGATGCGCCTTTCCGGGCCGGTTCAGAGTTCCGCGACGACCTTCTCGAACGATGGCATGTCCTTGACCTGTCATAAATGGCTCCTTCTTGAGTTCTTGACGAACGCCTCCTGAGCCGCCTTCTGGCCGCAGTTTCTCAGGCATGATTTTTCTCAATCATCCTGGCCGATAAAATCCAGGTTTCGGACGCTCAGGCGGGTTGCCAGGAACTGCTAGGGTTCTGGACGAACTACTGCCGTGAGAAGCTAAAGAACCCCTGACAGCTTGGCCTCGGTAAGTGCGGTCATAAACCCATCTCTGCCCAATGTTCTCGTCGATATCGCTCTGCCGCGCCCGACGCGTCGGCTGGCATCAAAATTGATCGCTCTTGGGCATGCCCCCGAAACATGCCCCGCTCCGCCCAGTGCTTATCGTCGAAGACGACGCCTTGATGCGCGTCGTTTATAAAAGGCTTTTCCAGGACCACGCACCTGAACTCGCCTTCCATCTAGAAGCGCGCGCCGAGGACGCATTGAAGTATCTACGCGAAAACGGCGCTGACGCGGCAATCTTGGACTGGGACCTGCCCGGAATCAGCGGACTGGACCTACTCAAGACCCTCCGGGACGATTCCGTCGGCAGATACGTTCGAATCATCGTGGTCAGCGGCCGAACCGGTGTCGAGGACCAGATACTGGCGCTGGAAAGCGGTGCCGACGACTACCTGTCGAAGCCGTTCGATGTCCAGGTACTCATCGCGCGCCTGCGGAGTCTTTTGCGGCGCTGGGAGTGAAGGCTCCTTGCCCGCCAGTCAGGCGGCCCGGCGTCCGTGTCCACCCAGGCCGAGTTCCTTGCGGTACTGGGCGATGGAGCGGCGGGAGAGCGCGACTCCGTGAAGCTTCACCATTTTCTCGCGCAGGCGCTCGTCGCTAAGCCCCGGATCGCCGAGGGCGAGTTCCTGGAAGCGTCCCAGCATCATCGCCTTGCGGCTGGGGACGAAAACGCTCAGCGGCGCCTCCAATCCCCACGGCAGTTCCACCGACTTGTTGGAGATCAGGCGGTTGAGCACGCTGGGCGAGACGTCGAGCCGGTCGGAAAGGTCCTTCTGCGTGAGTGAACGGCGCTTCTCTGGATCGCCGCTGACGAGGAAGCCGGCCTGAGTCTCGAGGAAGGCTTCGAGGACCCGGTAGAGCGTCGTCTTGCGCCGGTCTAGGAAATCAAGCTCACGCAGGAGCGCGTCGGCCTTGTGCGCCTCTTTCGGAGGCAGGCCGCGGAGCAGCTCCTCGCGGCGGCGTTCGTCGACGCCGTAGCGCTTGCTCCAGATCTCGCGGTGGAAGAAGCTTAGGATCGGCTTGCCGTCCTCGACCGAGATCCCGGCCACGGCGCTGAAGACCTTCGCGGGGGCGCTTTGCGCGGGGCCTTCGAATTCCGACTGGATGTAGACCCGATCGACGAACTCCCTGAGTCGGGTTGCTTCCTTGAGAGAGACGTCGCAGGCTTGGGAGCGTTCCGCGTCGGAGCGTGCCTCGTCATTGAGGAAGAACTCCTCGAAGCGCTCCTGACCGACGCGCTGGATGAGCCGGACGATGTCGCCTTGGCCGTCGATCAGGTCGCCCAGGCCTTCGCTCGACGTCTTGACGCCCCAGCCGCCGAAGCGCCGCGCGGCGAAGCGTGCCTCCGAGAAGGGAGAAAACGACACCACTCCGGCCGCGCGCAGGCGCTCGAAGAGCGGGTCGGCCTCAAGCTCCCGCACGCGGTCCGACACCTCCCGCTCAGGCATCTCGAGCAGGCGCGCCAGCTTCATCTGGCCGTGGATGGAGGTCGAGCCTTTCGCGCTGAATCCCAGTCTCATCGCGCGGTGAGTTCCTCCTCGTAGTCTTTGATGGAATCGGCCAGGCCGAGCGCTTGCCGTGTCATGAGGTCGAGGAGTTCCTTCGCCTCGGCGGCTGGCATGCCGCGCAGGAGTGCCGCGGCGTCCTTGAGGCTGGCGCACTTGGAGTTCACGTCGTGGATCAGCGTGTCGAGGGTCATCAGCTGATCTCCGGGCGCTTGAGCGAGGCGTACAGCAGCCGCGTCGAGATCTTGAGGTCGGCGAGGACCTTGGTCTTCTTGCCGTTGTTCTCGTCGAGGCAGCGGCGGACGATCTCGTCGGTCATGCGGTCGACGGACGCATCGAGGCCGTTCTTGAGAGCGAAGCGGTACTGTTCCTCGCTCGCGAAC
The DNA here is from genome assembly GCA_001800005.1 of Elusimicrobia bacterium RBG_16_66_12. GTDB lineage: Bacteria > Elusimicrobiota > Elusimicrobia > UBA1565 > UBA9628 > GWA2-66-18. The sequence goes on along the minus strand of MGUL01000059.1, from coordinate 7,745 downwards.
GCGCCGCCGCCATCCGAGGCGACGGCGTCGGCCAGCAATCGCGCGACCGCCTCCGGTGTGACGCTTCCTTCATGGCCGGCCACCAGCAGGTCGACGAACTTCTTGAGTTCGCGCACGTTGCCCGGCCAGGCGTGGCGGCTGAGGCGTTCCTTGGCCGCCGCGGTGAAGTTCAGGCGCTTTCCTCCGCGGGTGAAGAAGGACAGCAGAGGGAATACGTCGCATTTCCTTTGAGCCAGAGGCGCCAACTGGACCGTCAGGCCGTGGATGCGCTGGAAGAAGTCGAAGCGGAGCTTGCCCGCCTTGATGAGGCCTTGCAGATCCTCTAATGTGGCGCTGATGATCCGGAACTGCGATTTCTCCGGCTTGTCGGAGCCGAGCGGATAAAATGATTTCTCCTCTATGGCTTTGAGGAGCTTGGTCTGCATCTTGAGGCTCATGGAGCCGATCTCGTCGAGGAACAGCGTCCCGTGGTCTGCCGCCAGGAGCTTGCCCTTGCGGCTGTCGCCGGCTCCGGTGAAAGCACCCTTGCGGTAGCCGAAGAGTTCGGCTTCCAAGAGATCCTCGGTGTAGGCAGAGCAGTTGATGGCGACGAATTCTCCCGTGCGTCCGGAGTGGTCGTGGATGATCTTCGCCAGGCTCGTCTTGCCGGTACCGGAGGGTCCGAGGATGATGATGGGCAGGTCCGAAGAGGCGTACTTGAGCGCGTCCGTGATGACCGCGCGCGTGGCGGGGTCCTCGGTGACGAAGCGCTGCGTGAAGAGGTCCGAGCCGGATTTCTCCCGGCGCCCCATGAACCGGTCGAGGATGTGGCCGACGTTGGCCTCCTCGTTGCCCTTCGCGTAGAAGTCGTTGCAGCCCAGCGCGTAGGCGCGCTCGACGAACTTCTCGGAGTCGTGGCCGGACATGACCACGGCGTAGGTCCCCTGGGAGACGGCCAGGGGAATCATCTCCAGGCCCGAGGCTTCTTCTCCGTCGCCCAGTTCCAGGTCGATGAAACAGAGGTCGTGGCGTCCGGTCTCGAGCTTGGCCTTTGCGGAGGCTTTGTCGGCGGCGAAATCGACGGAGTGCTTCCCGAGCTGTTTTTCCATCACCTTGCGGGCGAGGGGGTCGTCTTCGATGACGAGGATCGAGAGTTTGGGCATGGGGCATTGTAGCAATGCCCCATGCCCATTCTCATATGAAAATGCCGCGTTACGCCGGACGCGTCGTGCCGGGCGTCGGCGTCGTCGGTGTCGGCGTCGTGGGCGTCGGCGTTGTGGGCGGTGGTGTGGGTCTGGTCGGCGTTGTCGGCCTGCCGGGGACGCTCGGGCAGTTCCCGCCCCCGTCAAAACATGGGTCGTAGGCCGCGGGTATGAATCCGCGTCGTGGTCGGAAGGCCTTCGTGTCCTTGCGCGCCGGGGTTGCGGCCCTCGTCGACACCGGTGCCGCGGGCGCATTCTTCCCGCCGAGGCCTTCGAACAGGCTGTCCAAAGCGGCTTGTCCGGTGGCCATGTTTCCTTCGGAGACGGCTTTGAGCACATCCGCCGTCTTCTCTTGGGCGAGCGTAAAGGACTTGGGAAGTTCGGCTTGCCCCTGGCGGGCATCCTTCTCTTCCTTATCGTTCTTTATGGGCGTCTCTGGGACGCATATCCAGCCCCTGGTATCGATGGCCAGGATGTATCCCCGGGGGCAAGGCGGCGTGGGCGGCGGGGGCATGAGCGAGAGCGCATGCGCTCCTGAGATCGGCATCAACAGACTGAACATCAGCATCCAGCTTCCATAGTTCTTCTTCACTTGGCGGCCTCCTGCATTCTTGTTGTGGAGCGTCGTCTGATTCTGCGCTTAACCGATCAATTTCTATGCCAGCTCCACGATCAAAGCAGCGGCCTCCTGGCTGCAAGTAATATGCATTACGAGAATATTAATCTCAAATGAAAACATGGGGTGTGGTATTCCCCCCTGGCAACCGCAGTTTGATCGCGATGCGCGCCTGGCACAAATATTGATTGGTCGACATATGCCGGACAGCATGCATCCCAAATATATCGAGGAGTGAAATGTTCCAGCCCAACACGCGGACGGTCGGCGGACTGATTTTGGGAGCCATCATTCTGGCGTGCTCCAATTCCTTGGCACAAGTCTCGGACCGTGATGAGGAGACGCCGGTTTCGCGGTCATATGAAGAAGTCCGCGTCTTGGCGCGCTCGATACCGGCACAAAGGTCCATTCCTTCTTTGGAGCGATTGCGCGCGTCCGTCGGTCTGGTGAGCAATGGTTCGGACTGGGTCGATCCTACGCGCGGCAGATCGGGGGCGAAGTTCCTGACCGTCTCATATCCAGTGGCGATGGACATGACTCCATCGTTGACGCCTTCGCTCAACCCTTCGCTCACTCCTTCGGCGCCCGTCGCGCGCGAGACTCCTCGGGCGGCACCGGTGGCGGCTGTGCCTCGAACGGCGCCGGTGGCGGCCGTTCCCGTCGAGGGTGGGCGCTCAACGCGGCCGTCGTCGGGTTCTGAAGATCCGGACCTGTCGCCGTGCCAGGATTTGAGGAACAAGGCCCGGCGGCTGAGAGAAGCCGCATCGCAGTGTGACAGCGACGTGAGCAACGGCGTGCCCTATTGCAACGTGTCGGTCACTTTCACGAGTCCCCGCATCCCGGATTCGCTTCAGCCGAGAAGCGCGGAGTCCTACGCCGACAGGTTCGATGCAGTCGCTGAGGGAGGCTCGGAACAGGCCTGCTCCGATTATGGTGGAGAAGGGCGGATTCCGACTGTGACGGAACATTCGCGAGGATATGCGTGGAGGTCCCGTCCCTACGCGGCGGGCAGTCGGAAGAGATGCATGGATTCTTACTTGAGAGATAATTACAACGATTTCGTTGCCGACACACTGGTGCCTTACTTCAGCGCCGGATCCATCGCTTCGCGACGATATTGGAAATCTGTCTTGGAAACGACGGTCGTAAAGGGTAGCATCATGGGTGCCCTGGGGGTTGGCCACGCCTATTATTCAGCCAAGGAGTACGAGGCCCTGGGAAAATCATTGAACGAATGGGGTTGGACCGGCATATTAGGCCGCGGGGCTGCGGTCGTCGGCGCTGCGAATACGGCGGCGAACATCGCGACAGCGCAGGCATTCTTGGAATGGGTCGCCGGTACTGTCGTCGCCGGCGGCGGAGCGTTCGCAACGACAGCGCATCTCAAGGCATATGATGCGTGTGCATCGGAGGCGCCCTAGATGATGCAGAAACTTTTCGACATCCATCCGCTCCTGGGGGTTGCCGCGAGTGCCGTGCTCGTGGGGCTCGTCGGCTGCTTCGAATTCTATGTCCTGCGAAATCGCAGAGCGGCCTACGTGACCTGGGGCTTCGTAGGGTTCTGCCTGGCGACGGCCGTCATCCTGCATCTGCTCGGTCTGTGGCTGTCATGAAAGAACGTCTTTGGCGCGGGTTTGTCGCCGGTTGGTCGGCTCATATGGCGTTGTTCGGCATCACCACCCATGCCGGTCTTATGCCGATCATCCTCCAGGCGTTCGTCGCGTGCGTCCCGGCCGGGGTTTTTGCGCTCGCGACGGAGTTCACCGGCTGGCCGCTGCGCGCGACGCGGCTAAAAGCGGCGTGGGAGCGTATCGGCAACTGGACGCTTGCGTTGGCAGCGGTCGGATTCGCGCTGATCGTCTTCTCGGGCCCGCTTGGCCTGAACCATGTCGCGTCGGGCGACCCCGGCGAGCGGTCCCGCGCGGCGATGTCGCTGCCGTGGAGCATGGCCGCATACTTCCTGTGCGTCTTCCCGTTCGTCAATCGTCCCGGGAAGCGGACCGGGCGGCGTCCCGGCATGATATAGGCCTTATGGCCCAGGACTCAGCAGGTCTTGGGGCGCTGGTGTGCGTCTCGCGCGCCAGGTACAATTTTTGCAGTCGCTCTGAAAATGAAGGAATCCGCAAGGTAATCGGGCGAGTATTGTATACTCGAGATGACGGTGGAGACAAAACATCATGACTACTGATTCTAAGAGTTCAGTTCAGACGACCGAGAAGATCGAGGCGACGATCAACGCCTTGATTTTCGCCGATCAGGATGGGGGCGGCGAAGATCATTAAAGCAGCAGCATATTTGCGTTCGTATGATTCGTGATGTTGCTGCTCTGCACCTTTTCGGGGATACCGAAGAAATTTAATCAGCTCATCCCCGACAATGGTTTAGCGCAGCTTGCTGGCTACATTCAGCAGCATAAGCACGCAGTCCGGATTCTGGACCTCAATTCCCCCCGCCACCTCCAATCCTTCCAGCCGTTTGGAAATGCTTCCCGCCTAGTCGCGGAGAAGTACTCTCAGGCCCGCACTCCGGAGGAACGGCGCTTATTCAGCAGCTACCAACGCGCCCTCGTGAGCGAGTTGCGGGATGATTATCACAAGAGCCTCGTTGAGGTGATCGAGAGAGCGCTGGATGAATCCCAGGCCAGCATCCTCGGAATAAAACTTTGGCCTGGGGAAGGGGCGTCCTTTTGGCGGGACCATCTCAAGGGAATCAAAGCCAGGAGAAAGAATCTCAAAGTCGTCTTTGGTGGGCCGCTTATTGAGATCGTTCGGGAGCGCATATTCGACTTCTTCCCTGAGGTTGACGTCGCAGTGGTCGGCCCGGGGAAAAGCCTCTCCTCGACCTGTGTAGCATGGACCCCCACAAGGCTCATTCCGGCCGTCCGACTCTTGTGGAGGGAACGGCCCAGAACCTTGATGACATCACGCCAGCTTACGGCGAACCGACGTATATGGGGTTCGACGAATTCCCCCGCATACTGGTTTCGAGCCATTATGAGAGCTGCCCTCAGCAGTGTTTTTTCTGCCACCACTCCACGACGCACCTCGGGGATCGACAAAGAACCGCCGAGGAAGTCCATTCATCGTTGAAGCGACTTGCAGAGAGAAGCAGGACAAAGTATTTTCGACTCGCGGGATCCAACCCCTCATATCAGTTCCTACGTGAATTTTGCGATATCAATCGGACGCTGAAAGTATCCAGCTTCTGCAGCTTCAAGTACTTACAGGATAGAGACCTTGGGTTTCTTCAGCATGGCGGGATCGTATCGCTATTCTTTGGCGCTGAGTCATTCGCTGAAGAGGACCACTCCCGCGCGCTCAACAAGCATTATAATGTCGACTCGGCCGGGAAGACGATCTCGGCCCTGTCTGACATGGGGATATTCTCCCACGTGAATTTCATCCATCCGGTTCCCCTGGCCACCCGCTCAAGCGAAGAGAAGACGCTCTCACGAATTCGCGAGTTGCTATCAGGCAAGCGATGCTCCGTGCTCTTCAGCGTCCCCAAGATGACTCCGAACACGGTATGGTGGGACACGCCGAAGAGATTTAACGTCGTGCTGGATCGCGAGACGTTTCTGCATTATTTTGTATTCCACAGATTTGCATCCGATGGGGCTGTTGATGGGTATACGATCAATGGGAAAACGCTTCCCCAAATCCAGGGAGAGCTCTTCACCTTGTCTGAAGTTATGAGAGAGATGGGCATCCCCGCCGGCATCAACAATGAAGACGCGCTCGCTGCCCATGCGATGCACATTGCACCAAAAGAATTTTTCTTAGATACAAGAAGCGCGCTCTATTTCTTCGACTACGCTAAAATTGCAAGACTGGTCGCGGACGTGAACCGCGCCATCGATGCGGATTACCATGGAACAGCCAAGTAAAAGACGGTCGACCGTAATCGGATTCCTCGCCGCAATAACATTTGGATATATTGGAGACAATCTTTTCCTCTTAGGATTTCCGCTCTATATCGCGCAGAAGACGGGATCCATCCTTCATTCCTCCATCTATCTTGTGCTGGTCAGCGTCGCGATCGTGATCGTCAGGCCTCTGGAACCCAAGGTCACCCGGCGCTATCACCCGCTATTGCTGGTTTCGACCGTAGAGTTCCTGATGTGCATCGTAGAAGTCGTGCTTGCCGTTCTGGTCAGCAGGGGATTCGATCACTACTGCGCCTTCGCCGTATTTTTCCTTTTGGCGGTCATTTACAATTTTTCCGTACCCTCGAAGCGTTTTGTTATTTATAAGTATTTCTTCCCGGAAGAGGAGCGACAGCACCTGTCAATCCTGCAGGGCGCTCTGGAACAGATAATCACGATTCCCGCGCTGTTCCTCGTCGGAGTTATTCTCCAGTATTCGGGCTTCGCCACGATCGCCTTGATTGATGCAGCGTCGTTCTTCATCTTCGGCAGTTATTTGCTCATTCAGTACGGCAAATACAAGCATCTGAGGCTTGAGGAACCCCAGAATACGGATGTGCGGCCGATTCCCTCGATGCACGTGTTCCTGCTGATTCTCGCATTCACGCTTGTTATGCCGCTCCTGGCCTTGGTCAATCGCCTCGGCAACGCTATTACGTGGTCGGTTACAGGCGGGAGCATTCTCCGAAGCACCTTCGTTTTTGCCGCGGCATATTCCGCCGGAATCCTCACGGCCGTTCTCACCCGGGCCAATCCCCTTTGGTCGCCGAAGCGGGAGCAATCCGGATACGAGATCCTCATCGTTCTTGGAGCAATCGTCGCGCTGGTGTCGGCAGGAGCATTCCCCTTCACGAAACTTCCGTTGCTGGTGCTGATCTATTTATTCGGGATACTCAATTCCATTCACATGCACTATGTCCGGGAAGTCAGTTCATTCCTGAGCCGTTACAACATCAGGGTCACGGATTTCATCATCCGGATGAATTTCACTGCGCGGTGGTCATTGCTGATTTTCATCCCACTGTGCTCGTGGCTGATCGATTTAAAACAACCGCGAACCGTGCTGCTGGTATTCACGGCATTGCTCACGACCGCGTATATCTTGCTGCACAAAAAGAAGAACGAGGTGTTCCGACATGAGGATTGAGCGATCTCGTCGGAGATTGGCTTTGGCCGCAGTCCTCTTGTGCGGCCTTGCCCCTGCCGTGATGGCGGCGGGCGACGGTGATGCGATCAACTATGGCCTTATTTCGAGGCTCGACACACTGGACCCAGTCCTTACGCGAGAACCGCACCAAGGGATCGTCCTCAATCATGTTTGTGGGAAGCTGTTCGAGGTCTCATCGACACTCGAACTGGCCCCTGATCTGGTTCGCTCGTTTTCTCTTGACGCAAGCAGGACACGCTATACGCTGGTACTGGACACCGCCCGGACGTTTCAGGACGGAACCCGGGTCACTCCTGAGGACGTTGTTTTTACCCTTTTTCGAGCATACCATTCATCCAACGCATTGGCACGCGACCTCCTTTCTCATGTCCAGGGGATCGGGAATTGCTCCGCGACGAAGGATTGCATGCCCGAGGGAATCTCGATCCATGGAGAGGAACTGACACTCCGGATCGAGAAACCGGACCCCGAGTTCATCGCCCGCTTCACTCATCAGAATTTCTGCATCCTCTCTAAGCGCAAACCTTTCCTCGAGATAGGCGAGATTCCGATACCGAACTCTCCGGGACGCTACCGCGTTCTAGACAGCACTACAGAGAGCCTGACCATTCAGCATCGCTCAGATGCTCGAAGGCCGCTCCTCAGATTTAAGTACGTGCCGCCGGACCGCGCAGTCGACGCGTTCAATCAGGGGATCGTCGATGATTTAACTTTCTACATCCTCACGCCCGAGGAAATTCGGAGGATTACGCGTCCGTATCCCGTCCAGTAGAATTGAGACGTTCTTTGGCCGTTTGATCTGTTGACATCTCTCCCTGAGAATGGCGTTAGACTACAGGAGGAGAGATGAAGACG
>MGUL01000058.1:24601-24685 GCA_001800005.1 Elusimicrobia bacterium RBG_16_66_12 | reverse complement strand
TCGAGGTAGAAGAGGGTGCGGCCCCACGCCAGGCGTGAGCCGGCGTTGCGGGCCGCGGCTCGGCCACGGTTCTCCTGTCGGTGG
>MGUL01000058.1:22756-24595 GCA_001800005.1 Elusimicrobia bacterium RBG_16_66_12 | reverse complement strand
AGCTCGACCGGGGCTCGGTAGGCTTCGACCATTTCGTCCGTGCCGTCGGTCGAGCCGTCGTCCAGCACGACGACCTCGTAGCGGTCGCACGCGAAGTCCTGGGCGACGATCGCGTCGAGCGTGCGGCGCAGTGTCTCGCGGTTGTTGTACGTCGGGATGATGACGCTGAGATCTGGCATCTATCGGTCGCTTGCGGCAACGACGGCGATGAGCATCCACATCCCGGCTCCGAGGTGCACGGAGAGGAGGGTGCCGTCGAACAACTGGTGCACCAGGATGCCGGCCAGCGCGGTCAGCAGAGACATGCGGAGTGCGCGGGTGCCCCCATCGGCGCCCGCCAGCTGCCAGCGCCAGCCGAGCCGGAACGTCTGAACGAGCACCGCGAGGAACAGGCCCAGGCCGAGCAGCCCACCTTCAGCCGCCATGTTCAGGACGATGTTGTGGGCGTTCGGACGTGCGTCGGGGGGATTGACGTCGTCCGGGAGACGATACCGCGGATAGACTAGGGGAAACGTGTTCATGCCCGTTCCGAGGACCGGGTTGTGGAAGAAGATCATCACCGCGGAGCGCAGGAGGAAGATCCGGCTCTGATGCACCGCGGGCCTCAGGATGGTGAGGGCGCGGGTCGCGAGGACCGAGCGCTCGCCACGGCCCACAGTGGCGCCCACGACCAGTACCATGACGCCCGCGACGAGACCGGCCCGCGCCACTTTGCGGCCGCCGAACCCGATCAGGAGCACGAGGCTGGCGAGGAGCCCGAGCCACGCGCCGCGCGCATACGTGAACAGGAGTGCGGCGGTGGCCACGATCGTGACCCCCACGGCGACGTAGCGCAGGGGGGTGCGGATCGAGAGGCCGAGCCCGAGTGCGACGACGATCGTCAGAACCATCGTCGTCCCCACGGCGTTCTGCCCGAGGGTCGGCGTGGAGGCCGCGGTGTTCGTCTGGAAGTGCAGGATGATCGCCCACACGGCGGTCAGCAGCCCCCCGATGACCCACGTCCATAGCATCTGCGTCAGGACGCGCGGGTCGCGCCGAAGGATGCGGGCGGTCAGGCCGTAGGCGAGATAGATCGTGAGCGCAGCCAGTCCGACCGACGACAGCGCCACCGGACGGTACGGGGACAGTGCGCCGGAGAGCAGGAATGCAGCGATGAAGGCGGCGATGAGAAAGTCGAGCCGGGTCTTGTCCCACGGGAGCCGCCGCGAGATCACGCCTTCCAGGACCACCGCGAGCAGGATGGCGACCAATCCCGCCGTCGCGTAGCCGCCGGAGTAGAGGAACGCGGTCAGCAGCAGTGTCGCCCGCTGCAGGCGATCAAGCCAGGAGGGCGGCATGTCGGCGGAATTCCCGGCCAAGGCAGTCGCTGTAGTAACGATTGAGCGCCCCTCGAAGGACGACGTAGGCCAGCGCCCCCAGCCCTCGCTGCCGGAGACGCTGTGCCAGGCGCGGAGCGTTCTCCGGAGTCAGCACCCCGCCGCCCGCGAGCAGCCAGAACGCCGCCCGGTGAAACGGCGTGGCCTGGATGAGCAGCCGGGTCTCCAGTGACGGAACCTTCCTATAGAAATAGACGGCGCTGCGGGCCCGGGCCTCCTCCTTCCGAAGGAGGGCTGCGATCGTCGCCCTGTCGATGCGGGGTTGGACGTGAAAGGCGACCGCCTGTCGACAGAAGACACGGCGAATGCCCAGCCGCCCCAGTCGGTGCCCCAGTTCGACGTCCTCCCATCCATATCCCGGGAACTCCTCATCGAACATCCCCGCCCGCCGCAGTGCGCCGCGCTCCATGCCCGCGTTGGCCGTGTCGAGATACGCCGGCGAGGCGGCGCCGCGGGGCACGCG
>MGUL01000058.1:17630-22670 GCA_001800005.1 Elusimicrobia bacterium RBG_16_66_12 | reverse complement strand
CAGGTGCGATTCCAGGAAGTCCCCCCGCACGATGATGTCGCTGTCCACGAAGACGAGCAGTTCCCCCCGGGCCTCATCCGTCCCCGCGTTGCGCGCGGCGCTCCGGCCGCGGTTGGGTGAGAGCCGGACAGTCCGCACCGCCGGCGGGCCGTCCTGGAATCGCCGCACCACCTGCGGAGTCTCGTCGGTGGAGCCGTCGTCGACGACGACGATTTCGTACGCGGTGGGGTCGAGCGTCTGCCGGGTGAGGGCGGCCAGGCAGTGAGCAAGCACGGGCGCCTGGTTGTAGGTCGGGATGACCACGGACACGTGCATCAGGGCTCGACCAGCTGCAGCCCGGCCAGGCGAGCGTACACCCCGTTGCGTCCCATGAGCTCGTCGTGGCGTCCCTGCTCGACGATCTGTCCTTGATGCAGCACGGCGATCCGCGTCGCCTTGCGGACGGTGGAGAGCCGGTGGGCGATGATCAGCGTCGTGCGCCCCTCCGTCAGCCGGTCAAAGGCGTCCTGGATCAGTCGCTCCGACTCAGCGTCGAGGGCGGAGGTGGCTTCGTCGAGGACGATGATGCGCCCCCGGGCCAGGGCGGCCCGCGCGATGGCGATGCGCTGGCGCTGGCCGCCGGAGAGCTGGTAGCCGTTCTCGCCGAGCACTGTCCCGTACCCGTCGGGGAGCCCGCGGATGAAGGCGTCGGCGTTCGCCGCGGTAGCCGCCGCGATGACCTCCTCGGGCGTGGCGTTGGGACGCGAATAGGCGATGTTGTCCCGCACGGTGCCGTGGAAGAGGACGGTCTCCTGGGGCACGAGGGCGATCTGCCGCCGCAGCGAGCGCACGGTGACCGTCCGCAGATCGATCCCGTCGATCTCGACCCGTCCTTCGGTGGGATCGTAGAACCGGGGGATGAGGTTGATTAGCGTGCTCTTGCCGGCGCCGCTCGGGCCCACGATCGCGACGCGCTCACCCGGCTCGACGGTGAGGTCGATGCCGCGCAGCACGCGGTCCATCCCGTCGTAGGAAAAGGTGACGCCGTGGAAGGCGATGCGGCCGCGGATCACGCCCATCTCGCGCGCCGCGGGGGCGTCCGTGATCCCATCGGAAACGGTAGAGATCTCGAGGACGCGGTCGAGGGCCCCCAGTCCTTGCCGGATCGTGGCATAGAAGCGCGACAGCGCGACGGCGGGCTCGACGGCGAGCCCGGCGTACACCAGGAAGGAGACCAGCGCCCCGGCCGTCATCGCGCCGGTCGTCACGAGGCGGCCGCCCTGCCAGAGCACGGCGACCAGGCCCAGGGCGGTAAGGAAGCTTACCACCGGGACCTGCGCGGCGATCAGCTGGCTGATGCGGAGGTGCTCCCCGAAGGTCCGCTCGTTCTCGCGGCGGAAGCGGGAGATCTCCCGGTCCTCCTGGACGAAGGCCCGGATGACGCGGGCCCCGCTGAAGGCCTGGCGCACGAGCGTGGCGAGGCGGCCGATACGCTCCTGCGCGCGCTGCGAGACCTGCTGGATCTCCCGGCCGAACACGCGGGCGGTGACGAGGAGGACCGGAATGACGATGAAGGTGAAGGCGGCCAGACGCCACTGGAGATAGAAGAGCATCCCCACGATGCCCACGACGGTGAGGACCGTGCCGGCGAAGTCGAACAATCCGGTGAGCAGCGTCGTCTGCACGACCTGCGTGTCCTGGATGCTACGGCTGATGAGGTCCCCGCTGGACCACGTCGCGAACCGGTCGAGCGACCAGCGCTGGATGCGCTCGAACGTGCGCTGGCGCAGATCGGCGATGACCCGGTGGCTGAGGAAGAAGCCGAAGAAGATCTGTCCGTACAGCACGAGGCTGCGGACCCCGAAGGCCCCGAGGATGGCGAGCGCGGCGGTGTCGAGGATCGCCAGGCTCTTCGTCCGGATGATGGCGTCCACGGTGAGCCCGACGTAGCGCGGCACGTACAGCTGGGTCAGCGTCACCAGCGCGAGGCACAGGAGCCCGCCGGTCACGTAGGGCCAGTACGGAGTAATAAGTGGAAAGAGTCTTCTCATCGTGTACGGCCGCGGGCCGCCGCCAGCTCCAGCGCCGAGGATGCGATCGCCTGCGCGGCGCCTGGATGAAGGGCGAACGTCTCCTGGAGCTCGCGCCGGAGCGCTTCCCGCTTGTCAGGCGCCTGCAGCCAAGCTGCCACCTGCTTCGCCAGTTCCTCCGGCGGCCACCTGCCGACCCACTCCGGCACAACCGCGCGCCCTAGGCGGATGTTGGGGAGCGAGGCGAATCGCAGCCTCGCGAGGTAGCGCATCAACACCCTCCGGCGCAGCGCGGGCCCGATTCCCGGCACGCGGGTGATCCACTCAAGCGCGCCCTCCATAGAAGCGAGAGGCACAAGCGTCGTGTCGACGACGACAGCGAACGGGATCGCCAGCATAGCGAGCTCCAGGGTGTTCGTGCCCGGGATCGTGAGCACGAAGTCACTTGCGGCCAGCGCCGCCCAGCCGTCCTCGGTCACCCACTTGAGGGCGAGCGACGGCCACTGGCGGCTGGCGTCCGCACGGACGGCGGCCACGGCATCCCGGGACAGATACGGCGAGACGATGATATTGAACCGCACGTCCGGCACCGCTGCCGCGAGGGCGTGAGCGACGCGGAGGAAATAGGGAACTAGGACCGTGTAGACTCGGTCGCGGCTGCCGGGCAGGATGGACACGACGAATGCGTCCTCCCCGCGGGCGGCGGGCGAGGTGCCGGCCCGGGGCGTGGTCCCCATGGCATCACCCCGCGGATCCCCCGTCGTCACGATCTTCGCCGGGGAGACACCGCGCTCAGCCAGCTGACGGGCCAGGGCGTCGGAGACGGCGAAGATGCGCCTGAAGGCAGCGTGCCGCCGGGCGATCAGGACCGTCTCCACGAGCGCGCAGGCGGGGATGCGCAGGCGCGCGGCGAGCCGTCCGGAGAGCCAGAGGTCGCCGCCGAGGTGGATCAGGGCGGACGCATCGTCCACGGGCACTTGTTGCAGACCGGAGGCGACGCGCAGGCAGGTGCGAGGGTCGAGCACGCGGTCGAATAGGTTCCACCCGCGTACGACGTCGGATTCCCGCCCGCTGGCGAACTGCGACGGCGAGAGGGCCAGCGTCAGACGGAGGTCGTTCCCGGCGGCGCTGCGCGCAGCGCGCGCGACCGGCGCGATCCATCCACTCAGTTCTCCCGGTCCGTTGCCGGCGAGGATGAGCTCGACAGGCACGCCTCCGATTATACAGCGTAGGCAGGGGGGACCAGGGTGGAGCCGAACCCAGCCTACGAGAGCGTCGCTCATCCATCCATGATCCCTCTCCGCCTCTGCACCTGCATCGGGAGCCTCATCGCGCTTGCCGTGCTGCTGCTGGTGGGGACCGCCCTGCCGGCCCATGCTCAGCCTGCCGTGCTCGTGGTCGAGGCGGACGAGGTCGTCTTCGACCAGGTGGCGCAGCGGGTCGAAGCGACCGGGCAGGTGCGTCTGCGCTACCGCGGCATCGTGTTGACGGCCGGGCACGCTGTCTTCGACCTGCGCGCCGAACAGCTCTCCGCTGAGGAGAATGTCGTCCTCATCGATGCCTCGGGCCGCGAGTTCCGGGGCGAGCGGCTCACCTATGATGTCAGGCTGGAGCTAGCCGAGATCCGGCGGGGTGAGACGGTCGTCGACGACTTCACCATCCGCAGCGAACGGCTGCGGGCGCAACCCCGGTTGATCACCGCGGAGGAGACCCTGCTCACCCCCTGTGACCCGGCACGCCCGACCGTCCGCATCACGGCCCAGCACATCGAGATGATCCCCGGGGACCGTCTGGTTGCCAGGCAGGCCACGCTGTGGGTCGGTCGATATCGGCTGTTCACCCTGCCGGTTTACGTCGTCTCGCTTCGCGGCGGTGAATCGACCGCTCGGAGTTTCCCCCAGGCCGGATACAACAACGTCGACGGGCTGTGGGTCGACAACGTGTACGCCTACCAGCTCGCCGGCCTGCCGGCCGCGCTGTACACGAAGCTGGCCTCCCGGACCGGGCTCATCGTCCGTCACACACTCGGCTACCAGCGGCCGCCGTTCGCCCTGGAGCTGACGGTCGGGCGCAACCAGGACGCCGAGTTGCGCATCTTCGACCAGGCAGAAACCGTCTTGAGCATGCAGGAGCAGCGCCTCGGGGCGCTGCCGCTCCTGCTCGCCGTCTCGGCCCGCACAGGATGGTACGACGAGATGACGACATCGCTGCGCACCTCGCGCACGATGTACGCCTGGGGGCTGCGGACCGGGACCGTATCGCTCGGATCCGAGTGGACTCTCCAGGGCGGGGTGTCGTGGTCCGATGCCTACTACGGCACGGGGGACCGGCAGAGCATCTGGCGGGCCGATCTGGGCCTCAGCCATCGGCTGGGCGCCGGCCGGCAGGTGTCGCTGACCTACAGCCTGCTGGATGTGTATGGGGGGACGCCCTTCCTCTTCGATGCGATCGACGTGGACGATCGCATCCACCGCGGGGAGGTGCTCTACGAGCAGCAGGGCCAACGAGGCGAGGCGGCGACGACGTTTCGGACCGGACTCGCGTACAACTTCCGGGACATGACCACGTCGGCCATCCTCGGGTACGGCCGCCGGGTCGATGACCGCTACCACTGGAGCATCACCGGGGAGTACAATCTGAAGACCAACGACACGAAGCTCACGGTCGACGTGGGTCGCGCCTTCGGAAACGGGACCTACGCGACCGTGCAGGCTATCTATCACACGCTAACGGGCACCTACGAAGACTTGGACTACATCGTCGCCGCACGGTTCTGTGATTGCATTGCCATGCAGGTGAAGTACCGTGCGGCTCGGCAGGAGATCTGGCTGGAGGTAGGGCTCGCGAGGCCGCGACCATGAAGACGATCAACCCGACCATCTTCCGTGAATACGACATCCGCGGGGTCGTCGGGCACGACCTGACCCCAGAGGTGGCGGAGGCGATCGCCCGGGGGTATGCCGCCTGGCTCAGGCGGCGCCCGAGTGGGGACGCGCTCCGCACCGTGTTGGTGGGACAGGACAATCGGGAG
>MGUL01000058.1:8756-17508 GCA_001800005.1 Elusimicrobia bacterium RBG_16_66_12 | reverse complement strand
TGATGATCACGGCAAGCCACAATCCAGCGGAGTTCAACGGCTTCAAGCTTGCCCACGGCTTCGGCACGCTGTACGGTGAGGAGATCCAGCAGGTCCGTGCCCTCGCCGGTACCACCGAGGTCAGTGCCCAGCGCATCGGCGGGGTGACGCACGACGACGTGGTGCCGCCGTACCGGGTGATGATGCGCAAGAAGATCCGTCTCGGGCCCCGACGCCTGAGGGTCGTGCTGGATTGTGGGAATGGCACGGCGAGCCTCGTGGCGCCCGACGTGCTGCGGGACCTCGGTTGCGAGGTCATCCCCCTGTACTGCGATTCCGACCCCCGATTCCCGAACCACCATCCCGACCCGACGCAGGAAGAGAACTTGCGGGACGTCATTGCCACCGTCCGCCGGGAGGGCGCCGACGTGGGAATCGGGCTGGACGGCGACGGCGACCGCATCGGGGTGGTCGACGATCAGGGCCGGATCATCTGGGGCGACACCCTGATGATCCTGTTCTGGCGTGAGATCCTCCCCAAGCACCCGGGGACGGTCGGGATCGTGGAGGTGAAGTGCTCGCAGACGCTCTACGACGAGATCATGCGATTGGGCGGGCGGCCCATCTTCTACAAGACCGGCCACTCGCTGATCAAGGCGAAGATGAAGGAGGTCGGCGCGGTCTTCACCGGCGAGATGTCCGGCCACATGTTCTTCGCCGATGAGTACTACGGGTACGACGACGCCGTGTACGCCGCCGCCCGGCTGCTGCGCATCCTCTCCCACAGCGACCGGTCGCTGTCCGCCCTCCTGGCCGACGTGCCCCGGCTGCCCAGCACCCCCGAGATCCGCGTGGACTGCCCGGATGAGGTGAAGTTCGAGGTCGTTCGGGCGGTGACCGAGGCGTTCCGGCGCGAGTATCAGGTCATCGACGTCGACGGGGTGCGGGTCCTCTTCCCCGATGGGTGGGGGCTCATCCGGGCGAGCAATACCCAGCCGGCGCTTGTCGTGCGCGCGGAAGCGAAGACACCAGAAGGACTGGGATCGATCATCCAGGCGCTCGGCAGCGCGTTGTCACGGTTCCCGGACGTTGGTCCCCTCCGCTGGTAGGACCCGGGGGGAGCCCCCGTCTATCCTTGCGAATAGTATTACGCCGGTACACTCCAGGAGGGCATGTCGAACCATTCGATGGCTGAGCCGGGACGCGTCGGTGGGATGGCGTTCGAAGACGAACTGGACCTGAGGCCGTTCCTTGCGCTGTTGAAGCGGCGACGACGGCTCCTCGTCACCACCACGGCCCTGGTGCTCGCCGCGGCCGTTCTGTCGGCCGTGGCGTCCCCGCACATCTATGAGGCGGAAGCCCTCATCCAGCTCTCAGGGGATAGTCCGCCTGCGTATGCCTCCGCTCCCGCGGCCGCGCGCGTGATCGCCTCCCCCGCATTTCTCAAGGCGGTTGCGAAGCGAGCCCGGGTGCCCCGCGCGCCGGAGGAGCTCGTTCGATCCATCTGGGTCGGCGCACTCGGGCCTCCGGACGTGATCCGCGTCCGGGTTCGCTATCCCGGGGCTGAGGAGGCGCGGGATGTGGCGCGTGCGGTCGCCGAGCAATTCGTGGAGCGGGCCTCGGCGCGGGTCAGGGAGCGGCAGGACGTCATCGCCGAACGCCTGAGGGAGGTCGAACGGCAGCTGGTTAAGGCCGAACGACTGGCCGCCCTCAGCCGGAGCGCCCTCCCCGGGGAGGGCGCCGGGGCGGCGGGAGATGAGCTGCGGCATCTGCTTGCTCTGAACGCTGCCGTGTTGTCCGAGCAACTGCGTGACGGATTGCTTGACATGAGGACCGGCCTCCGGGCCGAAGCCTCGACGCTTGCGACAGCGACGATCGTGGAGGTGCCCGCTACGCCCACCAGACCGCTCGGGCCACGATGGGCTGTAAGAGTGCTACTGGGCGCCTCGTTTGGTCTGGTAATGGGCATCATCCTGGCGCTGTTTGCGGAGGCCTTCACCGGGCGCGTGTGGCCCCCCGACAGGCCATCCACCTCAGCAACGGTTGAGCCCGTCGGATTCGAGCCCCCTCCGTCCTGAGGTCCGAAGCGCTGCTCCTCCACGGGTCTCGGGCTGGTGACCCCGGATTCCTCTAGAGCAAAGACTTGAGTGTCAATCCAGAGGCTTAACTTGGAAGCGACCGGTTTGCGAATCGGCAAGGTCATTCGGAATGCGGGCTTAAGTTTCGTCGGTCAAGCGATTCCTTTGACTGTAGCACTGTTCGCCGTTCCGTATGCACTTCGCAGTTTGGGAGTGGAGCGCTTCGGTGTTGTCTCTCTCTTTTGGGCGGTTCTTGGCTACCTCAGCCTGTTCGATCTGGGTTTCGGACGAGCCACGACAAGGTTTGTAGCCCAGGCCTTGGGGGCGGGAGATATCAAGCGAGTCTCACCGCTCGTCTGGACCTCGTTACTAGTCCAGGCATTGCTGGGTTGCGTGGGCGGAGTGCTGTTGGCGTCAGTCACGCCCTTTCTTGTTAAGGCCCTCAACATCTCGGTCGGCCTGCAGGAGGAGTCGACACAGGCTTTCCAGATGCTGGGCGTTGGGGTTCCGTTAGCTATCTGCGCCACCTCGCTACGCGGAACACTGGAAGCTGCGCAACGATTCGGGCTGGCCAATGCGGTCCGGATTCCCTCTCTGTCGATGCAATTTGCCGCCCCCATGATAGCGGGATTGCTTGGGTATGGATTGACTGGTGTGACGTTTCTCCTTGTTGTCATTCAAGCGCTAACTGCTCTGAGCTACCTTGCGCTTTGCTCTCTGGCTATCCCCAGCCTGAGGAAGAGACCCAGCGTGCAGTTTCGGATCCTGCGTCCGCTGCTGTCCTTTGGAGGCTGGGTTACGTTGTACAGCATGATTGTGCCGGTGACCATCTATCTCGACAGGTTCTTGATTGCTAGTTTGTTGTCGATGGCGACGGTAGCCTACTATACGGTTCCACACGAGCTGCTCTCTCGGCTCCAAATCATACCCGCGAGTCTCTCCGCGAGCATGTTCCCGGCCATCAGTGCCTTAGGTCTATCTCGAGGAGAAGATGTTCAGCGCCTCTATCGGGAATCGATGAGATTCCTATTGATGTTGATGGCCTTACTGACAACTGCTCTTGTTCTATTCGGCGAGGAGATGCTCGAACTCTGGCTAGGTGCGTCCTTTGGAGCTTACAGTGCTCCTGTTCTCAGATTGCTGGCTATTGGATTCTTGCTGAGCGCTCTCGTCTGGCCATCTTCCGCCCTTCATCACGGTATCGGGCGACCGGATGTGGTCGCGAAGCTATTTGCCGTCAACTTGCCGCTCTACGCAGGAGTTGCCTGGTTGCTCATCTCTCGCCTAGGCCTTCAAGGCGCTGCCGGTGCGATGGTCGTGCGGGGAGGACTGGAATTGCTCCTATTTTACCGGGCATCCCTGAACGCGCTGTCGACGCGGCGGGTGGATGTCGGCGTTCTTGCACCCGCAGTGCTTTGGGCCTCTGTGCTGTCGCTTGCGTTTGTTCTCGCCACGAGGATGCCTCCATGGACCGTGCTGAAGTTCTCCACCGGGTTGACGCTGATGATTCTCGCGTCCGTGGCATCATGGCAATTCCTTCTGGATGAGCGGGAGCGGCGTTGGATAAGATCGCTTGAGTGGGTTCGGGAATATCGTTGAGCTGTTGCGATGAGGTCTTGCAGTGAATTTGCGCCGACTCGTTAGGCTTGCCGGATCGGTGCTCCCCCCCTTTCCGTGGCCCATCAGCGGGGGGGACTGGCTCTTTGTGCATGGGGATGAGATCGGCCTCGCGATGCTCCTTCGTCGACCTTATGAAGAGAACGAACGTCGGTTCGTGCGGAAATTCCTTGTCCCCGGAATGACCTTCATCGATGTGGGCGCGAATCAGGGTATCTACACAATCCTCGCAGCGAAATCGGTAGGTCCGACAGGAAGCGTTATCGCCTTTGAGCCTGTGCCGGGCGAGGTTCGGAAGCTCCGCCAGAATCTCCGGATCAACAGGCTCTCGAATGTCACTGTGGAGCAAATGGCACTTGGCTCCGGGGAGCTGACCAGTGAGTTCTTTGTGTGTTTGGATGGCAAGGAGGCTTACAGCGGCCTACGATCACCGGATCAACGGATTTCGGTTCGCAAGCGGACGATCCAAGTTGTCGTAACCACTTTGGACTCATACGTCAGAGCACACGGCCTGACAAGGATTGATTTCATCAAACTTGACGCTGAAGGTGCGGAGTTAGATGTGATTAGAGGTGCGTCGGAAGTCTTGGCTACCTTCCGGCCGGCCGTTTTGTGTGAGTTGGCTGATGTCAGGACCCGTCCGTGGGGGTACGCTGCTTCCGAGATATACGAATCGCTGTCCCGATCGGGATATGCTTGGTTCCGAACAACCATCGGTGGCGACCTGATACCCGTACCTTCCAAGCCGACGTACGATCCTGCTTGGGAGAACCTAATCGCTCTGCCCACCGGACTTGGACCGTGGCATGCCGCAGGAGGGGATCCTCGGTATGGGTATGCTCCGCATGGCGCTTCGGAGGATTGAGCCCAGCCTAATTTCGCTCTATCGTCACGTGGTGGAGCCGCCTCCTCCCAACCTGAAAGGTGATCGTGACATTGAGTATTCCTGGATCGCGGCGCATATGCCGAGTGGTCCGGGACGAGCTCTGGATGTGGGTTCAGGAACCAGTTTCATGGCGTTGATCGCGGCGCGGCGAGGTTTCGACACCGAGGCGGTCGATCTGCACCCGGCGAACTGGCCCTACGCTCACCCGAACCTGCACTTTCGTCAAGCCGAGATGCTCACGATTGGCGCTGCCCTCGGAAGTTTCGATCTCATCATCTGCTGCTCGGCAATTGAACACGTTGGCCTGGGCCGATATGGCGACAGACCGAATCCAGATGGCGATCTTGAGGCGATGAAGATTCTCTGGAAGCTCCTTCGGCCCAGCGGGAGAATGCTTCTCACCATCCCCGTGGGGCTTGATGGCACCTTTGGTGCCCTCCATCGTGTGTACGGACCGCGAAGACTCCCACGTCTCTTGGAGGGCTTTGCGATCGAACGGAGGGAATTCTGGCTCAAGGACGACACGAATCGTTGGATCCCAGGCGAAGAGGATTCAGCCTTGAGGTCGCCCGCCGGCCCGTCTCTCTACAGCATTGGTTGCTTCATGCTTCGAGTCGCCCAATGAGACTGCCGTAGCCGCTCATGATTACACTGTTTAGTATCCCGAAGCCGTTCCGCCACCACATCGGGCTCATTCAGAGGAACGCCGTCGAGAGTTGGGTGCGGTTGGGGCCGACGGTCCAGGTCATCCTCATGGGAGACGAAGATGGCGTCGCGGAGATCGCTGCGGCCAACGGAGTGCAGCACATCGCCGGCATCGAGCGCAACGAATTCGGCACCCCGCTGGTGCGGTCGATCTTCGGGCGGGCCGAGGAGGCCGCTCGGCATGATCTGCTGTGCTATGCGAACGCGGATATCATCTTTCTGTCCGACTTCCTCGAGGCGGTCCGGGCAGCACGCGTGGCGCGCGAGGCCTTCCTGCTGATCGGTCGTCGCTGGGATCTCGAAGTGAGGAGCCCGCTGGGTTCGTCGCCCGGTTGGGAGGCGGACCTGAGGCGGCAGGTCAAGGGAGGAGGGGTCCTGCACGGACACAGCGGCATCGACTTCCTCGTCTTTCGTCGGGGGTTGTGGAGGACGATCCCCGACTTCGCCATCGGCCGCCCGGGCTGGGACAACTGGATGGTATATGCGGCGAGCGCGCAGGGCGTCCCGGTCATCGATATCACCCCCGTGACGACCGTCATTCATCAGAATCACGACTACGCTCACCATCCCCAAGGGCAGGCCGGCGTGTTTCAGGGTCCCGAGGCCGCACACAATCGTCTGCTACTGGGCGGACTGTCGCATGCCTACACGATCCTGGATGCCGATTCCATGATGACACGCCGCGGTCTTCGCAGGAACATGAGGCCATATGCGCTCTATCGGATCCTCACGAAGGTGACCGATCGTCCTGTCTTGAGGCCGCTGGCCCGGCTGATGCGTCGGGTCGTGAGGGGGGATCAGGATCCGCAGCTCTGAGATCGCGCTCCCTGGGACGCGGCCGGTCAAGAGTGCGGCCGATCGGGTTCCCACCCGGCCTATTTCACTCACGGGAATGGCCGTCGGCCTCTTGTCTCTTGCCATCGCCCTCTCTCCGAGGATCCCGCTGCCTATCGTCATCCCCGGCCGACGGTTCGATTTGCGTGTGGAAGATGTGCTGCTGCTCCTCCTCTGCACGCTCTGGCTGGTCCATCTTGTTGCCCGCCCGCGGCTGACCTCGGCGGGGCTCGCCGGTCCATTGGTGCTGTATCTGGCACTGTCCGCGGTCAGCACCGTCGCGAGTATGCTCTCAAGGGAGCTTCCCGTCTCCCGGGGTGCGCTGTACTTCCTCAAGGACGCTGAATATCTCGTGCTCGGCCTGATTGTGATGCATGCGGTGCGGACGGTCGGGGACCTGGGCTTCGTGACGCGCATCACGCTCCTGGGCGGCGTGCTGAATGTCTTGTGGGTACTGTTCCAACTGGCCGGTGGGACCCGGGGTCCTGTGATCGTGCTGGGCACTCCGGTCGGGGTCTACGACCCGCCGCGCCTGCTCGAAGCGTACGGTCCCGGCCTCATGGGTGAGGTATCGCCGCTCTCGACGGGCGCGTACTTCCTGCTGGTGTTCTTCCTCGCCCTCGGGTTCGTGCAGTCCAGCCGTTCCCTGAAAGTGGCGTTCACCTACGGCGCCCTGGCGTTTGCCTACTGCGCTGGCCTGGTGCTCAGTCAATCCAGGGTCGCCATCGCCGGCCTCCTGGTCCTCCTGGGTTTGTCGCTTTCCTCTCTTCTGCGCCGTCCCCGGGTCATGCGTTACCTCATCATCACACTGCTGATCCCCATGATGCTGACGCTTGCTGCGCTTTGGGGAAGCCCCGAGCTCGAGAACTTACGGTTTCTGAAATGGGAAGCGTATGGGAGGTCGATGGCCTACCGGTGGGATGTGATCTGGACGCCGCTCGCCGCTCACATCCCGAACAGCGTCCTCATCGGGTTTGGGAAGGGCTCGCTGGGCGTCCTGCCGGACATGGAATCCGGGGAAGCCCACAATCACTACCTGCGGGTGATCCTGGAGTCCGGCGTGCTGGGGCTCGCGGCGTTTCTCTGGATCCTGCAGAGGGTGATCGTCCTTGGCAGCCAAGTCTATAGACGGAGTCATCTTGCCGTGGGCCGAATCCTCGGCTTCACCACGTTCGTGAGCGCGATCGCCTTCGCGGTCGCCGGCCTGGTGCAGGACATCTTCGCCCCTGTGCTGCCCAACGCCCTGTGGTGGATGATCGTGGGCCTGGCGGGGGCCGCCTATCGTATGGAGCGGAAGTGGCTCGAAACCGCAGATGATGCAGACCAGCACCCAGTCGAGGCTTGAGCAGGCGATCCGCGCGCGCAGCGCCGTGGTGTCCGTCGTAGGACTGGGCTACGTGGGTCTGCCCACCGCCGTCAGCTTTGCGCAGGCGGGGTTTGCTACCATCGGTGTCGATCTGGACGCGGGCAAGGTAGCGAAGATCAACCGCGGGGAGAGCTACCTGCCCGATGTCCCGAGCGACGTGCTGCGCGCGCTCGTCGCCGCACTGCACACCTCGGGCAGACCCCAGTTGCTCGCCTCGGCCGGCTATGAGGCGCTGGCGGGCGCCGATGCCGCCCTGATCTGTGTGCCGACGCCGTCCACGGCGAACAAGGAGCCCGACACCAGGCACATCGTGTCCGCCGCGGAGGGCATCGCGCGGCAGATGCGCGCGGGGAGGTTAGTCGTGCTGAGGAGTACGAGCTACCCCGGCACGACGCGGGAGCTGGTGGCGGGAGCCTTGCAACGGGCCGGCGGGATCCTCGGTCTCGACAGCTTCGTCGCCTTCGCCCCGGAGCGCATCGACCCGGGACGCAGCGATCCTCTGCCCTCAGAGATTCCCGTGGTCATCGGCGGATGCGATGCGGAAAGCACGCAGCTCGCCGTGTTGTTGTTCGCCCAGGTCGTGGAGCGCGTCGTCCCCGTCTCGAGCGCGGAAGCGGCGGAGATGGTGAAGCTGCTCGAGAACGTCTTCCGCAACGTGAACATCGCCCTGGTGAACCAGCTCGCCATGCTGTGCGATCGGATGGGGCTGAATGTCTGGGAGATCATCGATGCCGCGGCGACGAAGCCGTTCGGGTTCATGAAGTTCACCCCCGGCCCGGGGGTGGGTGGCCACTGCATCCCGGTGGATCCGTACTACCTGGCGTGGAAGGCGCGCGAGTACGACTTCCACATGGACTTTATCGAGCTCGCCGCCCGGGTGAACGACGAGATGCCGTACTTCGTCGTGAACAAGATCGTTGAAGCGCTGGGGAGGATGGGAGCCGGCGGGGGCGCCCGCGTGCTCGTCGTCGGTGTGACCTTCAAGCGGGACGTCCCCGATGAGCGCTCCTCTCCCGCCGTGAAGATCATCGAGCTGCTGCGCCGGCGCGGGTATGCGGTCGGCTACCATGATCCGTACGTGCCGACGCTGCGCCTCAACGAGGACTTGCTGAGCAGCCAGCCGCTGACCCCGGACGTGCTGCGGTCCCATGACTGCGTGGTCATCGCCACGGACCACACGGCTATCGACTATAGCTTTCTCGTCGAGCATGCGCGGTGCGTGGTTGACACCCGCAATGCCACCCGATCCGTCGCCCACGGTGCGGAGCGAATCATCAAGCTCTAGGC
>MGUL01000058.1:0-8748 GCA_001800005.1 Elusimicrobia bacterium RBG_16_66_12 | reverse complement strand
CGGGATACCGGGATGAGCGACCCATTCGTGACCGTCGTGGTACTGTGCCGTGATGAGGAGCGGTCCATCGGCCGCTGCCTGGATAGCGTCCTGGCCAGCGACTACCCACGAGCGCGCATGGAGGTTCTGGTCGTTGACGGCATGAGCACGGACGGCACCCGCGCCGTCGTGGAGGAGTATGCGCGCCGCTACGACTGCATCCGAGCGCTGGCCAATCCGAAGCGGACGATCCCGGCCGGGATGAACCTGGCGTTCGCGCATGCGCGGGGCGTGCTGGTCCTCAAGATGGACGCACACTCGGATTGTCCGCCGAACTACATCAGCGAGTGCGTGAGGCATTCGCTGGCCTCGGGGGCAGACAATGTGGGGGGCGTGGCCCGGATCGCATCAGCGGCAGAAACCCCGACGGCCCGGGCCATCGCCTGCGTCCTGGCGCACCCGTTCGGCTCCGGCACAGCGTACGTCAAGGTGGGGGCACGGACTCCCCGTTGGGCGGACACGGCCCTCTTCGGATGCTACAAGCGGGAGGTGTTCGAGAGGATCGGTCCATGGAATGAAGCGCTGGCGGGCAGCTCCGATCTGGATTTCAATGCCCGGCTCCGGGCGGCCGGTGGCCGGATCCTGCTGGTCCCTGACATCGTCGTGCGATACCATGCCGACGGCGATCTGCGGTCGTTCTGGCGGCACAATTTCGCCGATGGAGTCTGGGCCACGTATGTGCTCAAGTTCCGCAGCCGCGGGTGGTCGTGGCGGCACTGGGTGCCGCTGGGGTTCGTGACGAGTCTGGCAGCGCTGGGCGTGGTGAGCGTGGTCTGGCGGCAGGCCCGGGGACTCCTCGCGGGAGCGGTTGCCCTGTATCTCCTCGTGACTGCGGCGGCATCGCTCCATGTTGCGATCCGAGAGCGCGACCCCAGGCTCGCGCCGGCGGCCTTCCTCGCCTTTGCCATCCGGCACTTGGCCCATGGGCTAGGCGCGGCGTGGGGCCTCGTACTGTTGGGGCTACCGGGGGTGCGGTGGCAGGGCCGGCGGGGCCGGTATGCGTGAGCGGGGCAGGGGAGCGCCCTGGATGCTGAAGCGTGTGTTCGATGTCCTGGTCTCCCTCGCCGCGCTGGTGGTCCTGCTCCCCCTCTTTGCAGCTATCGCTGTGCTGATCAGGCAGGATTCCTCCGGGCCCGCGTTCTACCGGGCCGTGCGGATCGGCCGATCCGGGGAGCCTTTCCGCATGTTCAAGTTCCGCACCATGGTGGCCGACGCCGACCGGATCGGGCCACCGTCCACCGCCGCCGGCGACCCCCGCATCACGCGGATCGGCAGGATCCTTCGCCGCCTGAATCTCGATGAGCTCCCGCAGTTCATCAACGTGCTCCTCGGGCAGATGAGCATCGTGGGCCCCCGGCCCGAAGTTCCCGACGTGGTGGCGCTGTATCCGGAGGACGAACGGCAGGCAGTGCTGTCAGTGCGGCCCGGAATCACCGATTGGGCCACGCTGTGGATCCGCGATGAGGGGAAGCGTCTGGAAGGCAGCACGGATCCTCACCGCACATACCTCACGGAGATCTGGCCCGAGAAACGCCGTCTGCAGCTGGAGTACATACGGGCGCAATCGCTCGCGACGGATCTGAAGATCATCGGCCTGACCCTCAAATCCCACCTCATCGACCGGTTCCGCTCGGGCGCTCCAGCCGCGCAACCGAGGGGAGCGCGGCCCCGCGGAGAATGAGAGGGACGACGTGGCCACGCTGCGATCGGCCGATGTCGGGAGAATGAAGGCGCTGGCCCTGAGGATCCGGCGTCACGTGCTGACGATGACGCATCAGGCGAAGAGCTCCCACGTTGGGAGCTCGCTATCGATGGCCGATCTGTTGGCGGCGCTCTACGGCGGCGTGCTTCGCGTGGACGCCGCGCGTCCGGATTGGCCCGACCGGGATCGGTTCCTGCTGAGCAAGGGACACGGAGCCGCCGCGCTGTATGCCGGGCTTGCCGAAGCCGGCTTCTTCCCCCCCGCATGGCTCGAGCGATATTATCAGGATGGCAGCGTGCTGGCCGGTCACGTCACGCACACCGGGGTGCCCGGCGTGGATGTGTCCACCGGGGCGCTGGGCCACGGCCTTTCGATCGGATGCGGCATGGCGCTTGCCGGCAAGCGTGACGGTCGACCGTTCCGTGTGTTCGTGCTGCTGAGCGATGGGGAATGTGACGAGGGCTCGACCTGGGAGGCGGTCCTCTTCGCGCCGCATCACCGCCTCGACAACCTGGTGGCCATCGTCGACTACAACAAGATCCAGAGCCTGGGGACGGTCGCGGAGGTCCTCGACCTCCATCCGCTGGCCGCCAAGTGGGAAGCCTTCGGCTGGGCGGTGCGGGAGATCGACGGTCACGATGTCGATCACATCGTCCGAAGCCTGCAGGATATTCCCTTCCAGCCGGGACGCCCCAGCTGCATCGTCGCCCATACCGTGAAGGGCAAGGGCGTCAGCTTCATGGAAGGCAAGCTTCTCTGGCATTACCGGGCGCCTGACGCGGATGAGCTGGCTCGGGCCCTGGCTGAGCTCGAGGGCCGGCCGTGAGAGCGGCGTTCTTCCGCACCGTGATGGAGATCGCGGAGCACGACGAGCGCATCATGCTGGTGACGGGAGATCTCGGCTTCGGCGTGGTCGAGCCGTTCGCGCAGCGGTTTCCGGAGCGGTTCGTCAACGTGGGCGTGGCCGAGCAGAACCTGATCGGGGTCAGCGCGGGGCTGGCCATGTGTGGCAGGATCGTCTTCGCCTATTCCATCGGGAACTTCCCGACGCTGCGGTGCCTGGAGCAGATCCGGAACGACGTGTGCTACCACCGCGCCGCCGTGAAGATCGTCGCGGTCGGCGGAGGCTTCGCCTATGGGGCCCTCGGGGCAACGCACCACGCCACGGAAGATCTGGCCGTGATGCGGGCGCTTCCCGAGATGGTCGTGGTGGCGCCGGGAGACCCCGTGGAGACCGAGCACGCGACGCGAGCTGTCGCCGTCCATCCCGGACCCTGCTATCTGCGGCTGGGCAGGGCCGGAGAGCCCGTCGTGCACCGGTCCGCCGTGTCGTTCAGGCTGGGACAGGCGCTGTCCCTGCGCGACGGCGACGCCCTCACGCTGATCACCACCGGAGGTCTGCTGGAGACGGCGGTTCGAGTGGCCGACCGCCTGTCGGCGAGGGGGGTTGAGGCCAGGGTCTTGAGCATGCACACTCTTCGGCCGCTGGATGAAGAGGCGGTGCTGGCCGCTGCCCGTGAGACACGCATGATCGTGACCCTCGAAGAACACAGCATCATCGGTGGACTGGGAAGTGCAGTGGCCGATGTGCTGGCCCGGCGGGGTGACGGCAGGATCCGTTTCTTCCCCATGGGCATTCCGTCAGCGTTCGCCCTCCACGCCGGCAGCCAGGATTACCTGCGGCGCGAATACGGGCTTTCTCCCGACAGCGTTCTGCGATCGATTGAGGAGCATCTCCAGTGAGCTACCGCGTGCCCTTCGTTGATCCACGAGAGCACTATCGCCGGCTCAAGGACGAAGTCGACGTGGCGATCACCGACACGCTGGCCAGGGGGGACCTGGTGCTCCGCTCCCAACTGCGGGACTTCGAGCGCCATCTTGCGGAGTTCGTCGGGGTCAAGTATGCCGTCGGCGTGAACAGCTGCTATCACGCCCTGCATTTCTCCCTCCTGGCGGCCGGGGTCGGTCCGGGACAGGAGGTGATTACCGTCGCGCATACGTTCCTGGCGACGATCTCCGCTATCGTCCATTGCGGTGCAACACCCGTCCTGGTCGACGTCGGCGAGGACTACAATCTGGACCCCCACCTCCTCGAGGAGGCGATCACGGACCGCACCAAAGCCATCCTTCCCGTGCACCTCAACGGGCGCGTCTGCGAAATGGAGCGCATCCTGGGCATCGCTGAACGGCATCACCTCGTGGTGATCGAGGATGCCGCGCAGGCGCTGGGGGGCACGTTCAAAGGGAAGATGGCGGGGTCATTCGGGCTGGCCGGTTGCTTCAGCTTCTACCCGTTGAAGGCGCTGGGCGGACTGGGGGACGGGGGCGCGGTGACGACGAACGATGCAGCCGTGGCCAGGATGGCGACGCTCCTAAGGTTCAATGGAGAGGATCGAGAAACCGGTGAGTTCCATTATCATGGCTATACCGCGTTGTTGGACAATGTCCAGGCTGCCGTGCTGGATGTGAAGCTCCGTCACCTGCCCCGGTGGATCGATCACCGCCGCCGGATCGCCGCGCTGTACGATCACGCTCTGGAGGACGTCGGTGATCTGCGGCTCCCCCGCTTCCCGGAGGAGCATCACGTCGATTCCTTTCAGAACTACGTTATCCGCACACGCCAGCGCGATGCCTTGCGGGCGTACCTGACCGGGCAGGGGGTGGAGACCCTCGTGCACTGGTCCAAGCCATGGTGGGAGCATCGGGGCCTGCAGCTCAGAGAATGGGACCTGCCACAGACTGCGAGGATCTGCCGGGAGGTGGTGTCGCTGCCCATGAGTGCCGAGACCACGGAGGCGCAGGTGGACTACACGGCGCAGTGCATCCGGACGTTCTTTGCCTAGCGGTGGTATATGAAGCGGCGCGTGCGCGAGTCCCAGACGCCCCCCCCGATCGCCGGCCGGACGGCTTCCTTCCAGGAATCGGTCATCCGGGAGATGACGCGCCTGGGGGATGAGGCGGGTGCCGTCAACCTGTCCCAAGGCCTGCCGGACTTCACGCCTCCGGCGGAGGTGCTTGAGGCCGCGGTGCAGGCGATCCGCAGCGGCGACAACCAGTACACCTTCCCGTTCGGCACCGCCACGTTCCGGAGCGCCATCGCCGCGAAGACCGCGCGCGTGAACGCGATCTCCGCCAATCCTGAGACCGAGGTCACCGTGACCTGCGGCGTGAGCGAGGCGATGATGTCCGCGATCCTGGCGCTGACCGATGCCGGCGATGAGGTCGTGATCTTCGAGCCGTGGTACGAGAACTACGTGCCGGACTGCCTGATGGCCGGTGTGCGTCCGCGCTTCGTCCCCCTGGCCCCGCCCGGCTACCGGATCGAGGCCGACGTGCTGCGCCGCGCTGTCGGTCCGCACACGCGCCTCGTGATCCTGAATACGCCGCACAATCCCACCGGGCGCGTCTTCTCGCGGAGGGAGCTCGAGGCGGTGGCCGAGGCGTGCCGCACGCACAATCTCGTCGCCGTCACGGACGAAATCTACGAGCACATCGTCTACGATGGGGTGGAGCACATCAGCCTGGGCAGCCTCGACGGGATGCGCGAACGGACCGTGACCATCAGTGGATTGGGGAAGACCTACGCCGTGACGGGATGGCGCGTGGGCTGGATCGTCGCGCCGGAGCCGCTCTCGGCGCAGATCCGCAAGGTGCACGACTACCTGACGATCTGCGCGCCCGCCCCGTTCCAGGCGGCGGGCATCGCGGCCTTGGGGCTCCCCGAGACGTACTACCAGGAGATGCGCCGCGAGTACGCGGCGCGGCGGGACATCCTCCTTCCGGCGTTGACCCGCGCCGGTTTTCGGTTCCGCTGGCCGGAAGGCGCCTACTACGTCATGGCGGATTTCTCAAGGTTTCGCGGGGAGGGATATCGCGACCCCGGCGGGACGGTCTCGCCTGACCGGGCGTTTGCCGAGCACCTCGCCGTGGAGATCGGGGTCGCGGTGGTCCCCGGCTCCAGCTTCTACGTGGACGGAGCACAGGGCGCACGCTACGTCCGCTTCAACTTCGCCAAGGAGGCCGTGACGCTGCGGGAGGCCGTATCGCGCCTCGCCCGGTTGCGCGCGGACGGCGAGGCCGGATGAGTCAGAGCTACGTCACGGTCACGGAATTGCCCGGCGCCGGTGCGACGCGGGAGCAGCTGAGCATGCTCTACACGCGCTATCGTCTCGCCGCGACGCATGCGGCCGGGAAGGACCTACTGGAGGTCGCCTGTGGGCCGGGCATCGGCCTCGGTTATCTCGCGCGCTCGGCCCGCACGGTGGTCGGCGGAGACTTCGATGAGACGATGCTCCGCCAGGCGCGCGCACATTACGGAGACCGGGCGCAGCTGGTACGCCTTGACGCTCACGTCCTCCCGTTCGCCGACCACACCTTCGACGTGATCCTTCTCTACGAGGCCCTGTACTATCTGTCGGCCCCGGTGCGGTTCGTGCGGGAGGTCAGGCGTCTGCTGCGCTCACCCGGGACATCGCTGATTTGTACGGCGAACCCGCAGTGGGACGGGTTCAACCCAAGTCCGTTCACATTCCGCTACTTCTCGGCCCGTGAGCTGCGGGAGCTGATGAGCGGGGAAGGGTTTACCACGGAGTTGTACGCGGCCTTCCCGGCCCGCTCCCGTGACCGTCGGGACCATCTCGTCTCGGCCGTCCGCCGCGCCGCGGTCGGGCTCCACCTCATCCCCCAAACCATGAAGGGGAAAGAGGCGCTGAAGCGGCTGGTCTACGGCCGGCTCGCTCCGCTGCCAGCCGAGGCCGTCGACGGCATGGCTGCGGAGGCGGAACTGACCCCGATCACCGCCGCCGATCGCGCCGATGACTTCAAGGTGCTCTACGCCGTGGGCCGACTGTCATGAGAACACGCTTGACCGGCCGCCGTCTCGCCCTGTTGCTGGGTGACGTCGGGCTGATCACGGGGGCGATCCTGGCCGCGACCTGGCTGCGCTTCGATGGCCGGGTCCCGCGCGAAGTGATCGGGCAGCTCCCGGCGACCGTGGTCCTCAGCATTGGTATCAAGCTTCTCGTGTTCACGACGACGCGGATGTATGCCTTGAGCTGGTCGCAGGTCAGCCTCGTGGACATGCTGGGCGTCTTCTTCAGCGTCAGCGTCGGGTGGGTGGCGTTCGCCGCGGTCGTCCTGGTCCTCCGCCACGAGGGCTTCCTCGGAGGATTCTCGCGGGCCATCCTCGTGCTGGACTATGTGCTTACGCTGCTGGCGATAAGCGCCTTCCGGCTTGCGCCCCGCGTGTACCGCAACCTGATGCGCACGTCCCCCGCCGGCGGCCGACCGGCGTTGATCGTCGGGGCAGGCGCCGCGGGAGAGCAGCTGGCGCGCTCCCTGCATCAGACCCCCGGCTCGGGGTACGAGGTGGTGGGATTCATCGACGACGACGCGTCAAAGGCAGGGACGGTGATCCACGGCCTGCGGGTCTTCGGTTCTCGCGAGCAGATGGCGCCGATCATCCGCGACCACGCGATCGAGGCGGTGCTCATCGCGATCCCCTCGGCCCCGTCCCGGATCATCCGCCAGTTCGCGTCCTCCGCCAGAGAAGCCGGGGTCCGCGAGATCCGGATAGTCCCGGGCCTCGACCAGCTCCTGAATGGCCAGTTGACCTTCAGCGACCTCCGAGAGGTGCAGCTCACGGACCTGCTCGGACGCGAGGTCGTCAAGATCGACAAGAGCGTCGTCGGCGCGTGGCTGAAGGATCGGGTCGTGCTCGTCACAGGGGCCGGCGGCTCGATCGGGTCGGAGCTCTGCCGGCAGATCGCCGTGTTTCACCCGCAGGGGCTGGTCCTCCTGGACCGCGACGAGTCGGGTCTGTTCTGGGTGGAGCAGGACCTCCGGCGCCTGAATCAGCCCGGCACCGCGCTGCTCGCCGACGTGCGGGATCCCGTCCGGATGGCGGAGGTCCTCAACCAGCATCGACCCCACGTCGTGTTCCATGCCGCCGCGTACAAGCACGTCGGCTTGATGGAGCGGCATGCCGAGGAGGCCGTTGCCACGAACATCCTGGGCACGCGCACCCTCGCGGAGGCCGCCGTAGCCGCCGGCGTCGAGACGTTCATCCTGATCTCGACGGACAAGGCCGTGAACCCGGGCTCCGTCATGGGCGTGACTAAGCGGATCGCGGAGCAGGTCTGTCTTGCCCTCGCCGAACAGCAGGCTACACGCTTCGTCGCGGTGCGGTTCGGCAACGTCCTCGGCAGCCGGGGCAGCGTCATCCCCGTCTTCCAGGAGAAGATCCGCCGGGGCGATCCCATCGTGGTGCGGGGCGAGAACATGCGGCGCTACTTTATGGCGACCTCGGAAGCCGTGCTGCTCGTCTTGCAGGCGGCCGTGATGGGGCGGGGCGGCGAGATCTTCGTGTTGGACATGGGCGAACCGGTGCGGGTGGTGGACCTGGCCCGCGACCTGATCCGGCTCTCCGGTCTCGAGCCGGACACAGACGTGCCCATCATCTTTGCCGACCCCGAACCCGGGGAGAAGGAATATGAGGACCTGCTGACGGCGGAGGAGGGCACCCTGGCGACGCGGCACGATCGGATCTTCGTCGCCCGCTCGAGTGCCCCCGCGGCCTCCAGGGCGGTCCTGGCGCAAGTTGAGCGGCTTGGGTTGCTGGTGGAACGGCATGATCTGCCCGAGATGGTGAGCGTGTTCAAAACGCTCGTGCCAACGTATCGGCCGTCGGCGTTCCTGCTCTCCCTTGATGCCTCACGCGGTGCAGAGGACGCACGTTCATGAGAGCGATCATCCCTGTGGCCGGCTTCGGCACCCGGCTGCGGCCCCACACGCACACGCAGCCCAAGGCCCTCATGCACGTCGCCGGCAAACCGATCCTCGCCCACATCATCGACGAGCTGGCCGCGGTCGGGATCGACGAGGTGGTGCTCGTCGTCGGCTACCTTGGAGAGAAGATCGAAGCGTTCGCCCGTGAGCACTATAAGAGGATGAAGCTGTCCTTTGTCGTGCAGGAAGAACCCCTGGGCAATGGTCATGCCGTCTACGTC
>MGUL01000057.1 GCA_001800005.1 Elusimicrobia bacterium RBG_16_66_12 | reverse complement strand
CAGGGCGCCCAGCATCGCCTCGCTGCCCGGGATGCAGAAGCGCACGATCATCGTCGACGGGTTCTCGAAAACCTACGCTATGACGGGGTGGCGCCTCGGTTACGGCATCATGCCGGAGGCTTTGGCGCGTTCGGTGGAGCTTCTGATCACCCACTCGGTGGGATGCACGGCGCACTTCACGCAAGTCGCCGGTGTCGAGGCTCTGCGCGGGCCGCAAACTGAGGTCGAGGCGTTGGTCGAGACCTTCCGCCGGAGGAGAGACCGTGTCGTTTCCAGGCTCAACGAGATCCCGGGGCTGCACTGCCGCGAGCCGCAGGGGGCGTTCTACGCGTTTCCCAATGTCCGCGAGCTGGGGATTCCCTCGGATGCTCTAGCGGAACGACTCCTGATGGAAACGGGTGTGGCGCTGCTGCCGGGGACGGCCTTCGGGGCTAACGGCGAGGGCTACCTGCGCCTGTCGTACGCGAATTCCATGGAGAACCTGGAGCGAGCGCTGGCGAGGATCGACGATTTCGTCCGGGGGTTGTGAACTCGATCCCTTGGGGCCTCCATCCGAGACTAGCCCTGGCCTTTAGGCCAGGGCTAGTCCCAGTCGCCTATGGTGTAGGCCACGGCGTGGTGATGGGGTCTCCGAGCAACCCGCTCAGCTTCTCAATCCCGGCCGCCTCGCGCCCTATGTAAAGGACGATCAGGCGACCTTTCGCCCAGAAGGTCGGTTGATCCACCCAGGTGACCATCGTCGTGCCGATGGACCCTCCGTCGGGCGCGATCAGGCTGGACTCCGCCAGGCGTGACGACTCGTCGGCGTATTCGAAAACCTGGACGTCGGCGTCATCAATGCGAACGGTCCGGCCGTTGACCGAGAAGAAGGCCTGCTCCAGCTCTCCCGTGGGCTCGACGGTGGCGCCGCCTGCTTCAAGGGCGGCCATCAGGTCGTCGTACGAGAAGCGAGCTTCTTCCCCGCCGGCCGACGGCGCCTCCGGTGTAGAGGCTGCACGAGCGCACCCGACCAGGAGCAAGCCGAGAAGCAGCGTTCGGTACGTTACGCGTTGCATGGTCACAGTGTCCTCCCATGAATCGAAGATTTCGCCTGTAGACGCTCGCTGGAGCCTTCAGGTTCCCGTACGATGGGGAATGGGAGGAGTGGGACCGCCTCAGATGGCCATTTTCCGCAGCACGTGGGCCAGGACCCGACGAGCGCGGGCGAACTCGGGCAGGAGCATGTACTCACGCGGTGTGTGGTCGAGGGATGATTCCCCCGGCCCGCAAGCCACCGCCGGGCAGGACCATGCCGGCACCACGATGTTCATGTCGGCCGTACCCGACTTCAGAACGAAGGACGGTTCCCCTCCCTGCGAAGGGATGGCGGCCAGGAAGACGCGTACCAGGGGTGAGTTCTTCTCCCCGCGATAGGCGGGCGTGGAGAACCCGTCGTTGCCTACCTCGACCTCGGGGTCCAGAGCCTGCAGCCGGGCGCCCCGTGGGCGACGGCGTCCGCGTCGACCTCGAGGGCCACGTCCACCTGGTGCTAGGCGATCAACGGCCATGCGATGGAGGTGCCCAGCAGGTACTTGCGTTCGTAGACGGCACCGGCCCGCAGAACGCGGAACAGGTAGTCGCGGGCGAACTCTTCGCGCACGTCGCGCACGATCAGCCCGGCAGCCCCGCTGGCGAGCGCTTTGGCCTCCAGTCCGCCGAGCTCTTCGCCCTGGCCGATGTCGGCGGTGAAGCACACGACCTCGCAGCGGTAGTGCTCCTTCAGCCAGGGCACGATGACCGACGTGTCGAGGCCGCCGGAGTAGGCCAGCACGATACGCCGGATTTCCGGCTTCGACATTCGCTGCTCCTTTCTCAACCGCCGGGGATTCGGAGGCCCGGGCGGTGAAAACAGAAAGGCCCTCCTGGGAAGGAGGGCCCGGTCTGGCCGTGGCGGTATGTGCTTAAGGAGCGCTTAGCCTACCCGCAGCACACCCTGCCACCCTTCCCCTGGGGAGAGGTGGCTCTGACGACGGGCGCGAGGCTGGGGGCTCCCGCAAGGAACTCGGGACGATGTGCACATGTCAGGCATGGTCTGTCCGTATTGTCGTGGTTATTGTCGGATTGTCAAGGGGCTATCCTGGGTGGAGATCGAGGACTTCATCTCGCCACTATCGATGATTGCCTGGAACAGCAGGCGGGCCTGATCAAGCCCGATCATCGAGAACTGGCGGGCGATGGTCGAGTCCGGGATGCTCGAGCCGGCCTCCGACGGGAAGGTCCGTTTTGCGCGCGCTGCCCGAGGGCTTGAGGGCAGCGGGGAGCATCAAACCCGGTTTCCCTCTGGGAAACCGGGTTTGGAGTTCGTCGATAGTGGGCGCGGCCCCCTGCGCTTCGCTTCGGGGACGCTCCGTCGAGGATGGGCTTGACGTCCGCGGGGAAGTCCCGTTCTCTTTCGGATAGCTGACGACGCTGTGGGCGCGGAGGGGCTCGAACCCCGTTCGGGCCGGCGTCCGCCGGGGCGAACGGCCTCGACCTCACGGATGTGAACTAACTCGGTCAATCCCCCTACCGCTGACCTTCCGGATTGGCTGTCTTGATAGCCCTCGCGTCAGCCATGACCTCATAGCCCTGAGGTCCGCGGCGACTCCGAAAACCCCCTCTCTGGGTCTCACGCGATGACGCGAATCGATTCCGACAAGCGCATGTTACCAGAACTGATCGGTGTGGGCCATTGGCGGGAAGGCGGGGATCGGGATACCGATGTGGCAGGCAGGGATTGGCAGCGCATCGCCCCAGGTAGGATCCCCAGAGTCGGGCTGGCGAGCGAAGGCCTTCCGGAGTCTTGTCCTGACGGTCGAGAACCTTGTACCGATTCCGCCTGATTCCGCGCAAGGTTCTCGCGTACCTGAGGACACGCCAAGGCATCTGCGTGAGTGGGGAGGTGCACCCGCCCGGTGGGGGGAAGGGAATGGCAACCGGCTGATCGGGTCCTCCCCGGGTGGTTTTCCTGTATAGTAGTTCCACAAGAAGAAGGCTCGTGAAGCTTGTGGGGGGAGAGCCTTCGCAATGGCCCAGGCAATGGGCCAGTTGAACGATGACCACCCTGATTGGACACCTTCAGCGCATCACGGACGCGCAGGGCCATGCCGTCACCACAGCAGAAGACCCTCTTTGCGATCGACCCCGGCGCAACCAACTGGCGGCTCTACCGGACGGTTTATGAACTCGAAGGTCGCAGAGCCCGCATGCTCAGCGATCCGGCGCCTGCCCCGCTGACGAGTTTCACAGAACGCAGACTTCCCGCAGCGCTCGTCCTCAACCGTTCCGGGGACGGCCTGGAGTGCTATGGCGAGACCGCCGTCGCCCAGTCGGAGAACCCAACCCATCGTGATCGCCTCAGGGCCTACTTCAAACCCGCCATTGGCGCTCACCTACTGCCGAGCTTCCCTCCCCAACGCCAGCTCTACACGCACGGAGATGCGCTGGCGTACACCCGGCTGATGCTCTCTGCCTTGGTGGAGGGGATCCGCCAGGAGAAGTGGCGCGGGGGGACCTTCTCGGACGACGTGGTCTTTGGCTTTGCTCACCCTGTGCATTGGGGCACGGATGAAGAAGGGGCAGTCCTCGGCGAGTTCAAGGCTGCGGTGCGGGAGAGCTTCCCGGAGAGCGACAAGCCCGAAGTACGATTCGTTTCGGAGCCCGAAGCTGCGATACACAGCCTGCGCCGCAGCGCGCTTCTGCCAGCCGATCCCTCGGGGCGGGTGACGCTGATCCTGGACGTCGGTGGCAGCACGACCGATCTTGTGGCCAGCGAATTGGGTGCCGAAGAGCCGGTCTTCCTGGCTCGTTTCGGTGGACCTGTTGGAGGTGGCCTGTACGATGCCGCCATCAGTGATCACATCGCGCAGGTCCTGAGGATCCCCTTCGAGGCGCTGGAGAAGGACGTGGCGATAGGCTTCGCCCTGCGCTCGGTCGCCCAGCAAATGAAGGAGGGGCTGAGTCGGCAGCTCCTTCACAGCCGTGAGCCCACGATCATCCCGCAGCGCACGGTGACCCTGGTCGGCGCGGAGGGGGAGGTCTACCGAGGCACTGTTGAGCTTGACGAAGCCCGGTTTGAGACAATCACAGCTACCGTACACAGTCAATTCTTGGATCTGTTCTCGCACGCTCTGGAGGGGATGGGCCTCGACGAGAGCGACATAGGCCGGGTTGTCATGGTGGGTGGAGGGTCCCAGCTCTTCAGCATCGTGCGCTACCTGCGCCAACGCTTCGGCGTTCAGGCGATCTTGATCGCCGACGACCCGGGGGAAGCCGTCGTCCGGGGCGTGAGTCTCGAATACGGCGCCGACAAGGCGGAGCGTCGTCTTTCGATGCTATTCATGACCGGGATCGAGCCGGCCCACAAAGCGGCCGAGGCGCCTGCGGAACGATGGGCGCTCATTTCGGAGTCGGGGGAGAGGACCGTCCTCGGGTCAGGTGCCAGCACCATCGGGCGCGCAGCCTCCAACACCATCCCTATCTTCAGCGAGAAGATCTCGCGCTGGCACGCAGAACTCATCGTGGCGAGAACTGGCTGTTCCCTGAAGGACCAGGGCAGCACGAATGGCACGTTCCTGGATGGCGAGAGACTGCGTGCACAGGAGGTCGCCCCGGTGAAGGATGGGACAAGAATCCGATTCGGGGATCGATCGTACATCCTCCGGCGATCAGCAGTGGAAGGAAACTCGAGGGCGACATGAAGGCTGAAGCTGGCGATGCCTTAGGCTCTCCGTTGGCCGAGAGACTTCCGGCCCTCACGCCGGAGATGCTATCCGCCGCGGGAGAAGTGCTGTCCAAGTCAACGCTGTTCGCATTGCGCAGGGAGTATCTTGACGCCCCGGTGTTCGAGCGCCAGACCCTGCGGCTGAAGAAGACGAAAACAGCGATCCCGAGCGACGTTGCGCTGCTGGAAGTCGAACAGGTCGGTCAGCCCGTCCGGGGGGCAGAGGCAGACGTGCTGAGCGCCATCCGCACCACCCTGGCTGCCTGCCATGACCCTCGGTACGCCCTGGTGTTCGTGCTATCCAGCGATGGGGAACGCAATCGCATCTACCTGGGCGTGACGTCCATGCAGGACGCCACCCAGCCGCGATTGTTCGCCGACCAGCTCGGGGAGTTCCTGTGCTCGAATTGGCCAGGGACGCGTGTGCGCCCCCTGAAGGATGCGAAGGAAGTGGCGGCCAAGGTGCACGCCCCGCTGTCCTCCTACCGCTACGCACGCGCCTTCACGGGAATCCCTTCGGCTAAGGCCGAGACGGGACCGGGCGAGGCGCCTCAGACCCTCGATCGCCTGATGCGCGGTTTGCGTGGGAAGCCCTACCTCTACCTGGTGATCGCCGAACCGATTGCGGAGCGCGAGGTTGGGCAGATTATCTCCTCGTGCCATTCGCTCTCGGGGCAGATCCATGCCTTCACCCGCTCCACGGTCCAGATGGGGCGCAGCACCGGGCGCACCGAGACGGAAGCAACGAATGAGAGCGAATCAACCTCGACCTCGCGGTCGTCCAGCACTTCCACCAGCGAGAGCGCCAGCAAGAGCAAAGGCGTGCTTGGCTCTGCCTTGGAGAAGGCCACCGGGGTCGAGAAGGGATTGAAGGCCATCGGCCTGGCAGGGCTGTCGGGGCTGTTGGTGGCCGCCGGGGGCCCGTTCTTGCTCTCCGGGATGCTTGGGATGTTCGGACAGCTACTTCCCTCCACAAGTGACTCGGGCAGTACCAGTCAGTCGACCACCGAAGGCGAGACGCTCGGGCGGACCTTCGGGACATCAACTTCGTTG
Source organism: Elusimicrobia bacterium RBG_16_66_12 (assembly GCA_001800005.1). GTDB lineage: Bacteria > Elusimicrobiota > Elusimicrobia > UBA1565 > UBA9628 > GWA2-66-18. The sequence continues at coordinate 415 of MGUL01000057.1, read as the reverse complement.
GCGGCGACCAGTGGCGAGTCGCTCACCTTCAGCCGCGAGATCCTCAACCGCCATGCGGAAGCCTGCACGCAGTTGCTGGACGAGACGGTCGAGCGCTTCGAGATCGCGCGGGCGCAGGGATGCTGGAATGTAGGCGTCTACATGATCAGCGATCAGGCCGAGGCGGCCGCCCAGGGGCAGGCACAGCTGAAGGCGCTCATCAGCGGCGAGCGCAGTGCCTTTGAGCCAGTGCGGGCTCATGACCTGGGCCCGCTCTGGGATGGCCAGGTGCAAACCGCGCTGGACGCCTTCCGTCATCCCTCGCTGGCGCTGCATGCTCCGGACAGTGGGTCTCCGCTGCTTCATCCGCTGGGTCGACCGTTTGAAGGCCTGACGACCCCGATGAACACCGATGAGCTGGCGCTGCTGGTCAATC
>MGUL01000056.1:5950-6595 GCA_001800005.1 Elusimicrobia bacterium RBG_16_66_12 | reverse complement strand
GCGGCTTCCACCGAGTAGGAGTCGTTTAGGAGGAGCGACATCAGCGCCCGCATGTCGTCGTCGTCGTCCACCACGACCACCTTCTTCATGCCCGAAGTGTAGCGGTCGGGACGGCCGGACGTCAATGGGGCGCGAAATGTTACTATGCGAAAGATGCCTCCTCTCACGGATTGGCTGAGGGCTTCCTGGAACGATTTTCTCCGCCGCTGGCCCACGCTGATGGCCGTCGCCGGCGTCGGCGGGGCCGCGACCCTGCTGGGGGTCTTCCTGCCCCTGCTGGCCGCGGGGCTGGCGGCGCTGTCGGGCGTGGAGCCCTTGACCGCCTTCGGCCTGGGCGGCGGCGTCGCCCTGGCCGTCGGCTTCTGGCTGTCCACGTGGACCCAGGCCGCCGCCCTGCGCGCGGTCCTCTTCGAGGAACACGCCTCCGAGGTCCTGTCGCGCTCCTGGGACATGACCTCCGCTTTCTGCTGGGTCCTGAGCCTCTTCCTGCTCGCGGTGGTCGGGGGACTCTACCTGCTGATTCTGCCGGGAGTCCTGCTGGGGGTGATGTTCTTCTTCGCTCCCGTCTACCAGATGTCGGGCGAGGCCCAGGGGCTGCGCGCGCTGGAGCTCTCGTGGGCGCGCGTGCGTCCGCGCCTGGGCGAG
>MGUL01000056.1:0-5921 GCA_001800005.1 Elusimicrobia bacterium RBG_16_66_12 | reverse complement strand
GCCTGCGCCTCTCGCTGGCGGGGCTGATCACGGCGGCCCCGGGCTGGATTCCCTACGTCGGGTGGATCATCGCCCCGTTCTGGGCGCCCTTCGGGATCGCCGCGTCGGCGCGCCTGGCGCGCGACCTGCGCGACGCCGCCCCCGAAGCGGATCCGCCGCGGCTCGCGGCGCTGGTGGCGGGGCTCTCCCTGGTCTGCGCCATGGGCGTGGGCGTCTCGTGCTGGGGCGGATTGCGGGCCTACTCCAAGCTGCGCGAGGCGGCGCTGTCCGGGAAGCTCTTCGCCGCGGGCCTCGATCAGGAGACCGGCAACGCGCTGATCGCCGTTCTCTCGGGCAAGGCGGACGACGCGCAGACGCGGAAGGCGTACTCCTTTATCATCGCGCAGTCCTCCGGCGCGTTCTCGGCGCCGTGAGGACGAGCCGCGGAGTCCTGCTGACCCTCGGGGCCTTGGCGGCCGCGGCGATCCTGGGCGTGCTCGTGGGCTCGAAGCTGGAGGCGGTCATGCGCGCCGGTTCGGCCGTGTCCTGGGGCTGGTTTGCGGCGGCGCTCGCCTGTGCTTTGGCCAGCCATGCGATGGTGGGCCTGGCCCTCTCCGAGATCTTGACCGTCCTGGGGCACCCCCTCGGCGCGCCGGCGGTCCTGGGCATCGCGCTGGTCTCGACGACGGCCAACTATCTGATCTCGGCGGGGGGCGTCACGGGCTTCGCGCTGAAGGCCCACCTCCTTCATAAGAGGCGCGTGCCCATCGCCACGACGATCACGGCCTCGGCCGTGACCTCGGCCATCCTCTACGCCGTGCTGGCCGTGATCCTGGCCCTGGGCCTCGTCACGCTGCTGCTGCGCCTGCGGGGCGCTCGCCTCGCCATCATGGAGAACGCCTTCGGTCTGACATTCCTGCTGGCGGGGGCGGCGTTCATCCTCGCGGCTTTCTTCAACCGCCGCGTGCGCGGGCGGCTGGCCCATCGTCTTTTCCGCCTCACGAACCGCGCGGCGTTCTCCCTGTCGCAGAGAGAGATCCCTCCGGAGGATTTCGCCGTCTTCGAGGTCCAGCTGACGCAGGGCTTGGCGCGCATCCGGGCGGGCAGCGGGCGGCTGACCACCACGGTCCTCTATACCTGCCTGGACTGGGGGTTGGCGATGACCTCGCTCGGGTTCTGCTTCCGCGCCGTCGGCGTGCGTCTGCCCGTCGGGCATCTGAGCGCGGCCTTCACCACGGGGCAGGCCGCGACCCTCATCCCCATCCTGCCCGGAGGCTTGGGGGTGGCCGAGGGCTCCATCGAGGCGATGATGGGCAGTCTCGGCGTGGGCGCGGGGGAGGCCCTGGTCGCGGCGATGCTCTTCCGCCTCTGCTATTATGTGGCCCCGGCCCTGCTGAGCGTCCTCGTGCTGTGGGGCCTGAAGGTCTCGGAGCCGGCCGTCCTGCGCGAGGCGGCCGGCCTGGACCTCGAGCTCACCCGCCGATTCTGAGCGGACCCAAGGTCCCGCCCCGGAAGGGGGCCCTTCGACCCTGACGCGGGCGCTGCGCCAGATGGTATTCTCGTCAAGATGAAGGCGATGCTCCTGCTCTTCTTGCCGGCGCTTCCCTGCGCCGCGGCTCCCGGCGCCCTGGATTTCCAGCGTCTTGCCGCGGCGGCGGGCTCCCCCGGCTTCGTCCTTCCTCAGGTTTCCATTCCGCTCACGCGCGCGGTCCCGAGCGCCGCGGAGGAGGACACGGCGCGCGTGGACCTGGCCCCGCTCCTCGACCGCCATCTCTCGCTGGCCGATTCCTTCACCGACCGCGTGGGCCGGCACCTCGTCGCCGTGACCCTCGACCAGACCGAGCCGGACGGCGCCTGGCTGACGGTCACGCCTCCCGGCGCGCAGCCGCTGATGGTGCTCATCGGGGCCGGCATGAAGGGGCAGTGGAGCGCGGGGGGACGCAGCTACACGATCGACCTGGACATCAACATCTTCCGCGCCCGCCTCAACAACATCATCCGGATCCGCGATGCGGACACCGACGAGGTGCTCTGGTCCAGACGGATCATCGAGATCATGAGCACCTCCTATTTCGCGGGCCAGGCCGTCCGCATCGGCGGGCGCCCCTATCGCCTGTTCCTCGGCCGCATGCCCGACGAATCCCGCCGCCCGGCCGTCGCGTCCGATGTTCTCGGCGTCTGCCTCATCTACGACGAGACCCTGGGCGGCAAGCACGTGAAGTTCCAGACCTTCCGGGTTTTTTTCGCCGCGCTCCAGCGCCCCGACGGCGTGATGATGCGCCTCGTGGACGGCGACCGAGCCCGCCTGACGGTCTCCCCCGACGGCGCCTTCCTCGACATCTCCCGCTGACGTCCCGGCTGCCGGAACTGCTGGGCGAGCGCCGGTTCTCAGGAGGGAGATTCCTGTATTTCAATAACAACGCGTTGTTTGTATGATTAGGCAGATGAAACGCGCGGTGGAGTCGAGACTTGACGCCTGGCTGGCCAGCCCTGCTCGCCACCCGCTTGTTCTGCGCGGGGCCAGGCAGGTGGGAAAGACTTGGTTGGTCCGCGATCTGGCCGCTCGCGCCGGGCGCCAACTCGTCGAGATAAATTTTGAGCGCGATCCGGGGTTGAAACGACTTTTCAGCACCAACGACCCACGCCAGATTCTGGGGGAACTCTCGCTCGCGCTTTCGGTTGATATAAACCCGGATCGCAGCCTGCTCTTCTTGGATGAGATTCAAGCCGCGGGCACGGTACTCGCCCAATTGCGCTGGTTCTACGAGGAACTGCCTCAACTGCCGGTAGTGGCCGCGGGATCGTTGCTTGAGTTCTCCCTTGCCGATCACGCTTTCAGCATGCCGGTCGGACGGATCGCCTTTCAGCATATCGAGCCGATGGGCTTCCCCGAATATCTCCTGGCTCACGGTCAAGACCGCCTGCTGTCCGCAATCCGGGCATGGCGCCCCGGCCGGAAGCTCCCCGTAGCCGCGCATTCGCTGGCCGAGCGTTGGTTCTGCCGCTATGCCATGGTCGGCGGCATGCCGGCGGTCGTGGCGTCCGATATCTCCGGACGCGAACCGCGCGAGGTGCGGGAGCTGCAGAAGGAACTGCTCGCCGCTTATCGCTCCGACTTCGCGAAGTATGCCGGCCGGATGGACCGCGACATCCTCAACTCCGTCCTGAACACCGTCGCCGCGTCGTTGGGCCGGAAGTTCGTCCACGCCCATGTCGGCGAGGGCGTCAAACAGCACCAAGCCAAGCACGCGCTTGACTTGCTGACCATGGCCCGGCTCGTGCACCAGGTCCGCCACACCGCGGCCCATGGATTGCCGCTTGGCGCCGAGGTGAAGGATTCTTTTCGCAAGGCGGTGGCGGTTGACATTGGAATCGTCCATGCGCTCCTGGGCACCCCGGCCGCCCAGGCCTTCCCATCATGGGAGTCGCTGGCCCCCTCCCTGCGCGGGCAGTTGACCGACCAACTTGCCGCTCAGCAGCTGCGGCTGACCGATCCCGGCGCCGGCGACGGCCCCGAGCTGTACTACTGGCAGCGCGAAGGGGGGCGCCCCGGCGAGATCGATTACATCGTGCAGGTTTACGGGGGCATCATCCCGATCGAACTTAAGTCCGGAGCGGCCGGTTCCATGAAAAGTCTGCATCAGTTCATGTTCGAACGAAGACTGGACATGGCCGTGCGCGTGGACGCGAACCCGCCTTCGGTGATGGATTTAGACCTAAAGACCACGCAAGGCCACGCGGTAAAATACCGTCTCGTGGGCATGCCCCTCTATATGCTCTGGAATCTGCCGGACATTCTCGGCAACTCCGAAATCGGCCGTTTTCCAGCGTAGGGCTCGGTGGATTTGGTGCCCTTGCAGGAAGCCCTGCCCCGGCTGCCGGAACTGCTGGGCGAGTAGTCGCGCCGGCCTTCAGGACTCCTTCCGAATCCCCGCAGGTGAAATTCATGGCGCTGCGGCATAATCCATGGTAAGTGAATATGCGCGAAGCCATGGCGATGGAATCGGAAGCAGGGATCAAGCGGCGGCTTGCGTGCTCGGCCCTCCTGCTGCTTTGCGCGGGGCGGGCCCAGGCGGGCTTCCTCCAGGACTCCCCGAGCGCCGCGGCGCAGGCCATGGCCGGAACCTTCGCCGGCAAGGCCGACGACGCCGGCGCGCTCTTCATCAACCCCGCCGGACTGGCCCAACTGAACCGGCCCGAAGGCTATCTGCTCCACTCAAGGCCGCTGCTCGGACTCAAGGGCGCCTCTCTGTCGCAGAGCGCCCTGGCCGCGGCCGTGCCGGCGGGGGAGAGCTGGACTTTCGCGCTGGGCGCCAACTCCTTCGACGCGGCGGGGCTTCTTAAGGAACAGGAGTTTCTCCTGGGGGGCGCCTACAAGCTCAATTCGCATCTTGTCCTAGGCATGAGCCTGGGCTATCTGCGCCGCAGCTACAATATCGGAGGCGACCCGTTGGCCGAGCGCGACCCGGTCTTCAAGAACGGGACCTCGAAAGGGGCCTTGGGGCTTGACGCGGGGGCCATCGTCACGATCAACTCCCAGGCGCAGCTGGGCTTCTCCGCGCGCCACCTCAACCGGCCGGACCTCGGGCTCTCCGGCTCCGACCGCGTGCCCATGACGCTGCGCGCGGGGGGGCTCTACCGGCTGGAGCGCTTCAACGTCCTGGCCGACCTCAATCTCCGCGACTCCCGGTCCGGGGAGGCGGGGGAAAGGCGGTTCTCCTGGAGCGCCGCCACGGAGATCCTGGTCGTCAAACGCCAGGTGACGCCCTCGCTCCTGATGCGCGCCGGCGTCAACGAGAACCAGTTCACGGCGGGGTTCGGCGTGACGGCCTGGGACCTGACGGTGGACTATGCCTTCGCCCTCTTCAGCCGCATCATTCAGGACAACGCCGGCGGCCACACGGTGGCGCTGAGGGTCGCCTTCGGCGGGGAACGCGTCTCAGGGAAGGAAAAACGATGGGCAAAGCGATGGGAGAGGGAATGAGACAAGCACTCGCCGCCGCCCTGTTCGTCCTCGCCTTCGCCTGCGGCGCGGCGCGGGCCGCCACGGTGACGCTGGCCTGGGACCCCAACGCCGAGGCCGACTTGTCCGGCTACCGGGTCTACTACGCGACGAACTCGCTGCTTTCCGCCACGACCAGCCAAGCGACGGCCGACGCGTCGGTGACGAAAACGACGCTTGCCGGCCCGGCCACGACCTACGCGCTGAGCCTTTCCTACGACACGACGTACTTCTTCCGCCTGACCGCCTTCGACACCTCGAACAACGAATCGGCGTTCAACGTGAGCTCGACGACCTTGCTCGGCGTCGAGGTCTCCACGCGCACGCCCTCCGCCCCGGCGGCGGACGTTTCCTCACCCACCGTTCCAACCGGCCTTGCGGCGTCGAACGTGAGCACGGCGGCGTTCACGCTCGGCTGGACGGCTTCCACCGACGACGTGGGCGTGACGGGCTATCGATTGGACGTTTCCACCACGGCGGGCTTCACGGTCCTCCTGGCGGGCTACAACAATAAGGACCTGGGGAACGTGACGAGCGCTTCGATCACGGGCCTGGCGGCGGGGACCACTCACTACGCCCGCCTGAGGGCCTACGACGCGGCGGGCAACGCCTCCGCCAACAGCGTCGCGGCCTCGACTTCGACCTTGACGCCGCCCGACACGACCGCGCCCTCGGCGCCTGGCGGCCCGGTCCTGAGCGGCGCGACCACCTCCACCTTGAGCCTCTCGTGGACGGCTTCCACCGACAACGTGGGCGTGACGGGCTATCGGTTGGACGTTTCCACCACGGCGGGCTTCACGGTCCTCCTGGCGGGCTACAACAATAAGGATCTGGGGAACGTGACGAGCGCTTCGATCACGGGCCTGACGGCGGGGACCACTCACTACGCCCGCCTGAGGGCCTACGACGCGGCGGGCAACGCCTCCGCCAACAGCGTCGC
>MGUL01000055.1 GCA_001800005.1 Elusimicrobia bacterium RBG_16_66_12 | reverse complement strand
GGCGTCCCACCCGGCCTTCTCCACGGACTCGGCCACGGTCTTGATCTCGGCGCGCACCTGCGCGTCGGCGGCCTTCGGCTTGTTGTGCAGCGCGGCGACGGTCCGCGCCGACGGCGGCAGGGCCAGGGACGAACCCGGAGCGAAGAAGGCCCGTGAGACGACGGGCGCGGCGGGCGCGGAGGGCGCCTTCGGCCGCGCCGCGCGCAGGATCTTGTCGAAGAGCCCCTCGGAGGGCTCCTCGCCCTCGCCGACCAGGCGCTCGATGAGCGCGAAGACCTCGGCGGCGGCCTGGCGCGAAGCGCCCTCGACCGCGGAGCGGTCGAGTGTCTTCATAGGCTTCGTTTCGGCCGCGAAAACGATCGTGCCGCCCTCGGCCTTGATCTTGATGAGGCCGCCGCGCACGCTCTTGCGTCCCTGCGCCGCCTCGTCCAGGATCCACTTCGCCATCGGGTCGACGATGTGCTTCTCGATGGCCGCGGTCATCGGGCGCGCGCCGTAGAGCGGCGAGAACCCCTCGACGGACAGGAAGTCGATGACCGACGGGTCGATCTGCAGCTCCGTGTCGTGGCGGTCGATCAGCAGGTCCTTGAACTCCTTGACCTGCAGCTGCGCGATCTTGGTGATGTCCTGCCGGCGCAGGCGGTTGACGCGGATCCACTTGTTCTTGGAGCGGGGGTCCTCGTCGAGGCGGTTCAGGAACTCGGGGCGGAAACGGGACTTCAGGCTCTCGTTGACGGCCTCGTCGATCTCCTTGTCCCACGCGGCCTCGATCTCGGCGGTGTTCTTGGCGCGCAGCTCGGCCGACTCGTTGTGCTTCTCGACGGCCTCGAGCATCCGGGCGTACTTCTCGCCGTCGACGGTGCCCATGCCGGCGTTGGAGGTCATGATGATCACGGTGTTCTTGAAGTCGATCGTGCGGCCCTCGCCGTCGGTCAGGCGGCCGTCGTCCAGGATCTGGAGCAGCACGTCGAAGACCTTCGGGTGCGCCTTCTCGACCTCGTCGAACAGGATGACCGAGTAGGGCTTCTTGCGCACGGCCTCGGTCAGCTGGCCGCCCTCGCCGTAGCCGACGTAGCCGGGAGGAGATCCCGTCAGGCGCTGGGCGGTGTGCTCCTCCATGTACTCGGACATGTCCATGCGGATCATCGCCTCGGGGTCCTTGAACAGGAAGCGCGCCAGCTCCTTGGCGAGGTAGGTCTTGCCCACGCCGGTGGGGCCGGTCAAGAGGAACTTCCCCATCGGCCGGCTGGGGTTCGAGAGGCCCGCCTTGTTGCGGCGGATGGCGTTGGCGATGGCCGTCAGCGCGGGCTGCTGGTTGACCACGCGCTCGCCGACGCTCTTCTCCATCTCGTTGAAGCGCGCCGCGTCCTCCTCGCCCATGTTGAGCTGGCCGGAACCGATGCCCGTCTTCTGGGCGATCACGCGCTTGACGACGTCGACCGTGACCTGGCCCTTGCCGTCCGCGACGGCCTCGCGCTCGGCGTAGAGCGCCTCGGCCTTCTGGATCAGGCCGGCGATGCGGTTGTAGGCCTCGATGGGCAGGGCCAAGGTCGACGCGATGCCCTTGTCCACCAGGGTCTGGCGCGCCTCGTTGACCGCGACGACCAACTGGTTCCAGGTCTCGCGGACGTCAAGGGTGATCGCCGCGCGCAGGTTGTCGGGGCGGGCGAGCTCGGCGCCGTCCTGGACGGCCTTGATCGCCTTGTCCGGGTTGAAGTTCGTCTTGTCGAACTGGTCGGCGAGCTTCGCGGCGGCCGTCAGCGAGTCGTCCGGGATCAGCGCGTCGTGGATCTTCTCCAGATAGCCCTTCAGAGCTCGAAGGATGGTGATCGTCTGCTCGACGGTCGGCTCCTCCACGTCGATTTTCTCGAAGCGCCGCCGGAAGGCGTCGTCCTTTTCGATGTACTCCTTGTACTCCTTGCGGGTCGTCGTCGCGATGACCGAGATCTTGCCGTCGCGCAGCGGGCCCTTCAGCACGTTGGCGATCTTCTGGCCGTTGTTGTCCAGGAAGAACTTCTGGATCTCGTCCATCAGCACGATGACCTCGTTGCCGCGGGAGGGGCTGGGGTCGTTGAAGCGCGGCAGCAGGTCGAGGACCGCCGACAGGGTCCCGACGGGGTCCTCGGCGGTGAGGATCTTATTGATGTCGAGCTCGACGAGCCAACGGCCCTTCAGGCGCTGGAACTGCAGGAAGGCCTCGGAGTCCTTGGCCCCGGCGTGCTCGGCGTCCTCGATCATCTCGGCCAGGCCCTCGGCGACGGCGGTCTTGCCGGTGCCGGCCTCGCCGACGAGGATCACGCTGTTGCGCATGCCGCGCGGGGAGGTCACGATCGGCAGCAGCCGCTTGACCTCCTCGGTGCGCGCGACCACGGGCGGGCGCGGCTCGGCGGGGTTCCTGGCCAGGGGCTTCAGGTAGGTCGACAAAGCCTTGATCTGCTTGTCGTTGAGGGTGGTGCCGTCAGCCATCTTCCGGGTGGAAAGGTAAGACAACCACTCGGCGGCGGGGTCGCGGCGCGGAGGGTTCTTCTCGGCCTCGGCCTGGACCGAGGCTTCGGCGGCGCGCGCGGCGGCCTTCGCCTTCGCGGCCTCGGACGGGACGACGGCGGCCTCGCCGGGCTGCTCCTTGAACGGAAGGACCTCCGCGACGATCGAACCCTCGTCGAGGGTCTCGTCGACGAGGATCTGGCGCGTCGCCGCCGCGTCGGCGGCGCCGAGGACCTCGAAGAGGGCCAGGCCTTCCTTGCCGCGGAACTTGCCGTAGACGAGGCGCAGGCGGCGCAGTGCGGCGTACTCCTTGGCCATCTCCTCCGCCGTGCCGGGTTTGAACTGGACGAAGAGGCTCTGGGCGGGGTCGTAGGCCGCGGCGTCGGGGTACGGCTGGATCATCCGGTCCTCGAGATGAGCGGCGGCGTTGGGGTGGACCTCGACGGCGGACACGGCCTCGTTCTCGGAGAGCGTCACGGCGGCTTGCGCGGCGTCCTTCAGGTCGCCGGCGTTGAGGGCGTAGTAGTCGCCGTGGCGAAATATCCTCTTGCCGCCGAGGCCGCCCAGGACGGCCTTGACCTCGTCGGCGGCCGTCTCGCCGTGGAACTTGACCAGCACGACCGAGACGCTGTAGTGCTCCTTGCCGTGCGTGACGACCTTGGCGGGAAGCGCCACGGCGCGCACGCGGTCGCGGACCTCGGGCGCGACGCCGACGGACTCGACCCACTTGCGGCCCGCCATCGTCCGCGCGACCTCGGCGGCCGCGTCGGGGCGAAGGGCCTTCACGCGCCGGTTGTAGTCGCTCTCCTCGACGATCTCGAACTGGTCGTGCAGGGTATTCAGCACGTGCGCCACCGCGCGCTTAGGGGCGCCCGCCTTGAAGACGACGACGACGTCGCCGGCGTGCGCGTCCTCGCGGCCGAGGACCTTGCCCTGCCAGCGCGACGGATCGACGGCCTCCGCCTCGGCCCTCGCTTGGGCCTCGGCCTGCGGATCGACCGGCGTGTCGGCGGGAGCGGCGGTCGGCGCGGCGACAGGAACCTCGGCGCCGAGGCGCAGGGCGACGGACGGCGCGACGGTGACCGTCTCGACGTCGTCCAAGCCGGCCATGTGGCGCGCGATCTCCGCCGCCTCCTCCAAGGTCGCGGCGGGGATAGTCGAGGTGACGCCGCGTCCATTCGGGTGCATCGTCTCGGCGCTCGCATGGCCGCCGACATGGTGCATCACGTTCTCGACAGAGAGGTTCTCATCGAACCGGACCTCGACGGAAAGACCCTGGCCCTCGGCGCGAGCGCGGATTTTTTCCGCCCAACCGGCGACGGGCGCGGACGCCGCGGCCGGCTGCGCCCCGTTGGGCGGGAGACGTTGGAGAAACCGATCGAAGACCGCGGAGGGGGCGCCCACTCGAGTCACGGCCGGCGACGCGCGCAGCATCTCCATCGCTCGGGCCGCGTCCTCGGCGCTCATGAAACGGAGCTTCGCACCGGCGAAGGCTTCCCGCTGGTAAGGACGAAGGTCTCGAAAGACCGCGATCCGGCCGTCCCGGGCCAGCGCGGCCAAGAGGGCGTCGTACTCCTCTTCCGTCATCGGCGCGAAGAACTCCAGAGAGAGCTGCTCCCCCAAGAGCGTGTCGTCTCGCGTGACGCGGGCCATCCGCGGGCTCGCCGCGCCGCCGCCCGTGGATGACAGGGTCCCCATCAGTCCGAGGACGCCCAGGCCCGACAGCCAGGCCGGGGCCAGATGCGCGAGTTCGGGGAAGAGGACGGCCGCGCCGCCCATGACCGCCAGGGCGGCCATCGCGCCGACCGAGGCGAAGCCTCTCTCTCCGGCGGACTTGCCCTTCTCCTTGCCGGCCGCCTTCACGGCCTCCTTGAGCTTGCCCTCGTACTTCGGGTTGTCCCAGCGCTCGAAGATGTTGTGGTCCTCGAACCACTTGCGCAGGCGGTTCATGTACGCCTCGTTGCGCGGGTCGGCCAGCAGCTCCTTGACCTTCTCAAGCGTGTCGCCGGCCTCGGTGAAGACCTTTTCCTTAAGGAACTCGGCCGCCTTGTCCGGGTACGCCTTCATCACCGCCGAGAGCTTGTCCTCGTTGGAGAGGGCGCGAAACTCCTCCTTGGCCATCATCTCGTCGACCAAGGTCTCCAGGGCGTTCTTCATCGCGTGCTCGGCCTCGAAGAGGCTGACCTCGCTCTCCATGCCCTTGTCCTCGGCGATCTGGGCGATCACGGCGGCCCACTCGCTGTAGAGCTGCATGACGTCGTTGACGGCGGCCTCGGAGCGGACCTTCTCGCGGATGCACCAGTAGTCGTAGGTGCAGGGCAGGGCCAGGAACAGCAGCGGCACGGCCACCGAGAAGTGGACGTAGGCGGCCGCGTAGAACGCGGCGAGCGCGCCGAAGGTGACGCCGTTGGCGACGCGGTTCAAGGCCTTCTGGCTCTTGATGCCGAGCTTGTCGGTCATGAAGGTCAGCAGCGCGGTCGGGCCTTCGTACAGGCGCCGGAACATCCCCTGGTAGGTCTTCTCGACTTTCGGGTTGTAGACCCACTTCGCGTAGAAGCGCTCGGGCAGGATGCCGGCGATCATCTTGCCGCCGTCGAGCTGCGGCAGCGGCAGCAGGTTGAAGACGGTCAGGGCCAGGTTCATCTTGGCCAGGCCGAGGGCCACGCCCGCCGCGACGCCTCCGACGGGCAGGAGTGCTGCGGCCGCGAAGGCGACCCCGGCCAGCACGAGGTTCGTCAGCGGGCCGGCGCCGGCGGCGTAGAAGGCGTTGCGCGCCGAGCGGGGGCCGCCGAACGGGCCGTGCAGGTTGTTGAAGTCGGCGTCCACGGCCTTGCCCGCGCCGATGAGCAGGGGGAAGGGCAGGATCGCGCTCGAGACGGCCAGGGAGATCGCCGGGAGGATGACGGTCTTCAGCGGATCGATGTGATTGAAAGGGTTCAGGCTGTGGGTCCCCGCCTCCTCGGCGGTGTGGTCGCCGAGCTTGCGCAGGACCGCGATGTGGGCGACCTCGTGCGCGAGGACCGAGACGATCAGCCCGACGGCCAGGGTCAGGACGGGCGCCGCGCCGTAGGCCGCGGCCGCCGCGCCCGCAGCGACCAGCGAAAGCGGCGCCACGACCTTGACCCAGAGCGGCATGGCCTGCGCCCGCCGGATATTCCCCACCTCGCGCGCGGCCTGCGGCGTGGGAATGGAGTTGTCGTTGATGATGAGGTCGGCGCGCTCGGAGGCCTGGAGCAGGCCAGAGGCGCGCGCGTGCTCGGCGGCGGAGGCGTCCGTCGCGGAGGACGAGGCGGCGCGCGGCTCCTCGCCGTCGAAGGCCTTGCGGGAATCGGAGGCGTCGGCGCTCGTCCAGCGCGAGACCTGGCGTCCGACCCAGGCCGTAAAGCCGACGCTCTCGGGAGCGTTCTTGACCCAGCGCGGGCCGGGGGTCTCGGCCGGGGTCTCATCG
>MGUL01000054.1:4904-5174 GCA_001800005.1 Elusimicrobia bacterium RBG_16_66_12 | reverse complement strand
CGGGCGCCGCTCGGCTCGCGCGTCGGGACGCGTTGCCTCGCCTGACTCGCGAGACGACGATGCCCCAGCGCGGGGAGGCAGCTCACATGACGAGAGGAGACCCATGAGGGAGCGAGTGGGATTCATCGGACCGGGGACCATGGGGATGCCGATGACGGCGAACCTGGCGAAGGTCGGCGTCGCGCTGGTCGTCGGGGCCTACCGCCCCATCAATCGCCCGATGATGTTGCGCTGGATCTCGTGGCTGCCGCCGCCGCTGGGGCCGATGCG
>MGUL01000054.1:2888-4781 GCA_001800005.1 Elusimicrobia bacterium RBG_16_66_12 | reverse complement strand
CCGAGGCGGCGATGCAGAGCCGCTCGAGGTTCAGACAGCGCATGAGCTGGCGCCAGCCGCCGTTCTCCTCGCCGGAAACAAACCGGGTCTGGGATTATCCCTGGATGTGAGAGGATAACCCCGACATAGGAGGGTGGTGCTCGCCGGAAGGCGGAAGGCCCGCCGGAACCATGGAGACCTCGTGATGCGTCTGCCCGCCTTGAGTCTCATCGCACGCTTCTCGCTGCTGAGTCTGGGGTGCGTGCTGGCCCTGATGGCCGCCCTCGGGTGGGTGACCTCTCATGTGCTCGTGCAGAACATGCACGAGCACGAGTGGGAGACCACCGCCCAGATCGTCCGCTATCAAGCTCGCACTCACGGGCTGGAGCATATCTTCATCGATCCCGAGGCCCGGCTGGACCGGGCGCGCATCCGATCGTCCCTGAGCCCGCTCCTCCGCCTACCCGAGGTCGTTCGCGTCAAGGTATGGGACCGTGACGCCGTCGTGCTCTGGTCCGACGACGAGCGTCTCATCGGCCGAAGCTTTGCCGGCGACCCCGACATCGACGTCGCGCTGCGGGGACGGGTCAGCGTTCAGATCAAGAGCCGGCAGAAGCCCGAGAACGCCGAGGAGCGCGAGGTCTTCGGGACGCTGGCGGAAGTGTATGTGCCGATCTTTGCCGCCCAGGATCGCGGGCCTGTGATCGGCGTGCTCGAGGTCTACAAGGTCCCGCAGCGGCTCTACGGGGAGATCCGCAAAGCCCGGAACACCATCTGGGCCACGACGACCCTGGGCGGCCTTCTCCTGTATCTCTCCCTTTTCTGGGTTGTCCGCATCTCCCATCGCAGCCAGATCCGGGCGGAGGCCGGGCGCCGGAAGGCCGAGGCGGAGCTGCTCCGGCTGAACCAGGAGCTGGAGCAGCGCGTGGTCGATCGCACGGCGGCCGTCGAAGCCGCCAGGCGGGAGCTGGAGGCGTCCAACGCGTCGGTGTCGCGCCTCCTCGATGAGTCCGAGCGCCGGAGGACGCGCGTCGGAACCCTGGTGGCCGTCTCCCGCCGCCTGACCGCGGAGCTGGACCTGCCCGCTCTGCTGGGCTCCATCTCCGAGGCGGCGGCCGAGATCTTCGACGGAGAAGCGGGTTTCCGGCTCGCCGAGGGAGAGTGGCTGGTCCGCGTCGGCGCAACCCCCGGCGCCTTGACGGCCATGGCGAGCGAGCGCGTCAGGATCGGGGAGTCGATCAGCGGGATGGTTGCGGCCACGGCCCGGCCATACGTCACCACGGACGCGGCCGCGGACTCTCAACTCGTCCCGGAGCACCGCGAGGGGGCCCAGGCCGACCGGACCGGGTCTCTCATGTGCGTGCCCGTCAGGATGGGCGCCCGGATTCTCGGCACCCTGATCGTCTATGGTCCGCGCGGCCATCGGTTCGGCGACGACGCCGTCAACGTCGCCCAGAGCCTGGCCGACCAGGCCGGCATCGCCATCGAGAACGCGCGGCTGTACGAGGCCGCCGTCCAGGCCCGGCGCGAGGCCGAGATGGCACTGAGCCAGGTCAAGCAGCTCCACGGCCTGCTGCCCATCTGCGCGTACTGCAAGAAGATCCGCAATGATCGGAATTACTGGGAGCAGATCGAGACCTATGTCGGCGAGCGCTCGCAGGCCACCTTCAGCCACGGCATCTGCCCCGACTGCCGCGCCACCGTCGTCGCCAAGGAGCTGGAGGATTGGCGCCAGCGCCAGCGCTGAGACAGCAGGCGGCAACTCGGTGCGCAACATCACCGCCTGCCCCCATTGCCGGCGTCGCGGCCGACGAGGCCTTCGACGTGTAGGCACGCATGGTCCGCGAGGTCAACGCTCGCTGTCGAGGAGGACCCTCTCGGCGGGCAGAGCGACCGTCACGCGGTCCCGCCCCT
>MGUL01000054.1:1403-2877 GCA_001800005.1 Elusimicrobia bacterium RBG_16_66_12 | reverse complement strand
CGCCCCTCGCGCTTGGCGCGATAGAGGGCTGCGTCGGCCGCCTTCAGCAGTCCCGGGGTGTCGAGGCCGTGGTCGGGGTAGGTGGCCACACCGATCGAGACGGACACCGAGCCGAGGCCCCCGTCCTCATGGGGGAGCCGCAGCGACCTGACGGCCACACGGAGTTGCTCGGCGCGGTGCTTGGCGTCCTCCAAGGCAGTGCCCGGCAGGACGAGAACGAACTCCTCCCCCCCGTAACGGCACGCGACGTCTTCTCTCCTCGATGCGTCCTGCAGCAGGGCCCCCAGCCCTCGGAGGAGGGCGTCGCCCGCAGCGTGACCCCAGCGATCGTTGACTTGCTTGAACCGGTCCAGGTCGAGCATGAGGATGGCGATCGGACACCTCCCCCGGACGGCTCGGCGGAGCTCCCGCTCCAGCGTCTCCTCCATGTACCGGCGGTTGAACAGACTGGTGAGGGGATCCCTGATGGACTGGCTCCGGAGAACATCCCGCAGCTTCACGTTGGCCACGCCAAGCGCGAGGTGGGCGGCGACCGTCTCGGCGAGGCGGCGTGTGGTGAGCGCCACCCCGTGCGCCCTGGGGCCTTCCGTCGCGCGGCACCAGACATGGAGTATCCCGAGCGCTTCCCCCTGGGCCACGAGAGGGACGCAGAGGTAGGCGCGCGGCAGCGGCGGGCGCAGGTGGGCGCACCGGACGCCATTCCGGGTGTCCTCGACGAGATGACAGCGCCCGCTCCGGAGGCCCCAGCACTGCTCGGGAGCGAACACGCTGTCGTGGGGGTCCGCCTCCGTCCCCCACGCCACGGCGGCATCGAGGAGGTTTCGCGAGTCGCTGTAGACGAAGAGCGCGCCGGTGTCCCCCGGAAAGAGCCGAGCCAGCAGTCGGCCCAGGATCTCGTAGGCCTCCTCGAGGGTCAGGCAGGCCTGCAACGCGCCGCCGAGCTCGTTGAGCAAGTCGAGCTCGGTCACTCGCGTCCCGAGCGCCTCGCTGTTGAGCCGCTCTCCCTCGACCACCTGGGCGAGGTGCTCCGCCATCTCGTTGAAGGTCCCGGCCAGCAGGCCGATCTCGTCGCGGCCCGCGACCATGGCCCGGGCGCTCAGGTCCCCCGAGCTGAGCCCCCTGGCCGCGCGGACGACGGCCTTCACGCGCCGGAGGATCACCAGATCCCCCACGATCAGCGCCGCGGCGATCACCAGGACGAAGGCGACTCCGGCCCCGAGGAGATTGCGCATGCGCACGCGCTCGGCGTCAGCGAAGGCCACGCCTCTGGGAATTCCCACGCTCACGTAGGCGCGTTCGCCCGGCGGCGGACCCGAGAGCGGGGCGAACGCGAACAGGCGCGGCACCCCGTCCAGGCCGGGCGACTCCACGGTCCCTTCCCCCTGGGACCGCTCGATCGCCTTCACGACGGCCGGCTCGGGAAGAGACTTCCCGAGCCGATTCCCCTCATCGGGATGACGCGCGAGCATGAGTC
>MGUL01000054.1:281-1337 GCA_001800005.1 Elusimicrobia bacterium RBG_16_66_12 | reverse complement strand
TCGAGTCCGACGAATACGATCGCCCGCACCCATCCCCCGTCATCGGCGGCGGGATAGGAGACCGTGAGCACCGGCCGGCCCGTGATGCGGTCGGTCAGATATCCGCTGATCGTGAGGCTTCGCGCGGCGAGCGCCCGCTGGAAATACTCATCGTCGGCCACGCTGGTGCGATCGCGGAGGGGCCGCGCGCTGCAAAACACCTCCCCGGAGGGCGTGATCGCCCCGATGTTCGTGTAGAGCGGGAATCTCCCGAGGATGCGCGAGAAGAAGGCGCTGCACACTCTCGCATTGTGATTCTGGACATCAGCGTTCTCGGCCAGAAGGAGGAGGAGGGGCCTGACCCCTTCGATCAAGCGCGCCTGGTGATCCGAGGCGAGGCGGGCGAGGCGGAGGGCGTACTCTTGCGCGTCCCTGGCGGCCAGTCGCTGGTGTTCCCGGTCGGTCACGAAGATCAGCACAAGCGTCGGGAGCACTGCGAGGAGGACCAGCAGGAGCAGTCGATACCGCAGGCGCGAAAACGTGAATCCGCTGAGGACTCTGCCCGCCACCCTGACCTCCCTGCGGTCCAGGTGCCGCATGCTTGCGATCGAGCCGACGCAAGCCCCATACCAACCGGCACCGACCGGGCGGTTACACCACCGACCGAAAAGACAGTCAACTCAACCGGTTCTCCCGGACAGCCGGCGATGGGCGGATCCCCGAATGCGCAGGACGATGGCAGTGTCACCGGCGTGACGCCACTGCGACGGCGGGGCGACACGCTCCCGGTCTTCCGGCCGACGTGACGGGGTGACGTGACCCAGTCCGCAGCGCCTCACCGGTGAAGGTGGCGCGCCGCCTCCAGGACTATCCGGAGCCCGACCAGTGCCAGTGAGCCGCCGAGAACCTGCCGGATCACTCGCGCGCTGGCCCGCACCGATGCCCGCGCTCCGATCTGAGCCCCGACCAGGACTCCCGCCCCCAGGAGAGCCGCGAACCGGACATCGACGTGTCCCAGCGCCAGGAACGTGACGGTTCCGACGAGTGTGGAGATGCTGAGGACGAAGTGCGAGGTCG
>MGUL01000054.1:0-256 GCA_001800005.1 Elusimicrobia bacterium RBG_16_66_12 | reverse complement strand
GAGGACGCGCGAGAGGATGCCCACGATGGGGACGAGCAGGAATCCGCCGCCGGCCCCGATGAGCGTGCTGAACGCGCCGATCGTCATTCCGAGGCGGATCACGATGACGAAGTCGAGAGGCGCCATGGGGTTCCGAGCCTCGTCTCGCGAGTCGACGATGGGGGAATGGCAACGCCACCGCAGGCAACCTGCGGACCGGCCGGCGCGGCGCGCTTCCGGGGTCAGAGTGCCCGGGAAGGGGCGAGCGCGCGAGAGC
>MGUL01000053.1:12088-13080 GCA_001800005.1 Elusimicrobia bacterium RBG_16_66_12 | reverse complement strand
GGTCCTGCACATCCCCGGTTCGCCGCCCGCCGCCGAGGAGCGGGCCCGGCGGCTCCTGGCCGAACTCTCCGTCGAGCCCCTGCCCCCGCCGTCGACCCGGCTCCGAGTCGCGCTCGCGCCCCTCTCGGAGCAGGACGAGCCGTCGGTGGAGGCCTCCCGCGCGCTGAAGGCCCGCGCGCGCTCCCCGCGCGCCTGGCTCGCGCTGATGCGCGGCGCGCTGGACCCGCTCCTCTTCGCCGTCGAACTGCGGCGCGTGCCGACGGAGAGCCTGCGGCCCGCGGTCCTGCCCGAGGGCGCGGCCGCCGCCGACCTGCTGGGCCGGATCCTCTCGAGCGAGGACCCGCCGCCGGACGGCAAGGCGACCACGGCCGAGGTGCTCAACGGCGCCGACGAGCCCGGCCTCGCCTCCCGCGCTTCAAAAATGCTGAGATTGAAGGGCGTCGACGTCATGGCCATGGGAAAAACGCGGACGCGCGCACGGACCCTGGTCTACGACAGGATCGGAGACTTTCGGCGTGCCGCCGAGGCGCGGGCCGCGTTGCCCTGCCCGTCGGCCCGCGTCGCCACCCGCTTGGACCCGTCGCGCGCCGTCGACGTCAGCATCGAGCTCGGCGCCGACTGCAAGGAGACAATCGAATGGAACTCGTCGAGGTACTGAAGACCGCCGCGCAGGCCGGAGCCAGCGACATCCACCTCGTGATCGGCAAGCCTCCCCTGATGCGCCTCAACGGCGAGATCACCGAGATCCCGGGCTTCCAGAAGATCGGCGCCGAGGAATCCAAGCGCCTGATCTACTCCATCCTCTACGAGGAGCAGCGCGCCAAGTTCGAGGAGAACTGGGAGCTGGACTGCTCCTTCTCCGTCTCCGGCCTGGCCCGGTTCCGCGTGAACGTCCTGCTGCAGAAGAACGGCGTCGAGGCCGTCATGCGCGTGATCAACTCGAAGATCCCGACCCCGGAGCAGCTGCGCCTGTCCAAGTCCATCACGGACCT
>MGUL01000053.1:8682-12061 GCA_001800005.1 Elusimicrobia bacterium RBG_16_66_12 | reverse complement strand
ACGGGCCCGACGGGCTCGGGCAAGTCCACGACGCTCGCGACGGTCATGGAGCTGATCAACACCAAGTACTCCGACCACATCCTCACCGTCGAGGACCCGATCGAGTTCGTCTACGAGTCCAAGAAAGCCATCTTCCGCCAGCGCGAGATCGGCCAGAACACGAAGTCCTTCGCGGCGGCGCTGAAGTCCGCCCTGCGCCAGGACCCCGACGTGATCCTGATCGGCGAGATGCGGGATTTGGAGACGATCCAGCTCGCGATCACCGCCGCCGAGACGGGCCACCTCTGCTTCGGCACCCTGCACACCCAGGACGCGCCCTCCACCATCGACCGCATCATCGACGTGTTCCCACCGCACCAGCAGACCCAGGTGCGCGTGCAGCTGGCCGTCGTGCTGCAGGCCGTCGTCTGCCAGCAGCTGCTGGCCCGCAAGGACGGCGAGGGGCGCGTGGCCGCCCGCGAGATCATGATCATGACCCCCGCCATCTCGAACCTGATCCGAGAGGGCAAGACCCATATGATCTACGGGGCGATCGACACCGGCGCCAAGCACGGCATGGTGCCCATGGACAAGGCCCTGGCCGAGCTCGTCCGGCAGGGCCTGGTGAACCCCGAGGAGGCGCTCAACCGCGCCGGCAACCCGGAGACCTTCAAGCAGCTGGCCGGCATCACGGGACGCAGCGGCGCGTCGCTGATGTAGCATGGACACGAACGAACGCCTCCGGCTTCTGCGCTCGCTCGAGCTCTTCGACCAATACCCCGAGGAGCGCCTGAAGGCCCTGGCCTCGCACCTGGAACCGCTGACCCTCGAGGACGGCGCCCAGGTCTTCGCAGAGGGCAGCCGCGGCGACGGCCTCTACTTCGTGGCCTCCGGGCGGGTGCGCATCACCAAGCGCCTGTCGGGCGAGGGGGAGAAGGACCTCGCGTCCGTCGGGCCCGGGGACTGCCTGGGCGAGATGGCTCTCCTCGACGACATCCCCCGGTCGGCCGGCGCCTACGCGAAGGGCCGCGCCGAGCTCCTCAGCCTCAAGCGCGCGGACCTCAAGCGGTGGCTTCAATCCGACGCGCAGACGGCCATGGAGTTCTTCGCCGAGCTCGTACAGGTGCAATCAAGGCGCCTGCGCCGCACCTCCGCCGAGGTCGCCCTCCTCTACGACCTCTCGCAGCTCCTGCTCACCCAGGTCTCCGGCCCCAAGGAGCTGCTGACCCGCGCCCTCGACCGCGTCCTGCCGCATCTGGAAGGGGAGTGGTCGGCGGAGGCCCGCGTCTACAACCGCTTCGAGGACGAGATGGACCCGGCCGCCCGCCGCGGGGAGCCCCTCGGTCCGGACGGCCCCGAGCCCGCGCCCAAGACCGCGGCGGACGAGTCCTGGTCCGACGAGAAGACTCTCGCGCTGGTCCTTCGCGCGCCCAAGCGGCTGCTGGGCCTCCTCCGCTTCCGCGCGCAGACTCCCCTCGACGACGCCAAGCGCGCCGAGGCGGCCCGCACCCTGGGCGCGGCGGCCCGGCTGCTCGCCTCCGCGCTCGAGAATCTCGACTTCCGCAACGACGAAGCGCTCCGAGAGCGCCTGAGGACCCGGAGCCATGGCCCCAACCTTTAAGACCCTCGCCGTCTCCACCGCGCGGGCCGTCGACGACAAGAAGGCCGAGCAGGTCGTCGTCCTCGACGTCCGCAAAACCAGCTCCCTCGTCGACTACATGATCATCGCCACGGCCCTCTCGCGGCCGCACCTCGAGGCCCTCGAGCATCAGGTCGAGGAGGGCCTGCGGCACGCGGGGCTGCATCTGCACCGCCGCTCCCGCCCCCGGTCGGACTCCTGGCGCGTGCTCGACTTCGGAGGGCTGATGGTCCATCTGATGACGGTCGAGGCGCGCGAGCTCTATGATTTGGAAAAGCTCAACGACGACGCCAGGAAGGTCCCGTGGCGGAACTGATCGAAGTCCTCAAGGCCGTCGCCCAATCGGGGGCCAGCGACCTGCATCTGGCCGTGGGCAAGCCGCCCATGGCGCGCCTCCACGGGAAGATCGTCCCCCTGCCCGGCCTGAGCGCGCTCTCGGCTGAGGAATGCGAGCGCATGGTCTACTCGGTCCTGAGCGAGGCCCAGCGCGCCCGCTTCGAGGAGCGCTGGGAGCTGGACGGCTCCGTGTCCATCCCCGGGTCCTCGCGCTTCCGCCTCAACGTCTTCCGCCAGAAGAACGGGCTCGGAGCGGTCTTCCGCGCCATCCCGGCCAAGATCCCGACCGCCGCCGAGATCGGCCTGATGCCCGCCGTCGCCAACCTCGTCGACCTGCCGCGCGGCCTGGTGCTGGTCACCGGCCCGACGGGCTCGGGCAAGTCCACGACCCTGGCCTGCCTGATCGAGAGCATCAACGTCAAGCACAACGCGCACGTGCTGACCATCGAGGACCCGATCGAGTTCGTCTACGACGACAAGAGCTCGATCGTGCTCCAGCGCGAGGTCGGGACCTCGACGAAATCCTTCGCCGAGGCGCTGCGCCATTCGATGCGCCAGGACCCCGACGTGATCCTGATCGGCGAGATGCGGGATCTAGAAACGATCCAGCTGGCCCTCACCGCCGCCGAGACGGGGCACCTCTGCTTCGGCACGCTGCACACCCAGGACGCCCCCTCCACCATCGACCGCATCATCGACGTCTTCCCCGCCAACCAGCAGGCGCAAGTGCGCCTGCAGGTCTCGACGGTGCTCCAGGCCGTGGTCTGCCAGCAGCTGCTGCCGCGCAAGGGCGGCGGGCGCGTCTGCGCCCGGGAGTTCATGAGGGTGACCAGCGGCATCGCCAACCTCATCCGCGAGGGCAAGACCCATCAGATCTACGGGGCCATGGAGGCGGGCGCCAAGCACGGGATGATCTCGATGGACCAGTATCTGGCGTTCCTGATCAGGCAGAACCTCGTCGAGCCCGACGACGCCTACGCCGTCGCGCACGACGCGGGCACGGTGCGCCAGCTCGCGAGCATCGCCCCCGCGGCCGCCCCCCAGAACGCATGATCGTCTCCCGACTGCGCCGCGTGCTCTCCGCCAAGGCCCGCGAGTGGGCCGCCTCCTCGGGCGTCAGCCTGCCCGAGGCCCTCGAGGTCTCCCCCGCCCCGCCGCACGTGAAGGCCGACCTCTCCCTGCCCTGGCCCCTGGCCGCGGCCAAGGCCGCCAAGCGCAACCCGCTGGAGCTGGCCAAGTCCCTGGCCGACGCGCTGTCGGCCCTGCCGGAGATCGAGTCGGCTCTGCCCGCCCCCCCCGGCTTCGTCAACCTCGTCGTCAAGAACTCCGCGCTCTGCGCCAACCTGAAGGCCATCACCCTGGACCCCGCCGGCTACGGCAAGGACGAGAACGGCACGACGACGAAGATCTTGATCGAGTTCGTCT
>MGUL01000053.1:2731-8670 GCA_001800005.1 Elusimicrobia bacterium RBG_16_66_12 | reverse complement strand
GCTCCACATGGCCTCCGGCCGCGGAGCGACCCTCGGGGATTGCCTCGTCCGAATCATGCGCCGCCTGGGCCGCAGCGTGGCCGCGGAATACTACGTCAATGACGCCGGCGGCCGCGTGGAGCTGCTGGGCGAGTCGGTCAAGGCTCGCTACCTGCAATCGAAGGGCCAGGACGCCCGGGTCCCGGAGAAGGGCTACCAAGGCGAGTACCTCGTCGACCTCGCGGCCGCCGCGCCGCCGGAGTGCGCGGACTGGGATGCACAGGCCTGGGGCCGCCACGCAATGAACGCCCTGCTCGCCTCGCACAAGGACGACATGCGGGTCTTCGACGCCCATTTCGACCGCTGGTATCTGGAAAGCGAGCTCTTCGCCTCCGGCGCGGTGCCGAAGACGCTGGAGTACCTCAAGTCGCGCGGGATGGTCTTCGAGAAGGATGGGGCCGTATGGCTGGGGACCGCCGGCGCCGACGGCTCCACCGACGACAAGGACCGCGTGCTGGTCAAGCGCGACGGCAAGCCGACCTACTTCCTGCCCGACATCGCCTATCATAAGGACAAGTACGACCGCGGCTTCGACC
Source organism: Elusimicrobia bacterium RBG_16_66_12 (assembly GCA_001800005.1). Taxonomy (GTDB): domain Bacteria; phylum Elusimicrobiota; class Elusimicrobia; order UBA1565; family UBA9628; genus GWA2-66-18. The sequence continues at coordinate 8,095 of MGUL01000053.1, read as the reverse complement.
GCGTCATCGACATCTTCGGCGCCGACCACCACGGCTACGTGCCGCGCATGAAGGCCGCCATCGCGGCGCTCGGCAAGGAGCCCGACAGCTACCATGCGATCGTCCACCAGCTGATCCACCTCTTCCGAGGCAACGAGGCGGTGAAGATGTCCAAGCGCGCCGGGACCTTCATCTCGCTTCGCGAGCTGATCGACGAGGCGGGCAAGGACGCCTGCCGCTTCTTCTTCGCGCTGCGCACGCCCGACAGCCACCTGAACTTCGACCTGGAGCTGGCCAAGAAGCAGTCGAGCGAGAACCCCGTCTTCTACGTCCAGTACGTCCACGCGCGCATCTGCTCGATCTTCCGCAAGGCCGCCGAGACGGGCCTCTGGACAGCGGACGAGGGCCTGCCTCTGCCCAACGCGCGCTGCCTCACCGCCCCCGAGGAGCGGGCCCTCCTGCTGAAGCTGGCATGGTTTCCCGAAGTCCTGCTCGACGCCGAGAGGTTCCTGTCGCCGCATCCCCTGGCCAACTACCTGATGGAACTGGCGGGGCTCTTCCACCCGTTCTACGAGAAGTGTCCGGTGGCCACAGCCGAGGACCGCGAGGTCGCGAAGACCCGCCTCCTGCTGATCGCGGGCGTGCGCGACGCCATCCGAGAAGGGCTGGGCCTGCTCGGGGTGTCCGCTCCCGAGCAGATGTGACGGCGGCTTCTTAGAAGCCGGTCGTCGGGGGCTTCTTGGCCGGGTCGCCCGCGGCGCCGCCGCCGCGCAGCGCCTCGCGCGCCGGGTCGGGCATCAGGGTCACCTCGACGTCGAGCTGAGCGCCCATCACGCCAAGCCAGCGCACATCGTCGCGCCCGAGGCTGATGGGCGGGAGGGTCTTGCGCTGGATGGTGCAGATCATCTGAATCTTCGCCTGCGCGGCGAACTCGCCGATCTTGGCCGCGACGGGGGCCGCCCGCCGGAGGATCGACTGGACGTGCTCGTCGAGGGAGGCGGTCGGCATCGGCGTCGAGACGAGGGCGTAGCAATGCGCCTTCTCAATGGCCCCGAAGACCCCCGTCTTGTCCCCGAGCTTCCACGATTCGTCGGGCTTCATGCCGAGCCGCGCCTCGATATCCGCGGCCGTCAGGGTCGAGCTGGTGATCTTCAAACGGACGGTGATGTTCTCTCGGCCGAGCATCAGAGGCTCCGGAAGGCGACGCTGGCAGCCACGATCGTCCGGTCCAAGTCGCGCTGGGTGTGCGCCGCGCTGATGAAGGCCGCCTCCCACTGCGCGGGCGGCAGGTACACGCCGCGTTTGAGCATCCGGTGGAAGAACCGCCCGTACTTCGCCTTGTCGGCCCTGAGCGCGGAGGCGTAGTCCGTCACCTCCCCCTCGACGAAGAAGGGCGTGAACATAGAGCCGATGGATTGGATGCGCAGCGACACGCCCGCCTCGAGCGCGCACAGGCGCAGGCCCTCGCAGAGGAAGTTCTTCATCCACTCCATCCGGGCGTAAGGCTTCTCCCGGCGCAGAAGGTCGAGCGTCGCGATGCCGGCCGCGACGGCGACGGGATTGCCCGACAGCGTGCCGGCCTGGTAGGCCGGGCCCTCGGGCGAGACCACGCTCATCACGTCCCGGCGCCCGCCGTAGACGCCCATCGGCAGGCCGCCGCCCACGATCTTGCCGAGGATGGTCAGGTCGGGCTTGATCCCGAAAAGGTTCTGGGCGCCGCCGTAGCAGACCCGGAAGCCGGTGATGACCTCGTCGAAGATCAGCAGGGCCTTCTCTCGGGTCGTGATCCGGCGCAGGCCCTGCAGGTAGCCGTCGGCCGGGAACACGACCCCCATGTTGGCCGGGACGGGCTCGACGATGACGGCGGCGATGCGGCCCTTGTGCTTCTTGAACGCGGTCTCGACGGCGGGCAGGTCGTTGAAGGGCAGCACGACGGTCGTCGCGGCGAAGGCCTTCGGCACGCCGGCCGAGTCGGGAGTCCCCAGCGTGGTGGCCCCCGAGCCCGCCGCGACGAGCAGGCTGTCGACGTGGCCGTGGTAGCAGCCCGCGAACTTGACGATCAGGTCGCGCTTGGTGAACGCGCGCGCGGCGCGCACCGCGCTCATGTCGGCCTCGGTGCCGGAGCTGGTCATGCGCAACAGCTCGATCGAGGGGAAGGCGTCCTTGATGGACTCGGCCAGTTCCACCTCGGCCATGGTCGCCGCGCCGAAGGTGCTGCCGCGCTCGAGGGCGCGCCGGGCCGCCGCCACGATCTCCTTGCGGGCGTGGCCGAACATCAGCGGGCCCCAGGACAGGCAGTAATCCACGAAGCGCTTGCCGTCGGTGGAGACGAGCTGGGAGCCGCGGCCCGACTGGACGAACACCGGCGTGCCGCCCACGGACTTGAACGCCCGCAACGGCGAGTTGACCCCGCCCACGAGCGACTTGCGGGCGCGCGCGAAGAGCGCCTTCTGATCCATCTTCTTCACGCGAGCCATCGGGCAGCCTCCAAGGCGTAATAGGTCAGGATGAAGTCGGCGCCGGCGCGCTTGATGCACGTCAGCGACTCGAGCGCCACTCTTTTCTCGTCGATCCAGCCCTTGGCCGCCGCGGCCTTGATCATCGCGAACTCGCCGGAGACCTGATAGGCGGAGGTGGGCAGTCCGAAACGCGTCTTGACGGCCTTCAAGACGTCGAGATAGGGTAGGGCGGGCTTGACCATCAGCATGTCCGCGCCCTCGTCGACGTCGAGCTGGACCTCGCGCATCGCTTCGAGGAAGTTGGCGGGGTCCATCTGGTAGCCGGAGCGGTCGCCGAAGGAGGGCGGCGATTCGGCGGCCTCGCGGAAGGGGCCGTAGAAGCCGCTGGCGTACTTGGCCGCATAGGCCAGGATGGGCGTGTCCGAAAATCCCGCCGCGTCCAGGGCCTTGCGCATCATGCCGACCTGGCCGTCCATCATCCCCGAGGGGGCCACGATGTCAAAGCCGGCCTTGGCCTGGGAGACCGCGGTCTTGGCCGCGAGCTCCAACGTGGGGTCGTTGAGGACCTTGCCGTCCTTGACGATGCCGCAATGGCCGTGGTCGGTGTACTCGCAGAAGCAGAGGTCCGAGATCAGCAGCAGATCTGGGTATTTGTCCTTCATCGCGCGCGCGGCCTTCTGCACAATGCCGTCCGCGGCGTAGGCGCCGGAGGCCTTGGCGTCCTTGCGATCGGGGATGCCGAACAGGATGACGGCGGGCACGCCGAGCTTGACCGCCTCGCCGGCGGCCTTGACCGCCGTGTCCACGGAAAACTGGAAGTGGCCGGGCATCGAGGAGATGGGGCGCTTCTCGCCCCTGCCGGGGCGGATGAAGAGGGGCAGCACGAAGTCCTTCGGGGAGAGCTCCGTCTCGCGGACCAAGGTCCGCAGGGCCGGAGAGGCGCGCAGGCGTCGGGGCCGGCTGTCGGGGAAGGCCATGGGCGGCATTTTACTATAATCCCCCCGCATGGATATGAGAGAAGCCCTGACCTTCCACGACGTCCTGCTGGTCCCCAAGCGTTCCTCGATCGCCTCGCGACGCGCAGTCGACACCGCCGGGCGCTTCTCGCGCCGCATCAAGCTGAAGGTCCCCATCGTCTCGGCCAACATGGACACGGTGACCGAGAGCCGCATGGCCGTGGCCCTGGCCCGCGCCGGGGGGCTGGGCATCATCCACCGCTTCCTGACCATCGAAGAGGAATCCGCCCAGGTCGCGAAGGTCAAGCGCTCCGAGAACGTCGTCATCGAGAACCCCTACACGATCGCCCCGGACGAGACCGTGGGCCGGGCCCGCGGCCTGATGCGCGAGCACGGCGTCGGCGGCCTGCTCGTCGTCGACGCCAAGGGCCGCCTGCTGGGCGTGGTGACCGAGCGCGACGTGCAGTTCCGCGACAAGTCCGACGAGTCCCTGCGCAAGGTGATGACGGCCAAGCTGGTCACCGCGCCCCCCGACGTGGGCCTGGAAAAGGCCCGCGAGATACTGCGCGACCACAAGGTCGAGAAGCTCCCCCTGGTGGACAAGGACGGCCGACTCAAGGGCCTGATCACCGCGCGCGACATCAAAAACCGCCGCCTCTACCCCGACGCCTCGACGGACGCGAAGGGGCGCCTGCTCGTCGGCGCCGCCGTCGGCGTCATCGGCGACTACATCGAGCGCACGGCCGCGGTCCTGGAGGCCGGCGCGGACTGTCTGGTCGTCGACGTCGCGCACGGCCACGCCGACCACGTGATCCGGGCGGTCGAGAACCTGCGCAAGAAGTTCCCCAAGGCCGAGATCGTCGCCGGCAACGTGGCCACCTATGAGGGCGCGCGGGACTTGGCCTCGGCCGGCGCCGACGGCGTGAAGGTCGGGGTCGGCCCGGGCTCGATCTGCTCGACGCGCATCGTCTCCGGCGCGGGCGTGCCCCAGTTGACCGCGGTGATGGACTGCGCACGCGTGACAAGGGAGAAGGACGTGCCGATCATCGCCGACGGCGGCCTGCGCGACTCGGGCGACCTGGCCAAGGCCTTCGCGGGCGGCGCGTCCTCGGTCATGCTCGGCTCTTTGCTGGCCGGCGCCGAGGAGAGCCCGGGCTGGACCGTGGTCCGCGGCGGCGCGCGCTGGAAGATCTACCGCGGGATGGCCTCGCTGGGGGCCACGCTGACGCGCAAGGCCAAGGAACGGCGCGAGGACGCGGAGCTCGACCCCATCGAGGTCGCCGAGGTCGTGCCCGAGGGCGTGGAGTCGATGGCGCCCTACAAGGGGCCGGTCGCCGAGGTCCTCTTCCAGCTGATCGGCGGGGTGCGCTCCGGCATGAGCTACTCGGGGGCCGCGACCATCCCCGAGTTCTGGAAGAAGGCGGAGTTCGTGCGCATCACCTCCGCGTCGTGGGCGGAGTCCCGCCCGCACCACCTCGACAAGCAGCAAGGATAGTTCGCCCCTCGCTAGTCTCCCAGGGACATCGAGGCCAGGGCCTCGTCCGCGGCGATCAGACGCGGCGTCTGATCGCGGTTCTGCTGACGCGCGCCGTCCTGCACGCGAGGCACGAGGTAGTCGTAGAGACCCTTGACCGTGGACCGGCCGTTCTTCTCGTTCAGGGCCTTGAGCAGATGATAGGTGAACAGGCCGTGCCCTTGCCGCTCGTCGGACAGCGAGATCTCATCGCCCTCGGAGGCCGAGAGGACCACGAGCCCGCCCATGCTTTCCGCGCCTTCGTCGACCTTCGTGACGAGGGGCCGCGCGCCCTTCGGCAGCACCGACCGTCCGCCCGCGCCGGAGAAGCACGAGTCGAGCGCCACGAGGACCCGCTTCGCCTTCAGCGCGCGGAGGCTCGCATAGAGCCTCTTCAAAGGATACCCGGACTGCTGTAGGAACTTGACATCGCCGTCCCAGGGCATGAGGAACGCCT
>MGUL01000053.1:362-2723 GCA_001800005.1 Elusimicrobia bacterium RBG_16_66_12 | reverse complement strand
GCAGCATGGCGACCAAGTCGAACCTGGAAAAATAGAAGACGACCTTCGAGCGTTCGCTGACCTTCTCGGGCAGCCAATTCTCGAGATATTTCTCCAGGTTCGACTTGGTCGCCATGCTGCCGGACAGCTGCACGACGTTGCGCTGCGGGAAGCCCAGCGCCACGAGGTGATCGCGCACGGTCTGCCCGTCGCGCTCGCCGAAGTCGGCCTGCGGGAGCTGCTGATATTTCTCGATGCCGACGACCACGGCGAAGGCGTCCACGTTCTCGGGGTTCTTGTAGGAGGCCTTGTCCACGTCCGAGCTGTAGGTCTTCTCCTCCGGCTTCGTCGCCTTCGCGACGCTGGCCTTGACCATGCTGTCGAGCTGGGTCTGGGAGATCGCGCCGCCGTCGCTGCGCGTCGGCATCGAGACGTGGGCGAAGACATCCTCATAGCACGTCCGGTACGCCCGCCGGATCGGCTCCGTGCGGGCCCACCCGAAGAACGAGAAGGCATAGTCGTCGGTGCAGGTCCAGGATTTCTCGCCGATGACCCTGCGTCCCCGCAGGACGTTCATGCTGCCGGCCACCGTAACGGTCCCCGAGCGCGAGACGAAGATGCCGGCCGTATAGATCTGGAAATAGTTCTTCAGCGCGTTCGACATCTGCATCAGGGAGGGCCGCAGCTCCACGACCAGCGAGAGCGCGTCGGCGGGCACGTCCGCCGAGCCGTCGGCGGCGTCGACGACGCGCGAGAACTTGCCGACCTTCGTGAGGTAATCGATGAACTGCGCGCGCAGCTCCGCTTCAGCCTTCTTGCCCCGGGCTTCCTTGCTGCGGACCGTGAAGGATTTCAGGTATGCGGCCTCCCCCGCGTAGGGGCTATCCTCGAGAGGCGGCTTGGGATCGCCGATGCGCATCAGCGGCGACGGCGTAGCGCAGGCGCACAGCGACGCCGCGGCGAGGATCATCAGGGACCGGGCTTGACGGGACATCGCGTCCTCCTTGGAGACAACACAAAGATAGTCCCTTAGCGCCGGGCTGTCAAGGACGGATTTTCGACTGTCCCCGCCTCGCTCCGGGGTCCTGAAGTCCCATTTCGGCATGAGCACTCTGCTGTCTCCGCGCGCCCCTTAGGTCCCACGCGCGCGTGCCGCCCGGCAACCTATGATGGGAGCGTCGCTACGCCGCGCCCCGGAAGGAACCTCCTTTGAAGATCTCGCTCATCGCCCTCGTGCTCGCCGCCGTCTGCTCGAACGCCTCCGCTCAGGACTCTCGCGACCGCCAGCGCCAGCCTCCGGGCTCGGGCACGAACCAGTCCGGCGGCTCTCGCTCCGGCGGCAATCAGTCCGGCGACAATCAGTCCGGCGACTCCGGCGGCTCCAACGGCGGCACACGCCGTGAAGAGCGCCCGCAAAGCGGCGGCTCCGAATACCCTCGGAGCGGCGGTTCCCACTCTTCGGGCGCGGCGCGCCGGCGCGTGCCTCGCGTGGACGGCGGGATTTTGGACGCGGTGCGCAACTCGCGCACGAACCCCGGCGCCGCCCCGAGTCAGGGCCCGGACGGCTCCTCGCTCGGCCGCGCCGTTCGCCGCGACAGCATTCCTCCGAGCTCCTCCTCAGGCAATTTCGGCGACCTAGATCCGCGCGGCTGGGACGAGCGCGAGCGCGGCCGCTACTACTGGCACGAGCACCGCGGCCACCGCTGGTGCCACTACGTCGACGGCTACGGCGACGACTGGTACTACTGGTACTACGGCAACGACTACTACACGATGCGCCACATCGACGGCCGCTGGTGGCACTACGACTCGAGCCACGGTCGCTGGGTCTGGCTCCACGACGGCGGCTGGTATTACCAGCAAGGCCCGACCGTCTACTCCTACGAAGAAAGAAGCGGTCAATATCAGGACGCCGACGCCGGCGCCTACGAGCCGATCGTGCCCCCCAAGATCGCCGTCACCGTCAACCTCGGCCACTTCGGCCTCAACACCGGCGGCGCGGGCTCCGTGGTCAAAGAGAATCAATCCTATCTGGACTTCGACGGCGCCGTGGGCGGCGTGTCCGCCTCCGCCGAGGTCAACGTGGGGCTCAGCAAGCACCTCGAGGCGGGGCTGGGCGTCGGCTATGTGGACGCCTCGGCGAACTCCATGTACCGCGACTATGTGCGCGACGACGGCGCGGATATCCGCCAGCAGACGCGCCTGCGCAACGTGCCGCTGAACGTGAACCTTAAGCTCATGCCCTGGGGCCGCGACAAGGAGATACAGCCCTATGTGGGCGTCGGCCTTCAGGTCAACAAGTGGAACTACCAGGAGAGCGGGCAGTTCATCGACTTCAACTCGGAGAACTACGACATCTATAAGGACACGTACAAGGCGGAC
>MGUL01000053.1:0-296 GCA_001800005.1 Elusimicrobia bacterium RBG_16_66_12 | reverse complement strand
AACGGCGAGTACCGGCACCAGTGGGCCAAGGGCGCGCTGCCGGCCGAGGGGGGGTTCGCCGGGGACCATGTGGATCTGGGCGGCGGGACGTTCCAGGCGGGCGTGACGATCAACATTAAGTAGGACACCCGCAGGTCAGCGGGTCTTGCCGGTCAGCTCGTCGGCGAGCGCGTCCATCCCGTATATCTTGCGCATCGCCTCAAGAACCCCCGAGGAATGCACCGCCACCGCGCGGTTGCGCGTGTCCTCGTAGGCGTAGCGGCCCACCAGCGACTGGATGTTGCCGTCGAAGATCA
>MGUL01000052.1:4675-5036 GCA_001800005.1 Elusimicrobia bacterium RBG_16_66_12 | reverse complement strand
ACTCCGTAGCCGCGAGTGGGCCGGCCGGCAGTGCCTCCGCATCGTTCACCGTCGGCGCTCTTCCGACGATCGCGAGCGACAAGGCGGACTACCTTCCCGGCGAGCTCGTGACCCTGACTGGCACGGGCTGGCTTCCGGGCGAGGACGTCAACATCATCGTGAACGACGACGTCGGGGACTCATGGCGACGGGACGTCGTCGTCACGGCGGACGAGAATGGCAACATCTTCGACCAGTTCAACCTGCCCGACTGGTTCGTGGCGACCTACCGTGTCCGGGCGACCGGCCTCACGTCCGGCGGCTACGTGGAGACGACCTTCACGGACTCGCCCGGCTCCTACACGCTCAAGTGGTACGCGGC
>MGUL01000052.1:3204-4623 GCA_001800005.1 Elusimicrobia bacterium RBG_16_66_12 | reverse complement strand
GACGTCACTTGCGTGTCCGACGCCGAGTGGAGGTTCCGGTCGAGCCGCTGATCCGCTCGCGGACGCGGTCGCGTACGCGTCGCCGCCGACGTCCAGCAACCGCGATGCCCTGACGTCCCTCGCGCCCAGTGACCTTGCCCTCGGTCAGGTCGTCCCGTTCGAGCTCGAGGTCGTCGTGGACGGGAGCACAACGCCGGAGAACGGGGTCATCCGCATCGAGCCCTACTTCCTGACGAAGACAACATCGGGCGGCGACTTCGGCTTCGACCCCTCCTACGGCGTCTACTGCGCCTTCATCGACACCGCCGATCCGGGCACCTCGGACCCAGGGGCCACCGCGAAGGTCAGCAGCTTCTCCTCCGTGATTGACAACGGGGGAACGAGCAACGAGCAGATCCACGGGACGATCAACGTCTCCGGCCTGGACGATGGGGACGCAGTCATCGTCGAGATCTGGGTCGTGCTGAAGAGCACGATCCCCACGACCGCGAATGGCAACGTCCAGACGGGTTTCGTCGACGCATGCACGGGTTCCGCGCCGTGTACCCAGCCAACCAGGATCAATACCGGGAACCAGACGGTGCCGCTGAGCAAGGTCCAGGAGTTCTTCACCGCGGATGCGGACGTCTCGATCACGAAGAGTGACAACCCCGACCCGGTCGTGGCAGGGGACCAGCTCACGTACTCACTCATCGTGACCAACAACTCGACGGACACCGTCGCCAACGGCGTCGTGGTCACGGACACGCTCGACCCGAACACGACCTTCGTGTCCGGATCCTGGTCGGGCGGTACGTGCACGGAGTCCCTTGGTGTCGTCACGTGCAACGTAGGCGCGCTGACACCCGGCCAGTCGGTAACGATCACAATCGTCGTCGATGTGTCGGAGTCGGCGCCGACGACCTACACCCCGGGCGAGGACCCGATCGGTGGCACCTGCACAGTCGGCACAGAGTTCGACCTGTGCAACACCGTGTCGGTGACGGCGATCACGGACGACCCGGACACGTCGAACAACAGCGACTCGGAGCCGACTAACGTCCTCACGCCAGACGCGCCGGCGATCGACGTCGAGAAGCTCGTCAGCGTGGATGGCGGGTCGAACTGGCTCGACGCCGACGAGGCTCCCGGTCCGTCCGTGGATGAGGGATCGGACGTCAAGTTCAAGTTCGTAGTGACGAACTCCGGCAACGTCGAGCTGTCGAACATCACGCTGGACGACGACGTCTTCGACGTCTCCGGCTGCACACTCACCGATCCGCTGGCCGCCGCGGGCTCGTTCGAGTGCGTGATCACCGAGACCCTCGCCGACCCGGGCCAGCACATGGACACAGCCACGGCCACGGGCGATTTCGAGAGCACGACGTACTCGGACACTGACCCCGCGTACGTCGATGTCACGGACGTCCAGGCCGCGAT
>MGUL01000052.1:2318-3192 GCA_001800005.1 Elusimicrobia bacterium RBG_16_66_12 | reverse complement strand
TGCACGTCGTCAAGACGGCCGGGGACGCCGCCGACGGCGACACCTACTTCATCGACGAGCCGGGCGGCACGGTCACGTTCTCGGTGACCGTCTACAACGACTCGACGGTGGACTCGATCACGCTCGATTCCCTGACCGACGACGTCTACGGCGACCTCACCGCGGCGGCCAACACCACGTGCTCGGTCCCGCGGACGATCGCGGCCGGCGGTGACTACAGCTGCACGTTCGACGGGGACTTCACCGGCAACGCCGGGGATGACCAGACCGACACCGTGACGGCTGCGGCCACCGACGACGACGGCGACCCGCTCAGCGAAACCGACGATGCGATCGTCGAGCTGAGCGACGTGGCCGCCGCGATGCACGTCGTCAAGACGGCTCTGCCCGAATCGGTCGTGGCTCCGGGTGAGGACGTCACGTTCTCCGTGACCGTCTACAACGACTCGACCGTGGACTCGATCACGATCGACACCCTGGACGATGACATCTACGGCGACCTGACGGACGGGTCGAACCCTGACATCTCAGGCTCGACCTGCACCGTGCCGCAGACGATCGTGGCCGGCGGCAGCTACAGCTGCTCGTTCGTTGGCTTCGTGGGTGGCGACCCCGGAGACTCTCAGACCGACACGGTCACGGCCTCGGGCACCGATGACGACGGCAACCCCGTCAGCGATGACGACGATGCGACCGTGACGATCGTGCCGCCGATCTCGGTCACGAACTCGTCGCTGTGCATCTTCGACATTGACGGCGATGCCTCGAACGGGCGCCAGTGGAACCGGATCTTCACGATGGACGCGTCGAACTACAAGTTGACGGCGACGAACCCAGGGCAGTTCTTCTACAACATCGGCGTCACCGGCACACC
>MGUL01000052.1:1743-2288 GCA_001800005.1 Elusimicrobia bacterium RBG_16_66_12 | reverse complement strand
GTTCGTCACCCAGGGCGCGATGCCCATCCACGTATACGACGGCGTCAGCTTCTACACCAACAGCAAGGGCGAGACCTGCTTCGATCCCGGCAACGAGGAGGCATCGATCCCGAACCTGGTCACCCTGGCCGACTACAGTGTCGCGCCAGATAAGTCCGGGTACGAGAACGGCGTGCCCGTCACCCACGAGGTCACGTTCGAGATCGTGATCCCGGACACCGGGTTCGCCTACATCAACCAGCACCTCGATGACGGGCTGAAGGGCCGGGTCGTCGACGTCAACGGGGACGGGATCGCAGACCGGTACAAGAAGGGAGGCAGCGAGCAGGCCCTGGACCCGGCGACGTTGATCCAGCTGATCCCCGAGCTCGCGGATCACACCTTCTGCACGTGGAACTCGACGGGCAAGAACGACGGCTGCGACACCATCCAGAACAACAACGTGTGGAAGAAGAACCCCGGTGTCGGCGGGATCCTGCAGTATCAGGGTGGGGATCCGGCCGCGGGGATCAGGGTTCAGCTCTACCGCGGCAGCACGAAGGTAG
>MGUL01000052.1:0-1712 GCA_001800005.1 Elusimicrobia bacterium RBG_16_66_12 | reverse complement strand
CACAAGGGGAAGGCCGCCACGTACATCGTCAAGCTCGCGGGGACCGACTGCACACAGACGAAGACCGGCTTGCTGAAGGGGAACGGCTACGACGAGGTCAACTTCTCGGACTCCATGGCTACCGAGGACCTACCAGCGGTCAATGCGAGCTGCGTGCCCTAGCTGGACGGCAACCGAGGCAGACGGGGGGCCGACCGGCCCCCCGTCCTGGCCTTTGGGTCGCCGAAGAGGTTCGGACTTGGCCACGCACCCGTAGCGCGGGTGTACAGGGAGGGGTCGGCTAGGATGCCGGCATGACTGAGGCGAAGGGACGCAGGTCGCGGGCCGCTACCGTGTGGGCCGTCGTCGCTTTGATCGCGGCGGGGGCTGCGGGCTTGGGGCTGTACTTGCCGTGGCTCCGCACCGACTCGGGGATCATCGGTATCCCTGGTGGCCGCGTGCTCAACGAAGTCTCCGGATGGGAGCTGACAGCCGGGGTCGTAGCTCTCGTGGCTGTCGCTGTGGCGGCGTTCCTCGCCTTGGTCTGGCTTGCCTACGCTCGCACTCTCCCGCTCGTCGCCGCGGGCTTGATCCTCGCAGGTGGCACGATCGTGGTGGCCGTCGCATCCGTGCTCGCGGCGCCGACGGACCGTTTCGTCGATTGGGCGGCTTCCAACGCAGCCAACACCGAAACGACGAGCGAAGAGATCCGTGCGCTCCTGCCGCGCTTCTTCGAGTCGAACGACGTGACCGTGTCTGCTGAGCCGGGGCTCTATCTCACGCTCGCTGGGGGTGCCGTGGTGCTCCTCGCTGGCCTGGGGGGGCTGATCGTCTCTCGTCACCGTTCTCGGAACCGAGGTGAACCACAGGTCCACGCGGCCGATGACCGTGTCGAGGCCAGCGCCGATGCCTCGAACCCGCCCGACGACGGGCCGTCCCAGGTGGTGCCTCCACTCGTGGCGGACGAGCCCGCCCCCGAAGGAGCCTCACTCACGTCGAGCGACGAGGAGGCTCCTTCGACGGAACCCGAGGAGCGATCCGGTGATGCGTCGGCGCCAGGGTCCGATGCGGATGGATGGCGGTAGCCGGCCGCCGACCCAAACCCCATGCGCTAGCGGGACCCCTCGGCAAGGAACGACGTCTCGGCGAGCAGCAACGGGCTGCCGCCCTGGTTGTCGATCGAGTACAGGCGCGCGACGCAGTAGGCGCGGCCGTCGTTCAGCGACCAGAACGAAGAGCTCCAGGCGCCGCCGAGCATGAACGTTGCGCCTTCAGAGCCTTCGGCTTCCCACGTGACCGGCCCTTGAGGCCCCATCTCGACCGGCTGGTGACAATCCACCATGACGTAGGGGCGGGCGACCCGATCGGGGCCGTTCTTCTCGTACGTGAGGGAGAAGGTGACCCAGTCGTACAGATGTGGGTCTGACTGGTCGAGCGTGATCGCCGCGCTCCGGGTGCTACCGGGCTTCGGTGGCTTGGCAGCCTGCGCCGGCATGGCGAGCAGCACGACCATGAACGTCGTCGCGGCGACCGCGGTGATTCGCTTCATCGCTGCACCTCCTCGAGTCCCGGAGGGAGCGCTGGGCGATCCCGGGAACCGGGACTAGTCCGAAATGACCATCGGCCCTCACCACTGCGGGCTTGAACTCCGCCGTGTCCGTCGAAAGAGTGCTCTTTCGTCAGGGCCGTTCGGCCTACGGCGCGTTCCCCGGCTCCTGTGGAGCATCCGATGT
>MGUL01000051.1:417-6421 GCA_001800005.1 Elusimicrobia bacterium RBG_16_66_12 | reverse complement strand
ACCTTCTGCCGCGGCTGTCGGACTTCATGCACGAGAGCTCCGGGCGCTGCGGCGGCTTCTTCGCGTACCGCACGCGCGTCGAGGCGGAGTCGGCCCTGTCCGCCCGGTCCGCGACGAAGGGCGGCCCCTATACCCTCGACCAGCAGGCCTGGGTGTCGCCGCTCGTCTCCCGCGTCGGGGAGGAGGGCATCCGCTCCACCATCGAGACCCTGGCCGCCTTCAACAACCGCTACTACACGGCCGACAGCGGCGCGGCGGCGGCGGGCTGGCTGCAGGGGCGCTGGCAGGCCCTGGCCGAAGGCCTTCCGGGCGCGTCCTCCCGTCTCGTCAAGCACGACGGCTGGAAGCAGCCCTCGGTCGTCTTGACGATCATCGGCTCCGAGAAGCCCGACGAGGTCGTCGTCCTGGGCGGCCACCTCGATTCGATCAACGGCTATCGCGGCTCGGAGGCGCGCGCGCCGGGCGCCGACGACAACGCTTCCGGCATCGCGGTGCTCACCGAGGCGGTTCGCGTCCTGGGCGCCTCGGGCCTGCGTCCGTCCCGGACCATCCAGTTCATGGGCTACGCGGCTGAGGAAGTGGGCCTGCGCGGCTCGCAGGACCTGGCCAAGCAGGCCGCGCGCGAGGGCCGCAAGGTCGTCGGCGTGATCCAGTACGACATGACCAACTTCAAAGGCTCCGGCGAGGGGATATTCCTCCTCAACGACTACGTCGATCCGGCCCTGACCGCCTTCCTGGGCAAGCTCATCGGAGCCTACGCCGGCGTGCCCTGGTCGACCACCCAGTGCGGCTACGCCTGCTCGGACCACGCCTCCTGGACCAAGAGCGGCTATCCCGCCTCCGCCGCCTTCGAGTCCACCTTCGACACGATGAACCACTCCATCCACACCGACCGCGACACCCTGGCCACCTCGGGCGGCACCGCCTCGCACTCCGTGGCCTTCGCTAAGCTCGCCGTCGCCTTCGCCGTCGAGCTCGCCAAGACCTCCACACTTGCGCCGGTTCTGGCGGCCAAAACTCCCCGGTCGTCGCGGGCTATGGCGGAAGCCTCCGTGCCCGTCGTCGAGGTTCCCGGGAGCGGCCACGCTCTGATGGAAGACAATCCCGCCGCCTTCCACGCCGCTCTCGACGCCTTCTTCAAAGAGCCCTGAGGAAGTCGCCGGCGTCGCCGGCCCCGGGCTGGAATTGACGCTCCAAAAACGCTAGGATGGCCCATATCGTCCCGCCCTAGGCGGGGCCCGGAGGTCTTTCCAATGGCGATCAAAGTCGGCATCAACGGTTTCGGACGCATCGGGCGCCTCGTCATGCGCGCCGCCCTCAAGAATCCCGACATCCAGATCGTCGCGATCAACGATCTGACGGACGCGAAGATGAACGCGAACCTCTTCAAGTACGACTCGACCTTCGGCCCGTATTCGGGAACCGTCGAAGCCGTCGGCAGCGACCTCAAGATCGACGGCCGCCTGATCAAGGTGTTCGCCGAGAAGGACCCCGCCAAGCTCCCCTGGAGCTCGGTCGGCGCCGAGATCGTCATCGAGTCCACCGGCCTCTTCACCGACGCCGAGAAGGCCAAGGGCCACCTCGTCGGCGGCGCCAAGAAGGTCGTGATCTCCGCTCCCGCCAAAGGCGAGGACATCACCATCTGCATGGGCATCAACGACGAGCTCTACGACGCGGCCAAGCATGCCATCATCTCCAACGCATCATGCACCACCAACGCCTTGGCGCCGATGGCCAAGGTCCTCGACGAGGCCTTCGGCATCAAGTCCGGCCTGATGACCACCGTGCATGCCTACACCAACGACCAGAACCTCCTCGACCAGCGCCACTCCGATCCCCGCCGCGCCCGCGCGGCCGCCGTGTCGATGATCCCGTCCTCCACCGGAGCCGCCAAGGCCATCGGCCTGGTCCTGCCCCAGCTGAAGGGCAAGCTCAACGGCTGCGCCATCCGCGTGCCCGTCCAGGACGTCTCCATCGTCGACCTGACCGTCATCCTCAACAAGCCGGCCGCCAAGGAGGCCGTCAACGAGGCCTTCAAGAAGGCGGCCGCGTCCGGCAAGCTGAAGGGCTTCCTGCAGTACAACGAGGACCCGATCGTGTCGCGCGACGTGATGGGCAACGCGCACAGCTCGGTCTTCGACGCCACGCTGACCGACGTGATCGACGGGAACTTGGTCAAGGTGTTCGGCTGGTACGACAACGAGTGGGGCTACTCCAACCGCGTCGTCGATCTCGTCGCCTACATCGCCAAGAAGGTCGGCGTCCCCGCCTGATCCCGGCCGCTTCATGAAGAAGCGCCACGCCACGGTCATCGGCGTCCCGCTCGACTACGGGGCCTCCAAGAGAGGCGCGTCGGGCGGGCCGTCGGCCATCCGCCGGGCCAACCTCGTCGAGGGCCTCGAGGCCATCGATGTGGAGGTCTCGGACGCGGGCGACCTCTCCGTGCCGAAGATCGTGCCCTCGGCCAAGGGTAAGCTGAAGAACTCCTCCGCCATCCTGAAGGTCTGCCAGGCCCTCGAAAAACAGACCTACGAGGCCGTCGCGAACGGCTCGACGCCCATCACGCTGGGCGGCGACCACAGCCTCACCGTCGGTTCCGTCTCGGGCGTGTCGCGCGCCTTCCGCGACAAGGGACGCAAGATCGGCCTGATCTGGGTCGACGCGCACGCCGACATCAACACCCCGGAGACCTCTCCGAGCGGCAACGTCCACGGCATGCCCCTGGCGCACCTGTTGGGCATGGGCCACAAGGATTTCGCCCGGCTGGGCGGCTTCTCGCCCAAGATCGATCCCCGCAACGTGGTCCTCGTCGGCATCCGCGACGTGGACCGAGCCGAGGCGGTCAACATCCGCAAATCCGGCATCCGCGTCTTCTCGATGCAGGAGATCGACCGTTTCGGCATGGGTGTGGTGACCGAGCAGGCCATCGACGCGGCCAACGACGGCACCGCGGGCTTCCACCTCAGCTTCGACATCGACTCCGTCGATCCCGGCAACGCGCCGGGCACCGGCACCATCAAGCGCGGCGGCCTCACCTACCGCGAGGCGCACCTGCTCATGGAGCTGGTCGCCGACTCCGAGCGCATGGTCGGCCTCGACGTCGTCGAGGTCAACCCGCTCGAGGACACCCAGAACGCGACCGCGGTGCTGGCCTCCGAACTCATCGCCTCCTCGATGGGCAAGAACATCTACTAGCGAAGGATCCCCTCCATGACCGAGAAGCCCGCCCTCAAGCTCAAGCGTCTGCAGGATCTGACCCTCAGGGGCAAGCGCGTGCTGGTCCGCGTCGACTACAACGTGCCCATCAAGGGCTTCCGGATCTCGGACAACGCCCGCATCCGCGAGACCCTGAAGACCCTCGAATACCTGATCGAGCAGGATGCAAGAATCGTTCTGATCTCGCACCTCGGCCGCCCCAAGGGCAAGCCCGAGCCGAGGTACACCCTGCGGTCCGTCGCCGACGAGCTCGAGCGTTTGTTGAAGGCGCCGGTCGCCTTCGCCCCCGACTGCGTCGGCCCCGAGGCGGACAAGGCCGTGGCCGCCTTGAAGCCAGGCGGCGTGCTGCTCCTCGAGAACCTCCGCTTCCACGCCGAGGAGGAGGCCAACGAGCCGGCCTTCGCCAAGGCTCTGGCCAAACACGGCGAGGTCTTCATCCAGGACGCCTTCGGCGCGCTGCACCGCGCGCACGCCTCCACCTCGGGGGTCACCAAACACCTCCCCGGCGCCATCGGCCTCCTGGTCCAGCGCGAGCTCGAGTTCCTCGACCGCGCGATGGGCAACCCCGCCCGGCCCTTCACGGCCATCATCGGCGGGGCCAAGGTCTCCGACAAGCTGGCCGTGCTCGACAAGCTGCTGGAGCGCGTGGACGTCCTCCTGATCGGCGGCGGCATGGCCTATACCTTCCTCGCCGCGCAGGGTATCAGCGTCGGCAAGTCCCTGCTCGAGAAGGATCAGATCGAGGCCGCCAAGGCCATCATCGAGAAGGGCTACAACAAAAAGGTCGAGATACTGCTTCCCGCCGACCACCTCGCGGTGCGAGTGGTCGCGCCCGACGCGGCCGTGACCGTCACCCAGGCCATGTCCATCCCGGCCGATCTCATCGGCGTGGACATCGGCCCGCACACCGTCGAGTTCTTCGTCGAGCACGTCTCCAAGTCCAAGACCGTCTTCTGGAACGGCCCCATGGGCATCTTCGAGATGGACGCCTTCGCGCGGGGCAGCCTCGCCGTGGCCGCGGCGATGGCCGAGGCGACCAAGACGGGCGCGGTCACCATCGTGGGCGGGGGCGACAGCCTCTCGGTCATCGCCAAGGCCGGCCTCGTCGGCCAGATGAGCCACTGCTCGACCGGAGGGGGGGCCAGCCTCGAGCTCCTCGAGGGCAAGGTCCTCCCGGGACTGGCCGCGCTGGCTTCTTGCTGACGGCATTAGGTATAATCAGGCTCGCATGTATCACTTCCTGCTGACGATCCATATCCTCGCGTGCCTCGGGATGATCCTTTTCGTCCTGCTCCAGACCGGGCGCGGCGCGGGGCTCCAGATGTTCGGCGGCGGCGGAGACTCCCTGATCAGCACGCCCAGCGGCACCAGCTTCATGAAGAAGTTCACCGCCGGCCTGGCCGCGACCTTCGCCTTCACATCGCTTTTCCTGACCCTTCTTCAGAACCGCTCCGGGATGGCGAGCGTGACCTCGAACATCAGCGCGACGCCCGCGCCGATCGAGACTCCGGCCCCGGCCCCGGCCCCGGCGGCGGCGAAGAAGTAGCAGGACCTTGACGCGCGGGTGGTGGAACTGGCAGACACGTACGCTTGAGGTGCGTATGCCCGAAAGGGTTTGGGGGTTCAAGTCCCCCCTCGCGCAAGTTTGTTCGTCCGGACGACGCCAGGCCGCCGTCCTGTTCGCCGTCCTCGTCCTCGGAGCGCTCCTCTGCCACGGCCTCCTGCTCTGGGCGCCGCCCATCTTCGATGACGAGATCTTCGTCTTCGCCAATGCCCAGATCACCGGACCTTGGCCGGGCCTGCGGGCGTTTTTCACGACCTCCTTCGCCGGTCCGGGAGAATACGGTCCGATCGTGCCGTTGGCGCACTGGATCCTTCATCATTGCTTCGGCGCGTCCGTGTTTGCTTATCGCGCGACGAGCCTGCTTCTTCATTGGGCGGTCGTCTTCCTCTTCTGGAGGCTCGCCAGGCGCTTCCTCGACGACCTCACGGCCCTGGCGGCCGCGGCCCTTTTCAGCGTGTTCCCCGCGCACGTCGAGGTCCTCGCTCTGACGAGCTTCAAGAAGCACCTCGGCGTGGCCTTCTTCGGACTGGGCTTGATGAACGTTCAGCAGGAGGAGCGCCTGCCGCGGGCTCCGCGGGCGCTAGCGGGCGCCGCCCTGCTGGGCCTGGGGCTGCTGTGCAAGGAGAGCGCCGTCGTCTTCGTGCCTTTGGCCGCGGCCGCCATCGCGGCGAGGCGCGGCCTGCGGGGCTTGCGCGAGGACCGGGGCTTCCTCGGCGCTCTGCTCGGCGTCTGCGCCGCCTACGCCCTCCTGCGCCTGTTCGTCCTCCAGCGCACCTTCGCGCCTCTCATGGGCGGGACCTGGCTCACTCACGGCCTGACCTGCGGGAAGATACTGCTCTGGCACTTGGGCCAGATGGTCCTGCCGGCGAGCCTGGCGCTCGAGCACAGCTTCGCAGTGGTGCGCGGGGCCGGGGAAGCGTCTTTCGTGCTCCTCGGCGTGCTCTGCTGGGGAGCTCTGGGCTTCTTCCTCTGGCGCAAGGACCGCATCGCCGCCTTCGGCTGGACCTGGGTGAGCCTGGCTCTGCTGCCGTTTCTCAACATCATCCCGTTCATGAATTTCACCCTCGTGGCCAACCGCTACGACTACATGGCCGCCGCGGGGTTCATCTTCCTCGTCGGCCGTCTGACGCGGGGGGTCCTTCAGGCGGGCCTGCCCGGCGGCGGGCGTCGCGTGCTGTTCGCCGCGCTGGCGCCCTTCGCGCTCTACGCGGTGCTTGGGATGCG
>MGUL01000051.1:0-385 GCA_001800005.1 Elusimicrobia bacterium RBG_16_66_12 | reverse complement strand
CTTCGATCTGTGGTCCGATTCGGCGCGCTCCTCGCCGGAGCATCCCCGCGTGCATGCGGCTCTGGGCGGGCTTTACGCTTCCTGGCATGACCTGCCCGCGGCGGAGCGCGAACTGCGCCATGCCATCGCCCTCTCGCCGGGGCTGCCCGAGCCCTACGTCCCGCTGGCCTGGCTGCTGGCCGAGACGGGCCGCGGGCCCGAGGGCCTGGAGATGGCGCGCAGGCGCCTGGCTCTGCGCCCGGATGCCCTGGCCTGGGCAACCCTCGGTCAAATTCTTTCCCGTGAGGGGCGTTTCGCCGAAGCCTTGCCCGTCCTCGAGAAGTTCCTGGCGATGAGCCCGGCTCCTTATGCCGAATTGGCTTTGGCGCAGTGTCTGCTCGCCTTG
>MGUL01000050.1 GCA_001800005.1 Elusimicrobia bacterium RBG_16_66_12 | reverse complement strand
GTGTATCCGTCGAAGAGCATTGGCATTCATGTCATGCCTCCTTTGGCTTCTGCACGCGCCGCGAGCGGCGTCCGATGGCGAAAGCGCCGGCCAGCGCCCCGCCGCCGATGACGATCACCCCCGCCAGGCACGGCAGCGGCGAGGGGGAGGCGGCCGGCTCGACCACCGGCGTCGGCTGGACGACGATGTCCACCGCCGCCGTGGACGCGTTTCCGTTGGAGTCGATGGCCGTCAGGGTGAGAGTGTGCGGCCCTTCGGATAGCGACGGCAGCACTGCCGTCCGTCCAGTTCCGAGGAGGCCGTCCTGGTTGGAAGCCCAGCTCAGGCTGTCGTCGCCCAGGAAGCCGTCTTCGATATCGGTGGCGGCCCCTTGGAGGACCAACGGCGCGCCGGCGAAGAGCTGGTCATCGATCGATGGGCCCGAGATGTGTACGAGGGGCGGCTTGCCCTCGACCTGGAGCGGAACGGAGTCGGCCGAGACGGTGTTGAGTCCGTCGCTGGCGATGAGGCGCAGCAGGCCATTGTCCGAACCGGGCAGGTAGGACGTGTCGATCTCGAGGGAGGTGTCGCTCAGGCTCGGTGCGAGGACTTCCCAGGATTGTCCACCGTCGGTGCTGTATTGGAGCATGTACTGCAGCGGGTCGAGGTCGCGGTCGGCGCCGGTCCAGCTGATGGTCTGGGGGCCGGAGGCGGTCCAAGCCTGGCTTTCGGAAGGTGAGGTGAAGGCGATCTCCGGTGCTCGCCGGCTGGCCTCGACGCGCCCGATCTCCTGATCCTGGTAGCGGAAGGCGATGGCGGTTGTGCCGTCGACCCAGGGGAGGACAAGGTGGAATGGGCCGGAGGCGCTGGGCTCGTCGTTGCTCAGTCTGGCCGGAGCGAAGCTTCGCCTCGTGAGCACGGTCCCCTTGGCGTCAAGGAGCTCAACCGCATAGGGACCACTGTCCGCCGTAGCGGCCACGGAGGACCCTGCGGCGAAGTGAAAAAAGCCGTGCTCGATGGTGACTGCGGTAGGAGTGACTTCGCCTGAGCCGACGAGCACATCCGTGCCGGCAGGCAGCGGTGAAGCCAGGTGGTAGGTTGGGGCGACATAGACGCCGGCCGGAAGGCGCCCGGCCATCGCCATGTAGGTGTAGATGGACGTCCACGTGTCGCCCACTCCGCCGCAGTAGCCCATATAGTCATAGGCCCAATACGCCTCGTAGATGGTTCGGTGCAGCACATCCACGCCGGTCTCATCGATATGACCGGTTACGGAGGGGAAGTTGGCATCCGGCCCGCCAGCCCCGCAGCCAGGCGCGTGAGGCCGGCCGAGGTTGTGGCCAATCTCCTGGCCCGCCGTATCGCCGGCTTCGGCGTTGTCCTGGCCGCCCGACACCATAGACCCGTCCATGGCACCCATGCCCCCAGCTCCTCGGAGCGTCACGGAGGGCATCAGGCCGTAGGCGATCGGCCCGGACCCGTTGCGGAGCCACCAGAGATCCGTCAGAAGGTCGTCCCATCCCTTGCGTCGGTTGTTTTGTCCCAGAGCCGTGTCGTAGTCACGGAACCAGAGGGTCGAACCCTGGGAGAGATGGATCTCGCTCGTGGGGTAGGTCAGGTCGAGGAAATCGTAGACGTTCCACACCGCGCCGGCGTTGGCCAGAACGAACTGGATCTGGTTGGGATAGTTAGGATGGTTCCGGTTCAGGTTGTGGACCAGGTGGACGGTGACGTTGAGCGGCTCGGAGGGCTCGACCTGGTACTGGAGGGTCCGGTAGTTGTCCTTGTACCAGACCTCCTGGGGGAAATCCTCAAAGTTGTAGTTCACGTACACCGTGATGTCCTTAGTGGCGCCTCCGGTGACCATATAGGAGGGGAGGATGAAGTCCAGCGTGTACTTGAGGTCGGACCGAAAGGTCGACACCGGATCGACCCAGCTGGTGACGGTGAACGTCGAGATTGGTCGAATGGGATTCAAACAGCCAGCACTGCCGGGGTTCCCGTAGCACAGGGCCCCGCCGATCCCATAGAGTGTGGGGTAGGGGCCACCCTTGATGTGGACGTAGGCTCGGACCATCGTTAGCTTCCCACTGAACAACGGCACCGAATTATCCGGGCATTGGAGGTTGTGGAAGCACTGGATGACCTGAGTGATCTCGACGGCGGTCATCTCGATGTTGGGGGGTTGAATCCACGGAGGGAGTGGAGCCGTCAACTGCGGATCGGGGGCGAACTTGCCGATGAGCGTCGTGATGAGATCCACCAAGGGCGAGGGCGGAGGTTCTGTCGGCGTCGGGAGCGGCGTATGCGTCGGCACCAGGGTGATGGTGGGCGTCAATGACGGCGTCGGTGAAGGGCATCCGATGCCGGTGGCGAGGTCGCAGGTCGGGGTCGCGGTCGGGGTCGCCGTGCGGACGCGCGTCGGCCGCGGGCTGGGCGTCTTTGTCGGCCGCTTGGCCGGAGGGCAAGTGGGGTTGGCGGGATCGGGACCGCCGCATTGGGCCTGGGCAGGTTCGACGTGCCCGACGAAGAAGAACAAGGAGGCTGCCGCGAACGCCGCCAAGGACAGCACCAGCAACCGTCCGATGGCCCAGGCAGGCGTGTGAGTGACAGGCCCGGAGCTCGAAATACGGTCATGCGACGAAATCGTCTTCACGGTGCCTTCCCTCCCCGAGCCATCGCTCGGCGGGCATGGTCATCCCATCCGGTCGACGCGGGCGTCATCCCTGACCGCCCTGCTTGGGTCGTCGCGTGGCGCGTCCCACGATGAACGCGCCGGCGACGATCAGCGCCGGGATGCCCAGAAGAACAAGATAGGCGACGAACGGGGAAGCACCTTGGCGTCCCGGCAAGGTCATGGGGTAGCCGGGGCCAACCTGAAGTTGAGCCTCCGCCTGGGAGGCCATTCCATCCTGGTCAACGGCCGTGAGAGTGATGTGATGCAGGCCCTCCATCAGAGAGGGAATGAGGATCGAGTCGCCGCTACCCATTGTCTTCCCGTCGCCCGAGGTCCACGTCAGGCTGGAGGCCGGGATCGGCCCGTCTTCGACGTCCGTCGCCGCGGCGTCGAGGAAGATGGGTGCTCCCTGGCGCAGGTCATAGGCGGGCTCAAAGATGTGCACCAGCGGTGGCTTTCCTTCCACCGATAGCGACGGGGAAGTCGCTGCCGTGGTGAAGAAACCGTCCGTCGCCAGGACGCGGAAGGAGGCTTGATCCCCGCCGGAGAGGAGTGCGGCTTCGACGTCGAGCTGCGTCCCCGACAGGCCGGCGGCGATCGTCCGCCAGCGGATGCCGCCATCGCTCGTGTACTGCACCAGGTACTGGAGAAGGTCTCCGTCGGGATCGCTCGCCTCCCATGACAGAGGATGGAGGCCGCTGGCGCCCCACGGTTCGGCGGCGGACGGCGCAGTCCATGTGACGATGGGCGCGCGGCGACTGACCTTGAGGCTCCCCACTTCGTTCACGCCGAAGCGAAAGACCACTGTCGCGACTCCCTCCGGCGCCGGGATCACCAGACTGAATGGTCCTTCGGCCAGCCCCTTGCCCGAGTCCCATGGCTGACCCGCCGAGATGGGCCCTTGGCCGCTGGCGGCGAAGGGTTGAAAGTGCTGGTGATAGAGGACCTGGCCGGAAGCATCCAAAAGCTCGACCGTATACGGTCCTTCGTCCGGCGACCGAGGCGGCGCCGAGGCCGAGTCCATGAGGAAGAAACCTGAGGAGAGGTTGACGCTCCCGGGAGCCGCCTCTCCCGATGCGACCAGGACGGGGACGACGGCGACTGGTGCGGCGACTCCAGCCCGCGCCTGCATCGCCACGCCAGCGGGGAGATCCGCCGCGACCTGGGCGTACTCGTAGATCGATGTCCAGGCGGTGTCGATGTAATGATCGCAGTAGCCCATGTAGTCGTGACGGTACGTGTCGTACGTCCAAAGATGCGCCAGGTTGACTCCGACCTCGTCCAGTTGACCATTCGGCCGGGGATAGTTGGGGTCTGGATCTCCGGCTTTGCAGCCGGGAGCATGCGGTCGGCCGATGGCGTGGCCGACCTCGTGGCCGGCGATCAGCGGCACGGCATCCCAGGTGGATTTGCTGGCCGTCGGCAGGACGATGCCGGCGCCAACCTTGACTCCGAGCCAACCGCACCCGACGGCGCCACCGAAGCTGGGGTCCTTGTTCCATGATTGGGCGGCCAGCATGCCGTAGTAGACCTCAGGGTAGCTGCCCCGAATCATCCACAGGTCCGTGAGGAGATCGTAGAACCCCTGGCCGCAGCTGCCTTTGGGGGTGGAGAAGGCGTAGGACTTGCCCAGCAGCTGAGCGCCGATCCACGGGCGCACGTCGCCCGTCGGGTAAATGCCGCGCATGTACGCCAGGATCGGCCACTCCGAATTCATGTCGGCGGTGATCCCATGGTCCTGGATCAGCGCGAACATCACCGCCAGAGGCTGTGACACGACCACTTCGGCTTCCGCGTACTTGAAGTTGTCCTTGAGGTAGAACTCGGAGGGTAGGTTCTCTCCCTTGTAGTTGACGTAGGCGGTAAGCGAGAGCTGGCTTGGAGAGGCCACCCAGTTGGGGGGCAAGATGAAGTTGAGGGTGCCGTTGAGAAGGGGCCGATACTCGTCCACCGGATCGGCGATCGCCTTGGCCCAGGTCACATTGATGGGCCGGACGGGATTGGCACAGCCTGGCAGGCCGGTGGAGCCGGGGCACAGCGCGCCCCATATTCCGGGCTCGTAGGTGTTCGGACCGGCTGTCAGCCGCAGGTAGACGCGCACCATCGTCGGCTTGCCCGTATATAACGGCACCGAATTGTCGGCGCATTCCAGGTTGTGCAAGCATTGGATCGCCTGGGTGATCTCTACCGCCTCGACCTTGATGTTGGGCGGCATCATCCACGACGGCACCATCTGGATGACCTCGACCGGAGGATTGAGCGGCTTGAGCGCCTTCCCGACCCAATCGATGAACGGCGGGATGGGGTTAGCGGTCGGCGTGACCGTCGGGGTCGAACTCGGGGTGCGCGTGGGCGTGGCCGAGGCTGTCACGGTGGGCGTTTCGGTGATCGTGGGGCTGGCGGTAGCCGTCGGAGGGATGCGGGTGGGTCGCGGGGTCGGCGTCTTGGTGGGCCGTCTGGGCGGCGGACACGGAGGCGTGCCAGGGAGACCGCACTGGGCATAGGCCGGCATCGGTGCCGGAAGTCCGGCGAACATGCTCATCAAAACGATGCCGGCCGCGATGGCCAGCCGCCCCGCCATGGCGCGTCGGACGATGCTGGTCATCCCTCACCTTTCCTGCGCCCGGGCCGTGCCCACCACGACCGACGAGCTGCTTCCAGCGAACATCTCGGATTCATGGCGTTGGACCCGGTGGATCTGGGTTGGGGTCGCCGGCGTCGAGCCCGGGCACGAAACGTCGGATGAAGGCTTCGGCCTGCGCCCAGGTGGCGAAATGGAAGGACTCCTTGGTCTGCACGTGCACGATCTCACCGCGTGGCTGCCCGGCCGGGGTATCGCTCCACAGGCGCATCACAAACGTATTCCACTGGACGGAGGCAGGGTTCAAGCCCAAGCTACCCTCAAGATGATTCAAATGGGCGCATATGGCCTGAAGCGTACCGGTAGGTGCTTCCAGAAGCGCTTCTACGAGATGGCCAGCAGCCGGAGAGGCCCTGGGTATGCGAGGGGGCTCGGGGTGGGACCCGGAGGGTTGGGAGTGGCCCAGTGAACGGAGTTGCCGGCCAGTCCAGTGCGAGCCATGCCCTCCTGCCCTTGCCCCGCGCCGAGCTTGCCAAGCGCAGGGGCTTTCCCGCCACATCCTTCGACGGGCTCACGCAGTCCCGGCCGGGTGGATGTGGCTTGGTGGCTCAGGACGTGGCTGGAGGAATGACGGACGGCTGACCGCTAACAGCCGAGAGGTGTCAGACGTCGTCGCCGCGTCGAAGGCGTTCGTACAGGAGGGAGGTTTCTGGCGCCGGCTGTGTGTCCAGTTCCTCGTACAGCAGCCGGCTGACCGTCTGGTAG
>MGUL01000049.1:29184-32966 GCA_001800005.1 Elusimicrobia bacterium RBG_16_66_12 | reverse complement strand
TGCCTGAAGCGGCCATGTCAGCGGTACCTCTTGACGGGGACCACCGTCGAGACGTCGAACGTCGCGTGGTTGTATCCCTCTCCGCCCTTCTTGACGAACTCCATGCTGGCCAGGTGCATCATCGGCTTGGCGCTCTCCAGACGCAGCAGCCAGTCGAAGAACTCCGAGAAGCGGAGATTGATCGAAAGCGTCGCTGTCTGAAAGACCAGGCCGTTGGCCACATCCTCGCGCATGGGGCGGAAGTCCTCGGGGACCAGGCCCCCGGTGTTGAGCGAGTCCCGCACGGAGTTCGAGAGCCATTGCTCGCGGTCGGCGGTCGCGGGCAGATTCGCGTAAGCGAGGTCGAGGCTGTCGCGCAGGCCCTTGTACTGGTTCGAGTAATCGGACATCATCTTCGCCCGCTTGATCTCATCGGCGAGGCGCGCGCTCTTCTTCTGCGGAGGCTTGTAGACGCCCGCGTAAGACGCGAAGACCAGGAAGCCCGAGAGGACGAAGGCGCGGCCGAAGCGCTTGGCCCCCTTCTCCTTCAGGGTGCTCGTGACGATCGAGATCTCGCGGATGATCGCCTCGACGTAAGGCTTGACGTCGATCTCGGCGGCCATCAGCGCTTACCTCTCAGGACCAGGGTGAAGACGGTCCGTTCCTCGAGACGCGCGGCGAGAGCCGCGGGGTCCATCCCGCTCTGCGCGGACATGTCGGTCTCGGCCCCCTTCTGCAGGGAAATCTGGACGTCGAACATCTTGCCGAGGACCGGGTGCTTGAGGAGATTCTCCTTGAACGCGAAAGCGAGGGTCTGCTCGTCGGTGACGTCCTTGTCCTGGACCCGGCCCTTCAGGCTGAAGGAGACGGGGGGTCGGGCCTCCCCCCCCGCCAAGGAGTTGGCGACGGAGATGCGGTCGAGCCAGACCTTCTCGGGCATGCACTCGATGACGTCCTTGATCAGGGCCGAGAGCTTGGGGCGGGCCGCGCCGCCCGTCACCGCGCCCAGCGAGTTGAGTTGGCTCTGCATGTCGCTCAGACGGCTGTCGATGTCGAGGGGGCCCAAGCCCGCGAAAGCGGCCGAGACGTCCGCGTCGACGCGGTACTGCTTCAGCTCGCGCGCGCGATAGTTGTACGTCGCGGTCTTGAGCAGGCCGGCTCCCGCGAGGAACAAGGCGGCCGCGCCCCCGAGGAGGAGGACGTCGCGGGCCGCCATGCGTTCCTCGGCCGTGGCCCGATCGGCCGCCGCGAGGTCGAGCGTGACCGGCGTGGGGACCAGGGAGAGAGCCGAGGCGCCCAGCGCGGCATAGCCCCCCCAATCGCCGCTCTTGACCGAGAGCAGCTTGGGCGTGTCTTGAATGACGGCCTCGATGCCGGCCTCGGCCGCGAAGGCGGCCCGGAGCTCCTCGAGCGCCGGCGTCGTGCCGCTGACGCGGACGCGGGCCAGGCCCGCCACGCCGAGCTGCTTCTGCACGAAGGAGAGGCAGCCGGAGAGGTCGATTTTGCGCTGGTCGGAGACGGCGGCGTCGGAGCCGAGGAAGACCTCGCGGAAGAAGATCGGGAACCCCTTGTCAAAGACCGCGACGCGGACGTTGCCGCCGTCGATGTGGACGTGCGCGAAGGGCTCGGGGCCCTTCGGCGGGTCGATCGCCTGCCAGAGGCGGAGGACGGAGCACGGCGCCACCTCGAGGCCGTCGAGCTTGAGCCCGAGATGATCGAGGAGGCCCTGGATGTTGGCGAGGTTTTTCTTCTGGGTCACCGCGATCAGCACGCCGATGCGGGGCTTGCCCGGGGCGTCCGGCGGAAGCGGGACGGCCTGGAAGTCGTGGGCGAGGACGTCGAAGGGGATCGGGATGTATTTCTTCGCCTCAAGAGGCACCGCCGTCCGGAGGTAGCGCCGCTCCATGTCCGGCATGACGAAGTAGCGCATGAGGCCCAGGTGGTGCGAGAGGGTCACGCGGACCCGCTTGGAGTTCCAGCGCATCTGGGACATCGCCTGACGGATCGCCCCCGCGACCTTCAGCGGGTCGCCGATGAAGTCCGTGCTCATCGTGGCCGTCCCCGCGGGGTTCTTGGTGTCGGCGGGGATGGGGATGCGCACGAGATGGTCGACGACGTACTTGCCGCCCTTCTCGACATGGCTCTCCGCGAGATAGATGACTTCCGGGCTCAGGTACAGGCCGAGGCTGGCGCCGGCCGCCCGGCCCTCGACCCCGAACGCGAGCTGTTCGACGATTTTTTCGATGTCTGCCATGTCAGTCGCCGCGTTCCATCATGAGTTCGACCTTCGCTCCCTGTCCCGACGCCGACGACGAAATCTGGATCTTCTTCGGCTCGACCTGATAGCGGTTGACGAGCAGCCCCGCCACCATCTTGGCGCGCCGGTCGGCCAGCGTCGCCGGATCCTGCTCGTCCGCCGCAGCGTGCCCGACCACCTTCAGCGCCTCGAGAGGGTAGTTGGCCAGTTCCCCCGCCGCCTTGGCAAGGGACTTCTCGGCGCCCTGCGTCATCTGATGGGTGTTCTTATTGAAGGAAAGCTCGTAATGCCCGGCGGCGGCCGGCTCGGGAGAGGCCTCCGCCCGGGGCTGGGCCGACTTGGCCTCCTTGCCTTTGTCCGCCTTCGCGGCCTTCTTGCCCCGCACGGGGCGCTTGACGACCTTGCGTTTGGAGGCGGTCGCGGCCTTGGGCTTGGAAATGGTCGTTGGTTCGGCCGCGGCGGGCTTGACCCCGGCGACCAGCGGCTTAGCGCCCTCCCCATGCAGGTCCGCCGAGGGAGCCGGAGCGGCGTTCGCGGCGGCGGGTGTCTCCGGGGGCGGCGCCTCGAGGAGCTTCTCCGATGAGGCTCCGTCGTCAAGGACCTGGATCCAGCGATGAAGGGTTCGCTGGCGGTTCTTGGCGTCCATCGCGGAGAGGATGCATTCGTAGCGGCCGGCTGGAAGCGGCGAGCCGAAATAGTTCAACCTCCCATTCCAGAAAATCTGATGGAAAACGGGGCCGCCGCCGACCACTTCCTGGAGAGGCGCGAGCTCCGAGCCGTCGCGAGAGGGCTGGAGGAGCTGGAATTTCCAGGAGACCAGCCCGGTCGGCGGGTCGGAGACCGAGAACTCGATGATGGCGCCCTGGTTCCGAGAAGGGCGGATCTGCTGGGGGTAGACGCCCAGCGAGATGGGCGGCCCCAGTTCGTCGCCGACCGCGCTCTCCACGACCAGGTTCATGGGCTGGTTGTATTGGAACACGATCACCACCCCCTTGAAATCCTGCAGTCCCTTGGGGATGTCCACCTGCGTGTTGAGGAGGTTGACGCGCACGCGGGGCGGGGCCACGCCCGCCTGGTAGAGGTGCGACGAGATCCCCATCGTGCGGCGCATATCGAGCACTTTGGCGTCGCCCAAGGCGGTGCCTTCGGGAAGGATCAGGACCTGGGTGCTCCCCAAAGAGAAGACGAGCTTGGTCAGCGGATCCAGCAGGCGCGTCGCATCGCGCTGGAAGGCGATCCCGGACTGGAAGAGCATGGGCGAGGGGATTCCGATCGCCTCGGGGTCGCCGTTCTCGCGCATCGCGACGCGCACGCCCTCGACCGCCTTCAGGTCGGAGACGCTCTTCTCCTGGGCGGCGCGCAGGCGCGCGCGGATCTCCTTGCGCATGACCGCCTTGTTGGAGGCCGCCATGTCGTCGCCGCGCGAGACGCGGGGCGCCGGCGTCCCAGGCACGGCGGGCGCGGCGACATCGGCGGCGGCGGGCGCCGCGGTCGGCGGCGCGGCGGGTTCGGCGGGCGTGGCGGGCGCCGCGGGGGGCGCCCCCCG
>MGUL01000049.1:27710-29175 GCA_001800005.1 Elusimicrobia bacterium RBG_16_66_12 | reverse complement strand
GTCTGGGGGCCGCGGCGCCCCCCGCGGCGCCCCCCGCGGCGCCCCCCGCGGCGCCGGCGGTGTTCATGCGCTGTGTGATCAGATTGAGGTACTCGTTGGCCATCGATCGTTCCGTCGGCTCGCCCTTCGTCAGTATCTCCATGAAGCGGTCCATCGCCTGCACGTCCTCGCCCCGCTCGTAGAAGAGGATCGCCGCGCGCATCGGCCGGCTCAGGCCGGAGTGCGCGTCGTCGCCCTCTTGCGAGCGAGCACAAGGGGCGGCGAGAAGCGTCGCGACGATGATGATATTTTTCAGCGAGACCATACAATGCGAACCCGGACGCGGGTCGATTCTGGGTGGAGCATAAAAGAACCGAATTGCTGAATTATTACGGACCTTTAACCTTTCCGCGCGTTCAACGCGCGACGCCCAATTCGCGCAGGGACTGGAGCGCGCTCTGATTTCCCGGCTCGGCCGCCAAAGCCTGACGGAACTCGCGCTCCGCGTCGGCGAGCCGGCCGAGCGTGGCGTAAGCCTTCCCGAGATTGACCCGCCCGGCGGCCCTCCCCCCGTCCTTCGCGGCGGCGGCTTCCAGCTCGGGCACGGCCTCGGCCGCCCGGCCGCGCATCAGCAGGAGGCTGCCATGAAGGAACCTCGCCTTGGCCGATTCCGGAGCGCGGCGCGCGAGGGAGGATGCCAGCGCGAAGGTCTTGTCGGAGAAATCCCGGCGGGCGATGGCCGCGTCAAGCGCGCGGAGATCGGAGAGCGCCGCGAGGACGGGGGAGCGCGGCCGGCCGGACTGGACCGAGAGAGCCGCCAGGTTCCTCTCCGCGAGGACGAGGTCCGGCGTGATGGCCAGGGCCCGCTCGTAGGCCGCCTGGGCCTCGCCCCAACGTCCGGCGAGACTGAGGGCGTAGCCGAGGTTGTTCCAGTGGTTTGGATTCTCCGGGAAGATCCTCGTGCCCTCGAGGAGCGTCTCCAGCGCGCGGGGCACATCCTGCCCCGGCGTCCGCAGGTAGAAGGCGCTCAGGCTGTTGAGGACATCGGTCGAGAGCGGATTGACGGCCCAGGCGGTCTCGTAGAAAGGAAGCGCCAGCTCCGGCTTGCCGAGCTGCGCGTTGTAGACGGTCGCGAGATTGAAGAAGATCTCATCGTAGCCGGCGTTGGCGTCGAGCGCCTCGCGGTAGGCGCGGGCCGCGTCCGCGGGACGGCCGGAGCGGGCATAGACGTTGCCCAATTCGTAGAGGGCGTTCACCTCGCGAGGACCCCACGCGCGCGAGCGCTCGAGGTCGGCGGCCGCGGCCGGCAGATTGCTCTGCCGGACCTGCTTGAATCCGGCGAAGTAGAAGGCTTCGCGGTTCCAGTAGCGGACCTGGAGCCAGACCACGCCCAAAGCCGCGGCGACGATGATGCCGCCGGCCGCGCGCCTCAGCCCGGCGGGCGTCTTCCAGACCCAGCGCTCCGCCGGCTCGCGCCCGCCCCGGC
>MGUL01000049.1:27138-27521 GCA_001800005.1 Elusimicrobia bacterium RBG_16_66_12 | reverse complement strand
GAGGCCAAGGAGGCCGGTCTGGGAGAAGACCTCGAGGATCTCGTTGTGGGAGTTGTTCGCGTGGGTCCGCATGGTGCGGAAGAACGGCATCTCGTGCAGCAGATGCCCCTGATAGAACGGATAGAACAGCTCAAAGAGCCCTCCCCCCTTCCCGAGGAGCGGCGACTCCGAGCCCATCAGCCAGGCACAGGTCCAGATCAGCACGCGCTGGTGCAGGGGGCTGTAGGCGCCGTCGCGCCGCAGGGTGTCCGCCACCTCGGTCAGTCGGCCCAGGACCGTGGGCGTGTAGCCGGTCGAGATCGCGCTCGACGGCCAGAGCAGGGCCAGGGCGAAGACCCCCCCGATCAGGAGCCCGGCCGGCCGCGGCCGCTCGCGGGCCAGAG
>MGUL01000049.1:24011-27132 GCA_001800005.1 Elusimicrobia bacterium RBG_16_66_12 | reverse complement strand
GCCGGCCAGCGCCCCCACCCAGGACGAACGGGTCAACGTGGCGAGCAGGGCCGCTTCGAGGGTCAGCAGAAGGACCGCGTAGGAGAAGCGCCGCCAGGTCTGGCGCTCCTCGAGGAAGAGGGCCAGGGCGATGGGCATCAGCACGACGTTGTAGCTCGAGAGGAAGTTGGGGTTGCCGAAGGTCGAGACGGCCCTGCCGCCGTAAGGGTTGAGGACATTGGGCCAGACGACCTCGACGTTGAAATACTGCAGCACGCCGTAGGCCGACGCCAGGAAGCCCGCGCAGAAAGCCAGATGGAGGAAGTCGGCGACGCGGCCGCGCCTCGTCAGCCAGAGGACCCCGGCCAGACCGAGGCCCCAGAGCAGAGCCCCGTAGGGGTCCCAGGCCAGGGCCCAGAAATCCTCGGGGCGGGAGGCCGCGCGCGCGCGCGCCTGGGGGAAGGCCGTCCAGAGCAGCCCCCAGACCAGCGCGAAGGCGATCCAGGAGCCCAGCGCGACGTCCGAGCTCCCGTCGTCTTCAGCCGCGATCGTGGAGGCGGCCGTGAAGGTTCCCAGGCAAAGGACCATGAGGAAGACCGCCGCGCGCGCGCCTTCGGCCGCGATGGCCGGCCGATAGAACTCCGCGTGGCCGAAGTAGCCGCGCAACCAGCTCAGGCCCCAGAGCGCCGCGAAGAGGGCCAGGGGCGCCGCGATCGGGACGCGCGGCAAGCGCCAGCCGTCGGGCCGAGAGGACTCGGACCACGCCCAGGCCGCCAGCGCCAGGGCCACGCCCGCGTGCAGGAGCGCGATCTGCGTGATGTAGGGGTTGCGGGTGAGGTTGGTGAAGAAGAGGAGAGGGCAGACGAAGTGGCAGGCGACGAGGAGCCAGCGCCGGGCCGCGTTCATTGACGGAAAGACTAGCAAAAAGAAAAAGCCGGGGAAGGGATTCGAACCCTCAACCTATCGCTTACGAAGCGATTGCTCTACCGTTGAGCTACCCCGGCGTCGTTCGGCATTTTACTTTATTTTCCGGCCTCAGTTCAGGCCCAGATACGCCTTCTGGACGGCCGCGTCCTTGAGGAGGGCCGCGGTGTCCCGTGCCGCCACGATCTCGCCGGTCTCCAGCACGTAAGCGCGCGAGGCGGCGCGCAGGGCGCGCTTGGCGTTCTGTTCGACGAGCAGCACGGTCACGCCCTCCTTATTGATGAGCTCGATGATCTCGAAGATCTTGTCCACCACCACCGGGGCCAGGCCCATCGAGGGCTCGTCGAGCATCAGGAGTTTGGGGGCCGCCATCAGCGCGCGGCCCATGGCCAGCATCTGCTGTTCGCCGCCGGAGAGGGTCCCGCCGAGCTGGGCGCGGCGTTTGCCCAGGACCGGGAAGAGGTGGAAGACATGCTCATATTCCCGAGAAAGGTCTTTCTCGGCCCGCGAGAACGCCCCCATCTCCAGGTTCTCCATCACGCTCAACCGTGGGAAGATGTGCCGTCCTTCCGGGACCAGAGAAAGGCCCATGCGCATGATCCGATGAGGGGGCAGTCCGGCGAGGTCCCGGCCCTGGAAGAGGATATTGCCCTTCTCGGGCTTGAGCAGGCCGGCGATGGTCTTCATCATCGTGGTCTTGCCCGCGCCGTTGTTGCCGATGAGGGCGACGACCTCGCCCGCGCGAACCTCGAGGCTGACGCCCTTGAGAGCGCGGATCTTCTTGCCGTAGACGGCGTGGACCCCGTCGAGCGCGAGCATCGCGGGGGCATCGGCGCTCATGCGCCCTCCTTGCCCAGGTAGGCCTCGATCACGCGCGCGTTGGCGACGACCTCGCGCGGCTTGCCCTCGGCGATCTTGACGCCGTAGTCGAAGACGAAGACGCGGTCGGAGATGTCCATCACGACGCGCATCTGGTGCTCGATGAGGAGCACGGTGACGCCCCGCTCGCGCACGCGGCGCACCAGGGCGACGAGGTCCGCGCATTCCTTGGAGTTCATGCCGGCGGTCGGCTCGTCGAGGATCAGGAGCTCCGGCTCGCTGGCGAGAGCCCGTGCGACCTCGAGCTTGCGCTGGGCGCCGTAGGGCAGGTTCTTGGCGAGTTCGTTGCCGAGGACGCGCAGGCCGACGAAGTCGAGAAGTTCCTTCGCGCGGGACTCCACGGCGCGCTCCTCCTCGCGGAAGGCCCGCGTGCGCAGCAGGGGCCCGAGGAGGAACTGGCTCGTACGCGAGTGGCGCCCGACCATCACGTTCTCGAGCGCGGTCATGCACGAGAAGAGGCGGATGTTCTGGAAGGTGCGCGCCACGCCGCGCTGGACGATGTCGTGGCTGGCCAGTCCCCGGATGGGCATGCCGTTGAAAAATATCTCGCCGCGCGTGCCGGGGTAGACGCCGGTCAGCACGTTGAAGAATGTCGTCTTGCCGGCTCCGTTGGGGCCGATCACGCTGACGATCTCCCCCTCGGAGATGGAGAGGTTGACCTGGTCGACGGCCTTCAGGCCGCCGAAGTGCTGCGCGAGGTCTCGGACCTCCAGCAGGGCCGTCCCTTTGCCGGTCACGAGGACAGCTCCGACTCGCGCCGCGCCGAGGGCAGCAGGCCCTGCGGCCGGAATAAGGTCACCAGCACCAGGATGAGGCCGAAGAAGAGATAGCGGTAGTTGATCCACTCCGCGGAGAGCGTCGCCTGCATCAGGGGCGGCACGCCGGCCAGGATCAGCGCGCCGAGGAGGACGCCGGAGACCGAGCCCATGCCGCCCAGCACCACGATGGAAACGACCAGGATGGACTCCCAGAACACGAAGGACTCGGGGGTCACGAACTGCTCCCACAGCGCGAAGAGAGCACCCGCCAGTCCCGCGAAGGCCGCCGAGAGGATGAACGCCAACAGCTTGTACTCCCGCACCGGGATGCCGGACAGGCGGGCGGCCGTCTCGTCTTCGCGGATGGCGACCCAGGCCCGTCCCACGCGGGAGTCCTCGATGCGCCGGGATGCGACGACGGCCACGGCGACCCCCGCGAGGATCAGCAGGTAATATTGGGTATTGGGGTCCGCGCAGATGAAGTCGAGCGGCCGCCAAGGGCGGACCTGCATGCCCTTGGGCCCGTTGGTCAGCGAGTCGAGGTTGTTGATGACGAGCCGGGCGATCTCGCCGAAGCCCAT
>MGUL01000049.1:20515-23997 GCA_001800005.1 Elusimicrobia bacterium RBG_16_66_12 | reverse complement strand
CTCCGCGCAGGCGCAGGATGGTCAAGCCGAGCAGGGCGCGCACGGCCAGCGAGACGGCGACGGCCAGCAGGATGGCCAGCGGGGCCGGGACGTGCGCTCGCATCGCGATGGCCGCGGCGTAAGCGCCCACGGCGTAGAAAGCGATGAAGCCCAGGTCGAAGAGCCCCACGTAGCCCAAAGTGAAGTTGAGCCCGAGGCCGAGGATCATAAAGAGGCCGATCACGCCGGCCACGCGCACGAGGTAGGGGAGGCCGGCCGCATGCACCAGGAACGGGAACGCGGCGGCGCAAGCCAGGGCCGCCCACGGCGCCCGGCGCGAGTTCAGGAACTTCTTCATCAGACCTTCTCCGCCGTCTTCTCGCCCAGCAGGCCCGAAGGGCGGACCAGGAGAACGACGATCAGGACCGTGAAGGCGATCACGTCGCGCCACTGCGCGCCGTCCGGGATATAGCCGGAGGCCAGCACCTCGAGAAAGCCCAGAATGAAGCCCCCCAGGACGGCCCCGCGGATGTTGCCGATGCCGCCCAGAACCGCCGCGGTGAAGGCCTTCGTCCCGGGAAGGAACCCGAGGTTGTACTTGATGGAGCCGTAGTTCATGCCGTAGAGCACGCCGGCCGCGCCCCCCAGGGCGCCGCCCACGAAGAAGGTGATGGCGATGACCTTATTGGCGTCGATGCCCATGAGTCCGGCCGTCGCGAAGTCGTCGGCGCAGGCGCGCATGGCCTTGCCCATCTTGGTGTGCTCGACGAAGAAGTGGAGCAGGGCCATCAGGCCCAGCGCCGCGCCGAGGATGACCAGCTGCAGCGCGCTGATGCTCGCCCCGAAGATGGAGACCTGGCCGCTGACGCCGGGCTGGGGGAAGGAGAGCGCCTGGGTGCTGATCCACAGGAACACCGCGTTCTGGAGGACGATGGAGACGCCGATCGCGGAGATCAGGGGTGCCAGGCGCGAGATGGTGCGCAGGGGGCGGTAGGCGAAGCGCTCGACGAGGACGTTGACCAGGCCGGCGACGGCCATGCTGACGGCGAACAGCGCGGCCAGGCCGAGCGGGCTCGCCCCGAAGAACGTGGGAGCGAAGACCGCCAGACCCAGGGCCGCGAAGGAGCCCAGCATCAGCACCTCGGAGTGGGCGAAGTTGATCATCGCCAGGATGCCGTAGACCAAAGTGTAGCCTAGAGCGATCAGGGAGTAGATCGCCCCCAGGGTCAGCCCGTTGACGATCTGCTGGAAGTGCTGTTCGAAATGCACGGTCAGCGCAGCGAGTCGAAGGTCCGGTCCTTCGCTTTGGCGCGGGTCATCGTGACGATCTTGTTGAGGGTGTCGCCCTTCTCGTCGAAGCGCGTCAGGCCCAGGACTCCCGTGAAGTCGGTCTTGCGCAGTTCTTCGATCATCTTGGCGCGGTCCGTCGCGCCCTTCTCCATGGCCGCGAAGACGATGCGGGAGGCCTCGTAGCCGAAGTGGTCGAAGGGCTTGAGTTCCTCGCCCGCGCCGGTCCAGCGCTTCTTGTACGCCTCCATGAACGTCTTGGCGCTGGGAAGATCCTCGACCGGCACGCCCACGATGGAAAGATAGGCGCCGTCGGCAGCATCCCCCGCCACGTCGAAGAGCCCGGAGGTCTTGGCGCCGTCGCCGGAGATGAAGACGAACGGGTCCTTCATGCCCAGTTCGCGCATCTGCTTGAGGAGGAGCCCAGCCTCCGTGTAGAGGCCTCCGAAGTAAATGCCTTCGGAACCCGAGCCTCCACCCTTGATCTTGGTGAGGAGCGCCTTGAAATCTTTGTCGCCGACGGCCACCCCGTCCTCCGTGACGATGCCCCCCCCCAGCCGGAGGAAGACCTTCTTGAACTGCTCGGCCAGGCCCTGGCCGTAGGGGGTCTTGTCGTGCAGAAGGGACACGCGCCGCTTGCCCAGGCGCTTGAAGGCGAATTCCGCCGCGTAGGACCCCTGGACGTCGTCGGTCTGGACCACTCGGAAGGCCATCCTGGGCCCGCTCCAGTCCGAGGAGAGCTGCTGGGCCGTGACCTCCGGATTGGTCGCGGCCGGGGAGATCATCGCGACGGGCGCGCGCGCGTAGACCTTGGCGGCGGGGATCGCGCAGCCGGAATTGTAGTGCCCGACCACCGCGATGATGCGCGGGTCGGAGATGATGAGGTTGGCGACGTTGACCGCCTCCTTCGGATCGGCGCGGTCGTCGAAGGGTTCGGCGACCAACCTGTGGGGGAAACGCTTGGCCGCGTTGGCCTCCTCGACGGCCAGCTCGACGGCCCTGCGCAGGCCCTGGCCCTCGGTGCCCATGTCGCCGGTCAAGGGGACCGCGACGGCGATCTTGACGACCTTCTCTTTCGGACCGCAGGAAACGGACAGAACGGCGAGGCCAGCGAGCACGAGGGCATGGAGGCGGGTCATTTCCACTCCTGTTCGATCCAAGGGGCTATCGCGCGAATCCGGGCCGATTATGCCTCATTGGACGCTGAGTTGTCCATCACCGCTTGATCTTCCATACTTCGTGATATAATAAGACGCGATGATCAAGAACATGGTCTCAGGCTGGCTGAGCGACGTCCGCCGCCAGCGCAAGCCGCAGGATCTCGCGGGGCAGATCCGCCCCGGCAACAACACGACTTCCTCTTATAAAGACATCCCCGAGAACCTTCGGGACGCCATCCTCCGCTCCCAGGAGGCGGTCCTTCGTCTGCAGAACCCGGAGGACGGCTACTGGTGCGCCCCGCTGTTCGGCGATTCCACGATCGACGCCGACACCATCATGCTCCTGAACTTCCTCGGCCGGGGCAACTCCGTCAAGGTGAGGCGCCTGGCCAACCACCTCCTCAACGAGCAGAACCCCGACGGCGGCTGGGCGATCTATCGCAACGGCCCCTCCGAGATCTCGGCCACGGTCAAGGCCTACTGGGCCCTCAAGTTCGCCGGCCATGCGCCCCACGAGCCCCGTCTGGAGGCCGCCCGCAAGCGCATCAAGGCCCTCGGCGGCATCCATAAGATCAACACCTACTCCAAGTTCTACCTGGCCATGTTCGGGCAGTACGACTGGCGCGGCGTGCCCTCCATCCCGCCGGAGATCATGCTCTTCCCGAACTGGTTCTACTTCAACCTGTACGAGATGTCGGCCTGGACCCGCTCCATCGTCGTGCCGCTCTCGATCGTCTGGGCGACCCAGCCGGCCATCCCCTGCCCGCCGCACGCGCGCATCGACGAGCTCTTCCCCGATCACCGTCGGCACGTGCCGCTCGCGGACGCGGTCGCGCCCCACGGGCTGCTCTCGTGGAGCACCTTCTTCCTCGTGTGGGACAAGTTCTTCAAGCTGATGGAGGGCAAGGGCGAGCACTGGATCCGGGTGTGGTCCCTGCGCCTGGCCGAGGATTGGATCCTCCAACGTCTCCAGGACTCCGACGGCCTCGGCGCCATCTACCCCGGCGTCGCCAACACCATCCTGGCCATGAAGTGCCTCGGCTCCCCCGACACCGA
>MGUL01000049.1:14614-20367 GCA_001800005.1 Elusimicrobia bacterium RBG_16_66_12 | reverse complement strand
GTGCAGGCCTGCCAATGGGTGGTCTCCAAGGAGATCACGACCCGCGGCGACTGGGCCTGCACGAACGCGAACGGACCCACGGGCGGCTGGCATTTCCAGTTTAATAACACCTACTACCCAGACGTTGATGACACCGCGATGGTGCTGCTGGCCTTGCGGCATGTCCACCTGGAAGAGCCCAACGCGCAGATCCGGGAGAAGGCCTTCTTGAGAGGGCTCAATTGGCTCCTCTCGATGCAGGCGTCCACGGGAGGCTGGGCGGCCTTCGACAAGGAGAACACCAAGATCATCCTGACCAAGATCCCGTTCGCCGACCACAACGCGATGATCGACCCGCCGACCTCGGACATCACGGCGCGCGTGCTGGAACTCCTCGGCTACATCGGCTACGACAAGAGCTATCCCGCCTGCGCCCGCGCGATCCGCTTCGTGCTCGACGAGCAGGAAGCCGACGGCTCCTGGTACGGACGCTGGGGCGTCAACTACATCTACGGGACCTGGCAGGCCCTGCGCGGCCTGGCCGCCATCGGTTCGGACATGGGTCAACCCTTCGCCCGCCGCGCGACGGCCTGGCTCAAGTCCGTCCAGCGCTGCGACGGCGGCTGGGGCGAGACCTGCGAGACCTACGCCGACCCGTCCAAGAAAGGAGCCGGCCCCTCCACGCCTTCGCAAACGGCCTGGGCGGTCATGGGCCTCATGGCGGCCGGGGTCTATGACGAGAGCGTGCGCCGCGGCGTCCAGTACCTGATCGACACGCAGCGTCCGGACGGCGCCTGGGACGAAACCGAGTACACGGGGACCGGGTTCCCGAAGGTCTACTACCTCGAATACACGATGTACCGCAACTACTTCCCCCTGCAGGCCCTGGGGAACTACCGCATGGCCCTCCACGAGGGCCGCGCGCGCGCCTAAAGGCGCGGCTAAAAGGAGAATATCGAATGGCGATGTCGATGCAGGCCCAGCTGTCCGTTTTCAAGCACCTCGTCATGCAGCGCATGAAGGGCATCGAGAAGTATCCGGTCGTGATGATGCTCGAGCCCCTCTTCGCCTGCAACCTGGAGTGCGCGGGCTGCGGCAAGATCCAATTCCCGGCCGACGTCCTGCGCAAGCGCCTGACCCCGCAGGAATGCTTCGATGCCGCCGAGGAGTGCGGCGCGCCGGTCGTGACCATCGCCGGAGGAGAGCCTCTCGTCCACGCCGAGATCGACCAGATCGTCGAAGGCCTGGTCGCGCGCAAGAAGGTGGTCTACCTCTGCACCAACGCCCTCCTGCTGGAGAAGAATCTGCACCGCTTTCAGCCGTCGCCCTACCTGATCCTCTCGATCCACCTCGACGGCGTCGAGAAGACCCACGACCGGATGGTCTGCCGCGAGGGCGTGCATAAAACCGCGGTCTCCGCCATTCGCCTCGCGAAGAGCCGCAGCTTCACGGTGATGACCAACTCCACGATCTTCCAGGGCGAGGACGCCTCGGAGTTCCGGAGCTTCTTCGACCAGAACATGGCGATGGGCATCGACGGCATGATGATCTCCCCCGGCTACGCCTACGAGAAGGCGCCCAAGCAGGACGGGTTCCTCAAGAACGCCCAGACGAAGGCCTGGTTCGCGGAGGCCCTCAAGGACTGGCGCAAGAAAGGCTGGGCCTTCAACCACTCGCCCTTCTACCTGGACTTCCTCGAGGGCAAGCGCGACTACGACTGCACGCCCTGGGGACTGCCCCTGCGCAACGTCTTCGGCTGGCAGAAGCCCTGCTACCTGATGGCCGACGCGGGCTACGCCAAGACCTACAAGGAACTGCTGGAAACGACCGATTGGTCCCGATACGGCCATGCCTCGGGCAACCCGAAATGCGCCGACTGCATGACGCACTGCGGCTTCGAGCCCTCGGCCGTCAAGGAGAGCTTCTCCAGCCTCTCGAAGTTCCTCGAGATGGCCTATGATTTCGCCACCATCAAGGGGCCGGCGAAGCCGCTCGCGGAGACGAAAGCCTAGTGGACTCGGCCTTCCTCACCGGCGGCACCGGCTTCGTCGGCGCGAGCCTCGCGCGTCTGCTCGTGTCGAAGGGCCTGAAGGTCAAGGCCCTCGCGCGCCGCGCCGGCGACCGCCGGAATCTCGCCGGCCTCGACGTCGAACTGATCGAAGGCGACCTTTCGGATGAAGAGGCGCTGCGCGCCGGCTGCGCCGGCGCGCGATTCGTCTTCCACGTGGCCGCCGACTATCGGATCTGGGCCCCGAACCCGGAGTCGATGTACCGCGCCAACGTGGCCGGCACGGAGAGCGTGATCCGCGCCGCCGCCAAGGCCGGGGCGGAAAAGATCGTGCACTGTTCTTCCGTCGCCGCCATCGCCCCGGCCCACGACAAAACTCCCGTCGACGAGACGCATGAATACTCCTCGGTCACGGACGTGGTGTCTGATTACAAGAAGTCCAAATATCTCTCCGACGTCCTGGCCCGGCGTCTCGCCAAGGACGAAGGCCTGCCGGTCGTCGTCGTCAACCCGGCGGCGCCCATCGGCCCATTCGACATCAAGCCCACCCCCACGGGGAGGATCGTCCTCGATTTCCTGACGGGCCGGCTACCCTCCTACATCGACACGGGATTGAACGTCGTGCATGTCGAGGACGTGGCCCTCGGACATTGGCTGGCGGCGACGAAGGGCCGCCTCGGCGAACGCTACATCCTGGGCGGCGAGAACCTGACTCTCAAGCGGGTCCTCGACCTGCTCTCCGAGGTCTCGGGGCGCCCGGCGCCCCGATTCAAGACGCCCTACGCCGTCGCCTACGCCTTCGGCGCCGTCGACACGGCCCTGGCCCGCCTGCGCGGGACCGAGCCGATGGCCCCGCTCGATGCGATCAGGATGGCCCGCCACTATATGTGGTTCTCCTCCGACAAGGCGAAGAAGGAGCTCGGCTACGCGCCGCGCGCGGCCAGGTCCGCGCTGAAGGCCGCCGCCGACTGGTTCCTGGCCAACGGCTACGTGAAGGCGGCCGCATGAGTTCGGTGCTCATCACCGCCGCCACGCGCTGGGAAGCCGGGCCCCTGGCCAAGGCGCTGGGGCTTCCCGCCTCGGGAGACGGCCGCTGGGAGGGCCTCGCCTGCGGCCGGAGGGTCGTCCTCCTCAAGACGGGGATGGGCGCGGCGAAGACCCGAGATCTATTGGAGCGCGACTGCGCGGCCGGCGACTACGGCCTCGTCCTCAGCGCGGGGCTGTGCGGGGCGATGCAGCCGGGGGTCAAGACCGGGGACATCGTGGCCGACGCGCAGGACGTCGAGTTCGACTCTGTCACGACCTTGAAAGAAACGGCGGAAGCGCTGGGACTGCCCTTCCATTTCGGGAAAATATTGCACACCAACCTCGTTTTGAAGCCGGAGATGAAGCGCAAGCTGGGGACCGAGAATAGAGTGTTGGCCTGCGACATGGAGACCGCCGCCGTGCGGCGCTGGTCCGGCGGCCGCGCGCCGGTGATCGGCCTGCGCGTCGTGCTCGATGAGATCGACGAGGCCGTCCCCCCGGACGCGCCCGAGTCCGAGCATCCCGGGGCGCTGGCGCGCTACGCCCTGTCGCACGTCGCCGAACTCCCGCTCCTGGTCCGGACCGGACTGCGCTCCGCCCGGGCGATGAAGAGACTCTCGATTTTCATCCGGGCATACTTGGAGACGACATGAACGCCGCTCTGGCCCGCGCGATGGACAAGAACACCGCCCTGGTGGACGCGGCCCTCGGCGAGCTGCTGGCTCCGACGTCGGACCTGCCGGAGTCCCTGCGCAAGGCGATGCGCTACTCGCTCTTCGCGGGCGGGAAGCGCCTGCGTCCGACTCTGGTGCTGGCCGCCGCCGAGTGCTGCGGACTGCCTCCGCGCAAGGCGCTCAAGGCGGCCGCCGCCCTCGAGATGATCCACACCTATTCCCTCATCCATGACGACCTCCCGGCCATGGACGACGACGACCTGCGCCGCGGCAAGCCCACCAACCACAAAGTCTTCGGCGAGGCCCTGGCGATACTCGCCGGGGACGGCCTGCTCACCAAGGCCTTCGAGGCCGCGGCCTCCAACGCGGCCGACCTCAAGCTTGACGGCAAAGCCACGGCCGAACTCATCCGTCTCATCGCCTTCGGCGCCGGCGGCGAGGGGATGGTCGGCGGCCAGGTCGCGGACCTCGCGGCCGAAGGCATGGCCAAGCGCCCCAACCGCGCCGCCTCGGCCCGCATCCTCGAGGCGGTTCACCGCCGCAAGACGGGCGCGCTCATCGTCGCCGGCCTCGACGCGGGCGCCGTACTCGCGCGCACCTCCGCCGCCAAGCGCGGCGCGCTGCGCGCCTTCGGCGAGCGCATCGGCCTGGCTTTCCAGATCGCCGACGACGTCCTGGACGTGGTGGGCGACAAGAAGAAGATGGGCAAACAGGGCTCCGACCGCGACAACGATAAGCTCACCTACGCCTCGCTCTACGGAGTGGACGGCGCGCGTCGCAGGGCCCGGGCCGCCGTCAGGGCGGCGCACGCTCACCTGAAGCCCTTCGGCGCGCGCGCCGCGGTCTTGCACGAACTGGCGGACTATATCATCAGCAGGGACAAATGAACATGGAACTCCTCAAGTCGATCGACTCGCCGGCGGACCTCAAGAAGCTCCCGGCGGAGCGGCTCCCTCAGGTGGCGTCCGAGCTGCGCGCCTTCATCCTCGACACCGTCTCCAAGCTCGGCGGCCACCTCGGCTCGAGCCTGGGCGCCGCCGAGATCACCATCGCCCTCCACTACGCCTTCGACACGCCCAAGGACCGGCTGATCTGGGACACCGGCCATCAGACCTACGGGCACAAGATTCTGACCGGACGCCGCGACCGGATGAACACCATCCGCCAATTCGGAGGCCTGTCGGGCTTCCTCAAGCGCAGCG
Source organism: Elusimicrobia bacterium RBG_16_66_12 (assembly GCA_001800005.1). Lineage (GTDB taxonomy): Bacteria > Elusimicrobiota > Elusimicrobia > UBA1565 > UBA9628 > GWA2-66-18. The sequence goes on along the minus strand of MGUL01000049.1, from coordinate 15,478 downwards.
AAAGCGAATACGACGCCTTCGGCGCGGGCCATGCCTCCACCGCGATCTCGGCCGCGCTCGGCATGGCCGTCGCGCGCGACCTCAAGGGCGAGAAGAACAAGGTCGTGGCCATCGTCTCCGACGGCTGCATGACCGGAGGCGAGTCCTATGAGGGCCTGCAGAACGCGGGACAGGTCCAGACCGACCTCATCGTCGTCCTGAACGACAACCAGATGTTCATCTCCAGCCGCGTCGGCGCCCTCGGGGCCTTCCTCTCCAAGCTGCTGACCCTGGGCGCGGTGCGCAACGCCGAGCATTCCATCAAGACCTTCCTGGCCCGCTTCCAGTTCTGGGGCGGCTCCATCCTGCGCGTGGCCAAGCGCGCCAAGGTCCTCCTCTTTCCGGGCATGCTCTTCGAGGAGATGGGCTTCTCCTACTTCGGCCCCGTGGACGGCCATGACGTCGAGCAGCTGGCCCAGGTCTTCAAGCACGTCAAGGAGCTCAAGGGCCCCATCCTCGTCCACTGCGTCACCAAGAAAGGGAAAGGCTATCCCCAGGCCGAGGCCGACCCCTACACCTGGCACGGGCCGGGCAAGTTCGACGTGGCCACGGGAAAGTTCCTGAAGGCCCCGGTCTCGAAGACCCCGCCGCCCGCCTACACCGCGGTCTTCTCCAAGGCCCTGCTGCGCGAGGCCGAGAACGACCCCCGCATCATCGGCATCACCGCGGCCATGCCCGAGGGCACGGGGCTCGACGCCTTCCGCAACCGCTTCCCACGCCGCTACTTCGACGTGGGGCTGGCCGAGGAGCACGCGGTCACCTTCGCCGCGGGCCTGGCCTGCGAGGGCTACCGCCCCGTGGTCGCCGTCTACTCCAGCTTCATCC
>MGUL01000049.1:12609-14544 GCA_001800005.1 Elusimicrobia bacterium RBG_16_66_12 | reverse complement strand
CGACCGCGGGGGCTTGGTCGGCGAGGACGGCCCGACCCATCACGGCGTGTTCGACTACTCGCTGCTGCGGATGATCCCCGGGATGACGGTCATGGCGCCCGCCGACGAGAACGAACTGCAGCACATGCTCCGCACCGCGCTGCGCTTCGACGGCCCCGCCTCGATCCGCTACCCGCGCGGCTCTGGCGTGGGCGTGGCCCTGGACCCGGAGGCCAAGCCGCTCCCCATCGGCAAGGGCGTGCGCCTCAAGGACGGTTCCGACGTGACGATCCTCGCCATCGGCAACCGCGTCCATCCGGCCCTCGAGGCCTCCCAGATACTGGAGGACCAGGGCCTCTCCTGCGGCGTGGTCAATATGCGCTTCGTCAAGCCCTTGGATGTCGAGCTCCTCAAGGAGTGCGCGGCCAAGACCCCGCGCCTGGTCACCGTCGAGGACAACGTGCTCCAGGGCGGCTTCGGTTCCGCCGTGCTGGAGGCCCTGACCCCCGGCCGCGCCGAGGTCCTGCGCCTGGGCATCCCGGATTCCTTCGTCGAGCACGGGGCGCCCCACCTCCTTTATGACGCCGTGGGCTTGAGCGGCCCCAAGATCGCGGAACGCGTGGCCGCCTGGGTCCCGGGGAAATCCCGGGCCCTCATCTGACCGGAGGAACATGACGACACGAACGCCTTCCTCGATCAAGATCGATAAACTCGTGCTGGCCAAGGTCCGCGGCTTCTGCGCGGGCGTCGTGCGCGCCATCGAGGTCGTCGAGAAGGCCCTCGAGCTCTGCGATGGGAAGGTCTACGTGCGCCACGAGATCATCCATAACCGCTACGTCGTCGACGAACTGCGCAAGAAGGGCGCCGTCTTCGTCGAGGAGCTCTCGGAGGTTCCCGAGGGCTCCTGGCTGATCTTCTCGGCCCACGGCGTCGGCCCCGACGTCGTCGCGGAGGCCAAGTCGCGCAAGTTCAAGGTCATCGACGCGACCTGTCCGCTGGTCACGAAGGTCCATCTGGAGGCCATCGCTCTGGCCAAGCGCGGCTACACCATCATCCTGATCGGCCACCGCGATCATGTGGAAACCATCGGAACGATGGGCGAAGCTCCCGAGCACATGGTGGTCGTCGGCAGTGTCGCGGAGGCCGAGATGATCGCCGTCCCGACCCCGGAGAGGGTCGCCTACCTGACGCAGACGACGCTGTCGCTCGACGACACGCGCGAGATCGTCTCGGCGCTCAAGCGCCGCTTCCCCGCGCTGATGCCGCCCAAGAAGGACGACATCTGCTACGCGACGCAGAACCGCCAGAACGCGGTCAAGGCCATGGTCCCGCAGGCGGACCTGCTTCTGGTGCTGGGCGCGCCGAACAGCTCCAACTCCAACCGCCTCTGCGAGGTCGCCCGCGCCAAGGGAGTGCGCTCCCATCTCATCGAGCGCGCCTCCGACATCAAGGACGAGTGGCTCGCGGGGGTCAAGACGCTGGGGCTGACCTCCGGGGCCTCCGCCCCCGAGATCCTGTTTCAGGAAGTCGTCTCCCTGGCCCGCAGCCGCTACGGCGTGACGAACGTCGAGGAGCTCGAGACGGTCGTCGAGACCGAGCACTTCGGCCTCCCGTACGAGATCGTCAAGCTCGTCAAGGAGAAGGGAGGCGCTTCATGAAGCCCGGGCAATGGCTGCAGCCGCGCCACGGCTCGCAGGAAGCCTTCGAGAAGGACTATCCGAAGATCGAGGCGACCGGCGTCGACGTGATCTGCCCCGGCTGCAAGGAGACCGTCCATCTGACCCGCCGCGGACCGACCGGCAAGATCGGCGGCTGGTGCAAACGATGCAACAGAGGTGCAGGCGTATGACTAAGACTCTCGTCGAAGAACTCGTGATCGCGAACCCCCGGGTCGAAGACCTCCCCAAGGAGAAGCCCGAGGAAGAGGCCGACCTGCGGAAACTTTCGCAGAAGAAG
>MGUL01000049.1:12201-12583 GCA_001800005.1 Elusimicrobia bacterium RBG_16_66_12 | reverse complement strand
CCGCTGCGGGGAGAACAAGCCGATCAACCGCCTCATGCTCTGCTACCCCTGCTGGGTGAAGTCCGAGCTCGAGAAGAACGGCTGGCGGGACGGCGAGCCGCACCCCGACGAGTGCGGCTGCGAAGGCATCGGCGGGCACAGCCGCAAGTCCGAAGGGAATTGACCGACAAGTCGCGCACAGCATGATCCGCGTTCTGGCGCTCGGGCTGTCCATCCCGGTCGGCGCGCCGCGCCTGCCGACGGGCGGCGGGATCGAGGCGACTGTGCTGAGGGCGTTTTTCGACGGATCGCCGCTCGCGCCCGGAGCCGTTGCTCGACCGAGCGTCAGTTCCCTCGGCTACCGCGAGTCTCTCTCGGCGGACTTCCCGTGGCGGGGCAGCCT
>MGUL01000049.1:11653-12179 GCA_001800005.1 Elusimicrobia bacterium RBG_16_66_12 | reverse complement strand
ATCACTGGGAGAGCTGTTGCGGCCACTGGGGGCCTCGCGCCCTGCCATATCCGCCTGCCCAGGCGCCGGACGCTGACGACGGCGTTTCCTGGCTGAGGGACCGCGTCGTGGCCGTCGCGCTGAAATACGTCGGCCTCCCCTATCTGCATAGACATATCCCCGCCATGGGCGGGTTGGATTGCTCGAACTTCACCGCTTGGGTCTACAACTACGGTTTTGGAATCAGGCTAAACTCGAACGTCCAGCGGCAAGCCGAGACCGCCGGCCGCCGCCTCGGGCCGGACGAGCCTCTCCGACCGGGAGACCTGATCTTCCTCTGGAACGATGAACGGTCCCGCGTCTCCCATGTCGCGATCTACGTCGACGAGTCGACCATCATCGACGCCGCCGGCGGCGGCGTCGCGGTCCGCCCCTTCTCCGGCCGTTACCGCAAGCGGCTGGCCTGGGCCCGACGAGTCTTCTGACACGTCTTCAACAGAAGACAAGCCCCAAATGCCGCCACGCGCGTGAGGACCGTGCGTCGACC
>MGUL01000049.1:5111-11610 GCA_001800005.1 Elusimicrobia bacterium RBG_16_66_12 | reverse complement strand
AAGCCGGACGGCATTCAGAGCCATCCTCAAGAAGAGTGGGCTCGGCTGATTTCAGTTATCCACCGTTTTATGCCGGCAAATTTTGTGGATAACTGCATCGCAGACGCTCGAGGCGGCTCGGCGCATCGCCGTCAAAATTTTTGCCAGCGTCGCGGAGTTGACACGCCATCCGCGCTGAAGAGGAACGTCTCGTCATCCTCACGGTCTTGCACGGAGCGCGCGGACAGTCTATTTGAATACGGTTTTGCGGTAGTGTCGCAGCTCGTCGATCGATTCGTGCACGTCCGCCAGGGACAGGTGCTGCTTCGACTTCGAGTAGACGTACTTCGAGTCGGGATACCATCGCTGGACCAGTTCCTTAATAGAGGACACGTCGATGGAGCGGTAATGGAAGTAGTCGCTCAGGCGGGGCATGTACTTGACCAGGAAGCGCCGATCCTGCCCGATGGTGTTGCCGCAGAGGGGCGACTTGCCGGGCTCGCACCAGGCTGAGAGGAACTCGAGGGTGCGCGCCTGGGCGTCCAGCACCGTGCAGCAGGATTGCCGACAGCGCCGGGTCAGGCCCGACTTGCCGTGCTGCTCGACGCACCAGGGGTCCATGCGGTCGAGGACCTCGTCGGGCTGATGGATGGCCAGGCACGGCCCCTCGGCGAGGACCTTGAGCTCGCTGTCGGTCACGACCGTGGCGATCTCGAGGATGAAGTCCTTGTCGGGCTCCAATCCCGTCATCTCCAGGTCGAGCCAGATCAGGTTCATCTCGTCAGGGGTCGCCATACCTCCATCCTACAAAAGTGCCGCGAATCCTTGACAGCCCTGACGCGGCTTGATAGACTCCGTGGACCAAAGGGCATATCGCCCTACTCAGGAGGAGCAATGAACATCAATCGTTTCCCGGCCGTCATCATGGCCGCCGTCGCCGTCGCCGCCCTCGCCGCCTGCGCGACCAAGCAGCCGTCCGCGCCCATCGCCGTCAACGCCCCTGAGTGGGTCAACAAGGGCTCGGGAGCCTTCAAGGACACCGCCGGCAAGCAGGTCTTCTACGGCGTCGGCATCGCCCAGGGCATCCGCAACCGCGCGCTGGCCGTGACCGCCGCCGACGACCGCGGCCGCGCCGAGATCGCGAAGATCATGAACTCCTACGTCACGACGCTGACCAAGGACTACATGGCCTCGGTGACCGCCGGCGACATGTCCAAGTCGAGCGAGGAGCAGATGGTCTCCACGACGATGAAGAACTTCGCCAAGTTCACCCTCCACGGCGCCCTGCCGGTCGACCACTGGAAGGACCCGTCCGACGGCACGCTGTTCTCCCTCGTCAAGCTCGACATGAGCGCCGTCCAGGCCAGCCTCGCCGAGTCCAAGGACCTCGACGCCAAGGTCCGCGACTACGTGAAGGCCAACGCGGAGAAGGCCTTCGACGAACTCTCGGCCGAAGAAGCCAAGCACTGACATGCGACTGGCTTCCTGGAGCGCCGCTCTCGTGGCGGCATTGACGATGTCGGCTTGCGGAGGGACCTCCGTCCAGCGCATGGACGCCGGCGAGGTCAAGGACGTCAGCGGCCGCTGGAACGACACGGATTCGCGCCTGGTGGCCGAAGAGATGATCTCAGACTGCCTATCGCGCCCGTGGTACGGCAAGGCCCAGTCGGAGCTCGGCAAGAACCCGACGGTGATCGTGGGAACGGTGAAGAACCAGTCCCAGGAGCACATCGCGACGGACACCTTCGTCGAGGACCTGCAGAGGTCTCTCGTCAACTCCGGCAAGGTGGATTTCGTCGCCTCGAAGGGAGAGCGCGGCGAAGTGCGTGAAGAGCGGATGGACCAGGACACGAACGCCTCCGACGAGACGCGCAAGGCCCACGGTCAGGAGACGGGAGCGGACTTCATGCTGAGCGGAGCGATCAACCAGATCGTCGACTCCGAGGGCGGCAAGGCCGTCGTGTTCTACCAGACCAACCTCAAGCTTCTGAACATGAAGACCCACCAGATCGCCTGGAACGGTCAGAAGAAGCTCAAGAAATTCGTGACGAAGGCCCGGGCGTCTTGGTAAGAGCCATGGGCGGCAGACGGCCCCGCCTCTCGATTTTGAGAGGCGGGGCCGTTGTCTTCCTCGCCTGCCTCCTGGCCGCCTGCGGCGGTCCGTCCGGCTCGATGCGCAAGGAAGTCAACGGGCTGATCGCCGCCCGCGACTTCGCGGGGGCCGAAGCCCGCATCGTCAAGGAGAAGCAGGGCTCCTACGGCAAGAAGAACCAGGTCCTTTACTACCTCGATCTCGGGGCCGTCCAGCACGACGGCGGAAAATACAAGGAAAGCGATCAAAGCTTCGAGACCGCCGAAACGCGCATGGAGGAGCTCTTCACCAAGAGCGTTTCCAAGGCCGCGGGGACCCTCCTCCTCAACGACAACACGACCGAGTACGCGGGCGAGCGTTTCGAGCGCGCCCTGGTCAACGTCTACCGAGCCCTCGGATATCTCTTCCGGAGCGACCGGGAAGGCGCCCTGGTCGAGATTCGCAAGCTCTCCCGCCTGCTGCAGGAATACGCGGACGTTTACGGGGCGAAGAGCACCGCCTACAAGGACGACGCCTTCGCCCAGTATCTCTCGAGCCTGCTCTACGCCGACGACGGCAAGACGGACGACGCCCGCATCTCGCTGGACAAGTCCAAGAAGGTCTACGAGTTCTATGCGGCCTCCTACGGGACCCCCGCGCCGCGCTTCGACTTCCCCGCCGATGACGCGCAAGCCCGAGGGGAGCTGGTCTTCCTCCACCTCAACGGCACGGCGCCCCGGAAGATCAGCAAGACCTTCTCGGTCGCCTGGAACGAGGCCGTCGTCGCGCTCAACTCCAGCAAGGACGACGAGAAAGAGTCCGCCCAGGCCCAGAACGCCCTGCGCGCCGGCCTGATCGGCAAAGCCGTCACCGTGGCCTACCCGGCCTACACTCAGGATCCCTTCCAGATCGCGAGCTCTCAGGTGGAATGCGCCGGGCAGAAGGCCGAGACCCAGCTGATGGAGGACGTCTCGGCCATCGCGATGAAGGACCTCGCCGAGCGCCAGGCCCTGATCAAGGTCCGCGCGATCGCCCGAGCCACCGTCAAGTACATACTGGCCAAGGCCGCCGCCGACGCGGTCGCGAAAAAGTACGGCAAGAATTCCTGGCAGGCCTTGGCGGCCCAGGTCGGAGGCTCCGCCGTCGCGGCCGCCACCGAGATCGCCGACACCCGCGCCTGGGCGACGCTGCCCTCACAATTCCGCATGGCCCGGATGAGGCTTCCTCCGGGGACGCACGACGTGACCGTGAGCTACACGAGCCCCACGGGCTCCCTCATCGCCACCCGGACCTTCAAGGCCGTGAGCGTCAAGAAGGGCGGCCGCACCTACCTCCACGACCGAACGGCCCTGTAAGGGGCTGACTCCATGGGAGAAAACATGAAACGAACACTCTGGATCGCGATGTCGCTGCTGCTCTGCGTGCCGGCGGCGAAGGCCGGCTCCCGGCCGGATTGGGTGGACGGCAACAGCCGTCAGTACCCGCGCGACAAGTATCTCGTCGGCGTCGGCATGGGCGACGACCGCGCCACCGCCTCGGACCGGGCCCGCTCGGAGATCTCGAAGATCTTCACGACGAACGTCAATGTGACCACGAATCTCAACGAATCCGAGAGCAGCTCGAAGCAGGGCTCGAAGACCGAGAACTCCTTCTCCCAAGCCATCTCCCAGAGCCTTCAGACCGCCTCGAGGAAGGTCCTCGAAGGCGTCGAGGTGGCGGAGAACTGGAAGGACGGCGCCACGATGCAGCAATACGCGCTGGCGGTCCTCGACCGCTCCAAGGCCCTCGCCGCGGTCAAGGACAAGATCGACGACTTCGACAAGCAGGCCCAGCAGTGGAAGTCCCAGATGGACTCGGCCTCCGACAAGGTGGGCAAAGTCAAGGCCGCGATGAAGCTGCTGGCCCTCCTGAAGGCCCGCACGGAACTCAACGGCGAGGTCCGTGTCCTGGATCCGGGCGGCAAGACGATCCCGAGCCCCTTCGACGAGGCCGCGGTGCGCGCTGAGGCCGCCAAGACGGTCGCCGAACTCGACGTGATCGTCGACATCAAGGAGGGAAAATGAATCTTCTCAAGCCGCTCTCGCCCGTTCTCGCCCTCGGGGCCCTCCTCGCCGCGCTCGCCGCGACGGCGCAGGACCACCCGCTGGTCCCCGTCTACCCGGGCTCCAAGCTCGACGACCGCAAAGCCGTCGCCTTCGACGAGTTCAAGTTCCCCGCCGGCAAGATGTGGGCCAACAAGTTCACCAAGGAGCTCGCCCTGGAAGGAAAGATCGAGCGCCTGAAATACAAGAATCCGGCGGAGCGCTCGACCTTGGAGCTGTTCCGCAACTACGAAACAGCACTCAAGCAGGGAGGCTTCCAGACGCTCTTCAGCTGCAGCAAGGAGGAGTGCGGCAGCGGCGACACCGACACGCAGGTGGGACACTACGCCCCGGGCTACGACACGCGCTTCATCTCGGCCAAGCTCCCCCGCCCCGAAGGCGACGTCTACGTGGCCGTCAACATCTCGGGGTATTACCACAACACCTACATCACCATCGTCGAGGTCAAGCCGATGGATGAGAACATGTCCGGCCGGGCGGCGGCCTCCTCTCCCCGGGCGCAGACCCCGGCCGAAGAGCTCCCGGCGCGAAGCCCCGAACGCGCCGTCGCGCAAGCCTCATCCTCCCGCGGCGCGGGCAAGCATGTGGTGACGGGCGTGGTCAAAGGCCTGAACCAGTTCGGCATCCAGGCCAAGGCCGGCTTGGCCTCCGAGAAGGCGGACATCATCGTCGAGGGCGAGGTCGAGACCAATCCGTTCCAGGGCAGCGACGCCCGGATCAAATGGGCCAGAACGACCGCGACCATCGCCCTGCGCGACGGCCGAACCTCGAAGATCTTCACCCAGTTCAACGTCACCGACAAGCAGGGCTCGGGCGACTACAACGAGGCCGTCCGCCGCAGCCAGACCGAGTTGGGCAAAAAGGTCGCCGCCCAGATCAACTCCGAGATTGCCGCCTACTTCGAGAACCAGTGAACGATGGGGTCAGGCCTTTAATTAAATAATTAAAGGCCTGACCCCTATTTCCTATTTCTTAAGCAGGTTGTTGAAGAGCTGCTTGGCGGGGTCGGCGAGGAACTTGCCGAGGTTGACCTTGGTCTTCGGGTCGGTGAAGGTCCCGGTCACGGCGACGTCGATGGGGGCCACGCTGGCGACTTGGGCGGTCACGACCAGGTCCAAGGCCTCGGCCGGGAGGTTGATGGTCCCCGCGGCCGAGACCCGCGCCGCGTCCGAGTCCATCTCGGACCGGCGCAGGGTCATCACGCCGTTCCTGAAGCCGTAGTCGCCCACGATCTGGCGCAGGGCGATGTTGTTGAAGTCGGGGAAGAGCTTAATGCCCCCGATGCGGCCCAGCTTCTGCACGATGAGCAGAGGGAACACCAGCACCTTCAGGAGCTTGGACTGAGTGGCCATCTCGCCGACCGAGCTGATCTTCCCCTGGCCCGCGGAGAACTTCGCCTCGCCGCTCAGAGCCTTGAGGTCCGGGGTCAGGTCCGTGAGGTCCCAGTTCAGCTGGACCTGAGACAGCGTGGAGGCCGTGTAGCTCAGAGCCCCGACCTCGAAACGTCCGCGCGTGCGGAGAGGCGGCTTCTCCTGCGCGGCGCCGGCCTGCGCCGGCTTGGCCGCCTTGGCGGCCTGGCTGTCGGCGGCCACCTTGTTCTTCGCCGTCAGATACTTTCCCAGATCGAAGCGGTCGAGAGAGGCTTCCAGCTGGATGTCGGGCGCGCGGGAGTAATCCTTGACCGTCAGGTCCAGTTGCAGAGTCCCCTCGGAGACTTTCCCCTTCAGGTTGGGAAGGTCGACGCGCCTCTCGTCGAAGGAGACGATGCCGGCGAACTCGGACAGCGGCAGGCCCGCGACCGTAGCCCCCAGGTCCTTGAACAGGAGTTTGCCCGCATAGATGGGCTTGAGCTTGTGTCCGGTGACTGAGAAGGCGAAGTAGCCGGAGCCGGCGATCTTCATATCCCGCGTCTGCGGCGTCAACTTGGTCAACTCGTCGAGGACGAAGCTCTTGCACTTGACCAAAAGATCGAAGGCCGCGCGGCCGGCGGGATCGGAGACCGAACCCTCGACCGTCACGACGTTCTTTCCCGTCTCCAGGCGCAGCTTGCGCACGCGCACGGCGCGAGGCGAGTAATCGACCGCCGCCTCCCAATGCGAAGGCGGGGTCGAGAGCCCCGCGGGCACGCCAGCGAAAGGCAGGTCCTTGTCGGTCAGGGCGGGGAGGTTCACGTCCGCCTCGACCGTGACGTCCGGCTGAGGGGCGCCGGACAGAGCCTTGGCGACCGTGCCGTCAACTTTCACCGAGCCGTCCTTCGCCTTGATGGAGATCTTCTCGAACCGGACGTCGTCGCCCGAGACACGCACGGTCCCGTCCAGTCGCGCCGCGGGCAACGCGAAGGCGGCCG
>MGUL01000049.1:0-5058 GCA_001800005.1 Elusimicrobia bacterium RBG_16_66_12 | reverse complement strand
GCCGGGATATCCAGGGCGAGGACGGCCGCCAAGTCCGGCACGGGCTTGGCGGAGCCGAGGCGCTTGACGATGCCCGTGATGGAGACGGTCCCTTGCTTGAGCTTCGTCTTGAGGGAGACGACCTTGAGCTCGTCGCCGGAGAGCGAGACCTCCCCGTCGATCCGGGCCGCCGGGACCCAAGCCTTGGGCGGGAGCTTCAGGAAAGGATATTGGCCCGGCTTGATCTCGGGCACGTCGAAGCCGAGGGTCGCCTTGCCGTCGAAGACGGGCTTGGGCGTGCCCAGGCCGCGCGCGGACCCGGAGCCTGCGACCGCGCCGCCGCTCCAGGCGAGCTTCAGCGAGCGGACGTCGACGAACCCGGGGGCATAGCGGCCGGCGGCCTGAGCCTCGATGGCCGGGATGTCCAGGATCGGGATCCCCGCGCCGGGCAGCAGCTTCGCCAGGAGGCGCGTATCGAGTCCCGGCGTCTTGGCCTTGAAGTCGGCGTCGGCGGTCCCATCGCCCAGCTTCGCCTTGCCTTCCGCGGTGAGCAGGGTCTTGCCGGAGGCGGAGAGCGTCAAGTCGAATGCCAGGTCTGGAAGGATGAGGTCGGCCAAGCGCCCCGAGGCTGCCAGCTTCATGCCGTCCTGCTCCAAGACCAGGCTCTTGATCCGCGCCTTGAAGGCCTTGCGGTCGCCTTTGGCCGGATCCACGCTGCCGACGAAGACCACGGAGGCGTTCACGACACGCGCTCCGGCCTTGCCGCGGATATGGAACTTCGTGTCGAGATCGAAAGGCTCGATGAGGCTAAAGTCGTCCAATGACAAGGCCAGGTCCGAGACGGCCCAGGAGGACTTCTCCTTCTCGTCGCGGTACTCGATGAGGCCTCGGCTGACGCGCGCCTTATGCACGTTGAACTCAGGGGCTGGGCCTTCCGGGGCCTTCGCGGGCGCGGGTGCCGCGGCCGGCGCGGCAGACATCAGCGTCTCGTAGTTGAAGCGCCCGTCGACGCCCTTGACGACCGAGACCTTGAGACCGTCGGCCGAGACCGAGGCCACCACGAGTTTTTTGCGCAGCAGCGCCCGCCAGCTGGGGCGGATGTGGAAGGCCTCCACGCGCAGGAAGGTCCCCGCCTTGAAGTCGGGCTTTTCGGATATCTCCAGGCCCTGGAGGGACAGCCCCGTCAACCCCAGGCCGATGCGTTCCAGGCGGATCTCCCGGCCGAGCTGTTTGCGCGCCGCAGTCAGCACGCGCTCGCGCAGGACGGGCTCGGGGAACAGGACCTTCAGAGCGACGACGGCGGCGCCCGCCGCCAGGACGGAGGTCACCGCCGCGGCGGCCGCGGCCTTGATCCAGAAGGGGCTTACTTTCATGGTGGGATTCTACCTCTTAGAGCCGCCTTGACAAAAGGCGTGAGTGATACGATAATCGGGTCATGATCCCATTCCTCCTCGCCCTGCTCATGACGGTCCCTCCGGTCTCCGCCGCTCCCGTCAGGCAAAAGAGCGGGGCCGTCACTTCGCTGCTCGAGCGCGTCGCAGGTTATCTGAAAGGGCCGGCGAAGAAAGCGCGCCGCGTGGCGGGAGTGGCCGCGGTGCGCAGCGGCATCCCCACAGACCAGGGGGAGGACCTGGACCAGCGCCTGCTCGACCGCGCGCTCATCCTGCGCCAGGGGCTCCTTCGTCCCGACGCCTCCGCCGGCGAAGAGCGGTCGTTGCGCGCGATTTACTCAGCCCTGGCCGCCTCCCAGTTCACGCAGGCGCTCTCCGTCGCGGGCGGCGCCGAGGCCAAGCCGGACGCCTCCGCGGCCTTGGAGTCCTGGGCCGGCGAGACTCCGCTGCCCGTCGCGGTCAAGACCCTGTTGACGGGCCCGGCTTCGCGCATCAACGACAAGGCCCTGGTGGCCGCGGGCTGGGGCGCCTACGCGCGCTCGCTGGCGCCCTCCGGCGTCCAGCTCCGGGAGGCCAAAGCCGGCTGGACCGCCCCCTCGGAAACGGCCCGGCTCGACGAGAGCCTCAAGTCGGTGCGCGGCACGACCCTCGAGCGCGCGCTTGACGACGACTCCAAGGCGACGGCGCATGTCCTGGCCGGCCAGCTGCTCCTGGCCCTGGCGCAGTCGGAGCTGAAAGCTCAGAGCCAGGCCGCGCCCGCCGCGGCATCGACGGCCCTGCCGGCCGACGAGGAGCCCGCGGCGACCGCGTCGGCGGAAGTCCCCTTCGAGCCTCGCGCCATCTATCAGAAGGCATCCAAGTCCGTCGTCCTCATCCTGTGCGCCTCATCCGAGGGCTCCGGCGAGCTCGGCACGGGCTCCGTGGTGGACGCCGCGCGCCGCCGCATCCTCACCAACGCCCACGTCGTGATCCGGGACTCGACGCGCCGGCCCTGGGAGACGGTACACGTCTACTTCAAGCCCGCCAAGCTCGCGGGCGACCCCAAGCGCGATCTGGCCGGCGCGGTCGAGGGGAAGGTCGTGGCCTGGGATCAGGCCCTGGACCTGGCCTTGGTCGAGGTCCCGAGCCTCCCCGCCGGGACGGCGGCCATCGGCCTGGACGATCCGCGCAACGTCTCGGTGGGCGACCGGGTCGCCGCCATCGGCCACCCCGAACAAGGCGGCCTTTGGACTTTGACCACCGGCGTCGTCAGCACGGTGGTCGCCGACATGGGCGGCGTCAAAGGCAAGGATGTCTTCCAGACCGACACCAGCATCAACCGCGGCAATTCCGGAGGGCCGCTCCTCGACGCATCGGGACGGATCATCGGAGTGAACACCTCGATGTCGCGCAAGGCCGCCGACGGTCTTGCGATCACCGCCGTCAACTTCGCCGTGCGCTCGGACGTCGCCCGGCGCTGGATGGCGGGGCAGGGACTGAAGCTCGCCTATGGCGGGGCCTCGCCCGGGGCGGCGGCCATCGCCTCCGCGGAACCCGCCCCCGTCCGGCCGGCCGCGGCCTCCAAACCCGCGCCGAGGCCGACCGCCGCGGCGGCCCCGGTGCAGATCTCGGAGACCGAGCCCTACAACTACAGCCCCGACGCGCTCATCGAAGCGGAGATCAAGCAGATGGAAGACCTGGAGAGCGAGATGCAGGGCGAGATCCGAAGGAGGCGAAAATGATCCGGATTCTTCTGCTGTCGGCCCTGCTGGCGGCCCCGTCCTCGGCCCAGGGGCGCAAGAACGTGATGGAGACCATCGCGGCCGCCCTGGCCTCCGACCAGGGCTATGACGCCGCGGGGCGGGACCGGCTCTTGGCGGCCATCAAGACCCGCTTCGCCGACTACGGCCTGCAGGTGGTCAACGAGAGCCGCAAGAACGCCGTCCCCGTGGTGCTCCACGTCATCACCGAGGGCTCCTTCGACGAGGCTCCCGCCGAGCGCGTCGCCGAGGTCGCCTTCGCCGCCTACCAGGCGATGTCGCGCGGCGCCGACCCCGAGGTCGTCGAGGGCATCGCCCTCTACGGCTACCGCAAGAAGATCCCCGGCGACCGCCTGGCGACCTGGGCCAACGGCTATCGCCATCTGACCGAGAACAGAGTCCCCGGAGACGTCGCCGCCGACCTCGTGCGCGTGGCGATGGAGAAGGACCTGCCCGACTCGGACTTCAACATCCTCAAGTGGGCGATGGTGGACGCCTCCAAGAAGGGCCACGACCCCAAGGACTACGCGACCTACCTCTTCGGTCATGTCCTCGAAGGGAAAGGCCCGGGCCGCGTCGCCGGCGACGCCGCGCTCGACTTCGCCAAGGCCAAGAAGGAGCGCCGCCGCGTGGCCCTGCCCGCCTACGAGGGTGTCTTCACCAAGACCGTCGCCGCTGCCCCCCCCGCCTCGGTCCAGCCCCCCGTGGAGGCTCCCTCCGCGCAATCGGCCACGCCGGAAGCCCCGTCCTCGGAAACTCCCATCGCCGAAGAGACATCGTCCGTCGAGTCTCGCCCCTCACCGCGTCCGTCGGGCAAGTCCCCGGCCTACGCCACGAAGCCCGCGGGTTCAGCGGCGAAGCCTGCGGCCTCCGCGCCCAAGATCGCCCGCGCCGTCGCACCCGGCGCCGCTCCGGCTGCGGTCGTCGCAGAGAAAGACCACGAGACGGCCCCCCTGAGCCGAAAGCTCACCGAGATCTGGCCCGGCCTCGAGGGCAGCGCGCAGTCCTACCTCGGCACGCCCTATGTCTGGGGCGGGACCACGCACAAGGGCATCGACTGCTCGGCCTTCACCCAGAACTCCTACGGAGAGAACAAGGTGAAGATCCCCCGCGTCAGCCGCGACCAGTGGAAGGCGGGCGACAAGGTCGATGCGTCCCTGCGCGACGGAGACCTGCTGTTCTTCAATACGATGGGCGTGGGCGTCTCCCATGTCGGGATGGTCGTCGACGCCAAGAAGAACAGGTTCATGCACGCCTCCTCGTCCAAGGGCGTGACCTACGCCGACCTCGACAAGAACTACTACAAGCAGCGCTACCTAGGCGCGCGCCGCGTCGTTCCCTAAAGCCGCGCGCAGGGCGGGCCAGGCGGCCACAGTCCCGAGCGTTCCCACGAGGCTGAGGGCCGCCATCGCCGCGTAGGCGCCGTGGGAGGCGGCCAGGCGCTCGTAGAGCGCGCCCCCAGCCCAGTTCGAAGACGCGGCGGCGATGTTGAAGACCGCCATGAAGGCCGCGAAGCCCGTGGCCTCGGCCCCCGCGGGGCTCAGGCGCGCGGCCAGGTCCATCCAGGCCAGCCGGAAGACCACCCCGGTCAGAGCGAAGAGCACGGTCAGCGCCAGGATGGCGCCGGGGCCCACGTAAAAGAGGTACAGCAGGGACAGCGGCGCGCCGGCCAGGATGGACCAGCGCGCCAGACGCGCGGCGGCGCCCTCGCGCGCGCAGAGGCGCGCGAAGAGCGCGGCCCCCGCCACGCCGGACAAGCCGCCGGCCGTGGAGAGCCCTCCGATGAAGAGGGGCGAGAGCTTCAGGGCCTCGCTCTGGTAGTAGAACTGCGCCGTGCCGAGGAAGGGGCAGAAGCTCCACAGGAAGATGCCGGCCGCGGCCCCCCACGCCCGCCGGTCGCGGGCCATGGTCTTAAGCCCCCCCCAGCCGCGCGACGCGGTCTCGCGGAT
>MGUL01000048.1:20705-27505 GCA_001800005.1 Elusimicrobia bacterium RBG_16_66_12 | reverse complement strand
TCCGGCCACCGTGGTGCCCACCAGGATGAGGGCCAGCAGGCCCGCCTTGGTGGCGAGCAGGCCCCCGCCGGCGGCGCCGCCCAGCCCGCCCAGGCCGGCCGCGCCCGAGCCCCCGCCGGCCCCGCCGAACAGGCCGGAAAGCATCCCGGGCTTCTTCTCCGGCTCCTTGTTGACTTCGGGCTTGATATCGGGCATCTGCGCCATAGGGCCTCCTACATCAAAACTGCGCGGTCATCCATTCTTGCTTTTGTGCTCGTCGACGGACTGCTGGTTCTTGGCCTCGGCATTCTTCATCATCACGCCCATCATGGCCATCGCGACCTGGCCGCCCACGCCGGGGATCAGGCCCCCGATCGCGGCGGTCGCCGCCGCCATGGCCAGCTGATTCATCAACTGGCTGTCGTCGTCCGAAGTGTCCGCGGCCTCGGCGGTGGGCGGGGCCTTGAACTCCTTCTTGTCGAGTTTGGGGTCGTTGGCCTTGAGATTGACCGGGGCCGCGTCCAGGCTGGAGTAGAGCCCGGCGTCCGCGCCGCCCTTGCCCCCGGCGCCGATGGCGTTCTGCGCCTTGGAGCCGTCGAAAGCCCGGCTGAGGCCGCTCGAGGCCGCGTCGCCGCTGCTCTGGGAGGCGGCGTTGGCCGAAATCTGCGCGGACTGCTTCAGGGCGGCGATGCCGCCCGACTTCGCCCGGCCCGCGTCGGGCTCGTCGCGCAGGCCGCGCGCGGAGGAGTAGCCGACCTGGGCGTCGCGGGAGCCGAAAGCTCCCATGCCGGACCCGGCCGAGGCGCTGGAGCCGCCCGACGAGCGGCCCAGGCCCGAGAGCGAGCCGGCCAGGCCCGGCGAGGAGAACCCGCGCTGGGCCTTCTCGCCGCCCCAGGAGGCGTCCTTCTTGTCGCCCACGGCCTTGAGCGACTGGGCGAGGGTGGACGAGCCCGACGCCGAGCCCCCGGGGGGGGCGAGGCCCGCCGAGGCCGCCTGCGGGTCCTCGGGCGCCTGGTAGAGCATGGACGCGACGGCCCCGTCGGACTTCTCCCGGCGGCGGGCGCCGTCCATCGAAAGGTCGAGGGCGTCGCCCGGCGCTCCGCCCGGGCCGGCGGCTGCGTCCAGGCTCTGTTCGGCGGCGTCCGCGGCGAGCTTGCCCGTGTCCACGCGCGCGGACCCGACGGAGGTCTCCATCATGGGAAGGCAGAGCCACATCCCGGTCAGGCCGAAGCCGGCCAGGATGGCCCACCAATATCTCTTATACGGGTCGTCCGCTCTGCCGACGGCCACGGACCGGGGCATCACGGGGCTCAATTGAACGCTCATAGTCCTCGGTCGAAGTGTAGCCCCCACCCGGAGAATTTGTCAAGGGATGGCCCGGCCCTTACCGTCTTTTTACCTAACGATCTTCGCGCGTATGCCAAACACGAAGCACATAAATCGTCTTCTGCTGGATCTCATAGCGCATCTCGTAGCGCCCCACGAGAATCCGACGGACCTCGCGCGGCTCGAACTCATCGAGCCTTTCACCGATGCGAGGTTGGACCATAAGTCGAGCCGGCGCCGCGACCAGGCCTCTCACCGCGCGCGCGGCGGCTTTCTCGTTTTCTTTCGAGAGGAACGCGTAGAGCCGCGCCAGATCGTCGTGCGCCTTGGACGTCCATACGAGCGTCACGAACGCTTCTTCGATTTCCCGCTTCCAAGACCGGCCGCCCAAGAACGGACGGTCTTATCATCGACGACACGACCGGCATCGATGTCAGCCAAGGCTTCGAGCGTCATGCGCCGACGATCCTCCTCCCGACCGATCCAGTCGACGAGGGCTTTCTGAACGATCCAGCCGCGGGAGCGTTCCAAACGAGTCGCGGCCAGATCGACCTGCTTGGCCAAGCTGACGGGCACGTGTGCGGTCAAGACGCGAGTGGTCATGGCTATGCTCCTCCTGCCATCGTAATCATAACGATTAAGAACGATTCACGCAAGACCCAAAAGCAAACATCCGACCGGCGGCCCTGTGGTCAGGAGAGCGGCGGAAGGCGCGCGCTGGAGGGGTTGGCCGGGATGGGCAGGGGGTCGGGAGAGGTCAGGGAGTCGGCCAGGGGCCCCGTGGCGAGCGAGCGCGCCGGCCGGCCGTACTCGGCGAAGATCGCTTCGATCTCGTCGTAGTCCAGCTCCTCGCGCTTGAGGAGCTCGGCGGCGAAGCGGTCGAGGATGATCTCCTCGGTCTTGAGAAGCTGGGACACCTCCTGGATGGCGCGCAGCAGGAGCTTCTGGGTCTCCTCGTTGAGCTTCTTCTTGAGGTCCTCCGAGAGCTGGTGCTGGGGGATCTTCGTGAAGTCGCCGACCAGGCCGCTCTCGCCCATGCCCAGCCGCCAGACCATCTCGTGGGCCTGGGTCATCGCGGCCGAGAAGTCGGAGCTCACACCCTGGGTGCTGGTCTTGAACTTCAGGCGCTCGGCGGCGTAGCCGCCGAGGGCGGACTTGATGCTGGCGAAGATGGAGTCGACGTCGTAGGAGTGGATCTCCTCGCGGGGGGTGTAATGGACCACGCCCAGCACGTCGCCGCGCTCGATGATGGAGGCCTTGAAGACGTCGTGCAGGGGATGGCAGAGGTAGGTGACGATCAGGTGGCCCGCCTCGTGATAGGCGGTCATCTGGCGCTCCTTGGCCGTCATGCTGAGGCGGTGTGCTACGCCCAGCTCGATGCGCTCGATGGCGGCGGAGAGGTCCTTGAAGGTGACGACCTCGCGCCGGTCGCGCGCCGCGATGAGAGCGGACTCCTTGAGGATGTTCTCGATCTGGGCCGGGGACTTCATGATGGCCTTGCGCGCCAGCCGAGCCATGTCGACGGCGGGGTCCACCTTCATCTTCTGGGCGTAGTACTCGAAGATCTGCCGGCGCTCCTGGAGGTTGGGCAGGCTGATGCGGATCTTGCGGTCGAAGCGCCCCGGCCGGGTCAGCGCGGGGTCCAGGACCTGCTCGGCCATGTTCATCGCCCCGATGACGACGACCTGCGCGTCGGTGTCGGTCACGCCGTCCATCTCCACGAGGAGCTGGTTCAAAGTCGAGTTGCCCTCCTGGCCGCCGCCGAAGGCGTCGTAGACGACGCGCGTGCGGCCCAGGACCTCGATCTCGTCGATGAAGATGATGCAGGCGCCGTAGGCCTTCGCGTACTGGCGGGCCTGGCGGAAGAGCTTGCGCACGCGCGCGGCCCCCACGCCGACGAAGATCTCGACGAACTCGGAGCCGGAGGTGGAGAGGAAGGGGACTCCCGCCTCGGTGGCGATGGCCTTGGCGAGCATCGTCTTGCCGCAGCCGGGCGGGCCCACCATCAGCAGGCCGTGGAGGATCTTGCCGCCCACGCGCTTGAGCATCGCGCGGTCCTTCAGGAGCTGGACGACCTCCCAGGCCTCGCGCTTGGCCTCCTCGTTGCCCACCACGTCGGAGAAGCGGACCTGGACCATGGCCATGTCGATCTTCGACTTTTTAAAGGCGGCGAAGCCGCCGCCGTACTGCAGGAGATAGAGGAAGCTGACGAAGACGAGGGTCTGCAGGATGCCCCAGGGCAGCTGGGCGACGTTGATGCCGACGATGTAGCGCCGCACGCTCTCTTCCATCCCCGACATGTACCAGATCGGGATGACGACGGAGACGGTCAGGCCGATGACGATGACGATCGGCACCCACCAGCGCTGCCAGAAGAGGCGGATCTTAGCCCAGAACATGGCTCAGTGTATCAATTCTCAGGGCGCCAGGCCGGGCAGGATGAAGGCGATCGGCCGGTCGCGGTTGGGGACGTACTTGGTGGACTCGAAGACGAAGCCGGTCGTCTTGTAGAAGGGCATGCTCAGCGGCTTGGTGCAGACGGTCACGGTCACCACGTTCCAGACCTGGGTGCGCTGGACGGCGACGCCGGGGACCTTGCCGTTCTTGCAGGACGGCGTCAGGTCGAGGAAGTTGGACACGCTGGCTTGGCTCGTGTTGCCGCCCGTCTGGGAGCTGCCCCAGTTCATGCTGACGGAGGCGGAGCCGTAGCCGATGTAGGAGAGGACCTTGGCCTGGATGTCCTGGCGCAGGGTCCCGTCGTCCCAGCCTTCCCAGGCCGCGTTGCGGTGGCTCTCCAGCTGCCAGCGCCGCGCGGCGTAGGTGGACGCGATCTCGATCTTCTGGACCAGGATCAGCAGCGCGAAGATCTTCGCGAAGGCGAAAAGGAAGAACATGAAGAGCGGAAACAGCAGGACCGTCTCCGTCATCGCCTGCCCCCGCCGGTTCATGGATATTGTCTCACTTGGAACTTGGGGGTGGGGTTGGGCCAGACGGCCGGCTGGGAGGCGGGATCGCCCTTGAGCGAGATGGTCGTGTGCAGGGTTCCGTTCGGGTAGCGCTGGTTCATCTCCGTTTTGAAATCCACGTTCCAATAGTTCTTCTCCGGTATGGCCCAGTTCATCGCGAGGGAGATGCCCGGGTAGCCGCTGGCGCCGGACTCCTGCATCGACTTGATCGCGTCGGGCTTGACCCACATCAGCTGGAAGAGCCCCTCGTCGCAGCCCGCCGATTTGTCCAGCGTGTGCGGCGGCGCGGTGTTGTTGCCGGTCACGCACTCGGGGCGGTACGGCTGAAGTCCCGTGCCGCCGACGTGCACGTTGCCGCAGAAGTCCAGGGTCTTCTGGCACTTGGCCTTCACGACGCTGCTGGAGGTGAAATCCGGCGCCGCGGCCCGAAACGACGCGACGAGGTTGTCGCCCTCCGGCTCGCCGGTGTTGAGCCAGTAGGATTTCTTCATGAAGCTGTGGTCGCCGGCGAGGCGCTTGAGGACCGTGTACTGCGCGTCCTCGACGGAGCCGAGCAGGGAGTAGATCTGCACGTAGAGCTTGTAGATCTCGACGGCCAGGTCCTTGGGGTGCCAGTACTTGCGGGCGTCCTCCTGGGTGAAGAGCTGGATGGGCTCGGGCAGCGTGGGGTCCGAGTCGTTCTTGGAGGCGCCGAGCCCGCCGTACTTGATCTCCCACTTATTGCCGGTCATGTCGGTCTCCGCCGTGTGGGCGCCCGCGGGGTAGGTCCCGCCGTCGTGGGGGAAGACGCCGTTGTTGAAGAGGATGGAGGCGTAGGTGACCTTGTCGCAGTGCTCGACCTTGCCCTCGCATTCGGCCATGAAGTCGCCGTAGCCCTCGTCGAAGATGCGCATCGGGAAGGCGCCGTTGACGTAGGCGGTGCGGTTGAGGAAGTCGGAGTAGTTCGTCATCTCGACGAAAGCGGCCGCGTCCATCGCGAACTGATGGCGGATCTTCTCGCGGGACAGCTTGGCCGTCTCGTAGATGAGGAAGATGAAGAGCACCAGCGCCGGGAATATGAGCATCGACGGAATGACGATCTGCCCGTCGCGGCGGCGCCACAGACTCATGGGAGGAGGATACCCCCCGACCGGTTAAAATTCAAGGTCGAAAAGGTAAAAAAGAGGTTATTTGAGGAAGGCCGCGGCGGCTTCGGCGTAGGAGTGCTTGGAGCTGCCCAGGTCCGCGCTCGCCATGACCATCCCGCGCATGGCCCCCTCCGCCAGGCGGTGCACGCGCAGCTGGTAGGTGGCGGAGTAGGTCTCGCCGCGCACGTTCTCCATCTCGACCCAGAGGCCGCGGTCGCCCCAGGGCTTGAGCATCGCGGCGACGGCGGTCCCGTAGGCCGCGTATTCCGCGTCGGTCATGCGCACCGTCGTGCCCATGTTGAAGAGGAGTAGGCCCACGTCGGCGTCGTCGGACGGGATGTTCTGGGTCACGAAGGCGGGCGCCTGCTCCGGCGCGCAGGGGGCCAGCTGGATGAAGCTCGCCTCGTCCTGCGACCGCTTCTGCACGGCCTCGATGGCCGCGTCGAGCTGGGCGATGGCCGGCAGGTCGTCGGGCCAGATGCCGGCCGTCAGCCACCGGCGCGAGGCGATGTCGGAGAGGTCCAAGGGCTGGGGATCCAGGCCGATGCGCGCGGCGACCAGGCTCGAGTCGAAGCCTTTCTGCTTGGCGACGACGTCGGGCGCCAGGTTCAGCCCCGCTCCCGCGTTGACCTCCACGACATAGTAGGGCAGGCCGCGGCGCTGGAAGAAGAGCAGGGCGGGACTCAGCCACATCGCGGCGCGGGGCGCGACATAAGTCCGGCGGTGGCGCTCGCTGAGGTTCTCGAAGAAGGAGCCCGGGGCGTCGGCGAAGAACTTGGCCAGCCCGGGCCCCGGCTCGGCCTCGGCCGTCCCGCCGCAGGAGGGGAAGAAGGGCACGAGCGGGCACTCGGCGTCGCTCAAGGCCGAAAAGTGGAGCGCGGTCAGGTATAGGCTCCAGGCCTCGCTCCAGGCCACGAAGCGCCGCTTCTCCCAGGCCTTGGCCACGGCCTTCCACCACGGGGGCTCGCCGCGCTTGAGCGCGTCGGCGGTCCAACGCAGGACGAGCGCAGAGACCGGAAGCCCCGCGAGGTGCGAGGCTCCCTGTTCCAGCTGGGAGACGAATTCCTCTTTTGTCAAGGGGCTCGGGGGCTGCCGCGCCCGCGTCAGTTCGGCTCTTCCGGCGAGATCAGGCCCATCTCGATGCCCTTGACGACGGCCTCGGTCCGGTTGCTGACCTCGAGCTTCTGGAAGACCGCGTTGAGGTGGTTCTTGATCGTCTTGACCGAGCAACCCATCTTGGCCGCGATCTCCTTGTTCGACATCCCGGACCCCAGCAGCACGAGGACCCGGATCTCGGTCTTGGTCAGCGCCACGGGGGAGGACCCGTCATTGGAGGACATCTGGCGCAGGCCCTGAAGGAGCTTGCCCATCATCTGCTGGGGGATCATCACGCCGTCGTTGG
>MGUL01000048.1:13136-20685 GCA_001800005.1 Elusimicrobia bacterium RBG_16_66_12 | reverse complement strand
ACGAGCTCCGCGGCCGGCAGCATCTTCGAGAGGTAGCCGTTGGCGCCGGCCTGGATCGACTCCATCACGTGCGCCTCATCCTCGTAGCTGGAGAGGATCAGCACGTTGGTGTTGGGGCACTCCTTGCGGATCAGGCGCGTGGCGGAGACGCCGTCCAGGTGCGGGAGCTTGATGTCCATCAAGATGACGTCGGGCTTGAGCTTCTTGGCCAGCCGGACGGCTTCCTGGCCGTCCGCGGCCTCGCCGATCACCTCGACCATCTTCTCGTTGTCGAGGAGGTCCTTGATGCCCTCGCGGAACAGGGTCTGGTCGTCGGCGATGAGGACGCGGACCCTCTTCCTGGAAGCGGATTTGGGCGCAGCTTTAGGCGCAGCCTTGGTCGCAGCCATCATTCCTCCTCAATATTCTGCCGAGTCTAGCACAATGACTCGTAATTAATAACGGTGTTTCCGCTTCTTGTCAAGGTCCGCGTTCAGCGAACGCGCGCTTAAGATCCGCATATTGTGGCATAAGCCCCGCACGGGCCAATGATCGCAATCCATCATTCGATCTCATCCTCCGAAGGAGCCCAAGACTTGCGCACTCCTCGCCGAACGTGCAGGATATCGACCTCCTTCTCCTTGATCCGAAACAGGATGCGATAAGGTCGCCTCCCATAAAGCAACTGCCTCACCTGCTTGCGGAGTTCCCGCCCTTCCGGGGAGATCGGACATCTCTGGGGATGATCGGACAGGGATTTGATCGCATCCCTCAGACCGTTGTACCACACGCCCCCCTGATGAGGTGCGATGAGGATGACCCATCGATAGAGTTCCTCCACGTCCCTCTGCGCACGCGGCGTCAACCTAACGCGATATCCCATGCTTGCTGCGCATGCGCTTATCGAATTTCTCCAGAGACATCCCCTCCCCGCGTTCAGCCTGCGCCCACCCCTCCTGGACGGCTGAAATAGCCTCGAAGCTTTCCGATATCTCCAAAAGCCTCTGGTAGGACTCCGCATCCTGGACGACAACCTCCGCTCTTCCGTTGACCGTCAGGACTAAAGGGCGATGGAGCTTTTTGAGTTGCTTCACGAAATTGACGGTGTGACGCTTGAAGTCCGTCAACGAATGAATATCCTGTCGAATATTCAGCATATGGCCACCTCGCATTTAATTAGAATCTAATAAGAGTATAAAGGACATGGGCGAGGATTTCAAGGGGGGCCGCTTCACTACCGTCTACGGCGCGGTCGGAATCGTAAAAAGGAACGTCGCTCCCTTCCCCTTGCCCGCGCTCTCCACCCAGATGCGGCCCTTGTGGCTCTGGACGATCTCCCGCGAGATGGAAAGCCCCAGGCCGAGCCGCCCGCCTCCGGAGCCCCCGGAGGCGCCGGAGCCCTGATAGAAGCTCTCGAAGATGCGCGTGAGGTCGGAGGCCGGGATGCCCTCTCCGGTGTCCTGCACCGCGAAGCGGACGGAGGCGCCCTCGCGCGCGACCTTGACCGTGATCGCGCCGCCCTTGGGCGTGTGGCGGATGGCGTTCTCGAGGAGGTTGTTGAGCACCTGGGACAGGCGCTTCTTGTCGGCGCTGATGGTCGGCAGGCCCGGGGCGATCTCGGTCTTGAGAGCCAGGCCGCGCGAGGCGGCCCGGGCCTGGGGCCCCACCGCCACTTCCTCGACCATCCCGCCCGGGTCGAAGAGGTTCGTCTCCAGGCGGAACTTGCCCTGCTCGATCGACGCCCAGTCCACCAGGTCCTCGATGAGCCTCGCGATCTGGCTGATGCCGCTGGAGATGTACTGCATGCGCTTCTTCTGGTCGTCGTCGGGCTCGATCGTCGCCGCCAGCATCTCGAAGCTGACCTGAAGGGTCATCAGGGAGTTGGAGAGGTCGTGCGAGGCCATCGACATGAACTTGGACTTCATCGCCGACAGGTGCCCGAGCTGGTCGTTGGCCTTCTGAAGGTCGACGATCAGGCGCTCGTTCTCGGTCTTGAGGCGCATCTTCTCCAGGGACTTGTCGATGGCGCGCATCAGCGAGTCGAAATTGACGGGCTTGGTCAGGAAGTCGTCGACGGACTCTTGAATGGCCTTCAGCGCGGTGTCGAGGGACGCGTGCGCCGTGATCATCAGGATCTGGCTCTTCGCGTTGAGAGCGCGGATCTGCTTGATCGCGTCGATGCCCGTGCCGTCGGTCAGGTTGTAGTCCATCAAGATCACGTCGAAGGCGGCCTTCTTGACCTGGGCAACGGCCTCGGCCGTGCTGCCGGCCTGCGCGGCCTCGTAGCCGGCGGCCTCGAGGTTGTCGTTGACGCTCTCCCGCATGTTCGCGTCGTCGTCGACGATCAGGATCTTCCCTTTCATTGTCCTCTCAAACGGCGGCGGGCAGTATGAGCTTGAAGGTCGTCCCCGCGCCGACCCGGCTCTCGACGTCGACGCGCCCCTTGTGGCGGTCGACGACCTTGCGCACGACGGCCAGGCCCAGCCCCGTGCCGCGCGCCTTGGTGGTGAAGAACGGCGCGAAGATCTTGTCGAGGACGTCCTGCGGGATGCCCGCGCCGGAGTCGCCGACGTCGATGGCGGCCCAGCCGGGCTCGGGCATATAGGTCCGAACCGTGAGCTTGCCCCCCTTCGGAGCCGGCATCACCTCGACGGCGTTGCCGATGAGGTTGCGCACCGCCTGCTGCATCTCGGTGGTGTCGATGTCCACGGGGACGTCGACCCGGGCGAGGATTTTCTCCAGCTGGATGTGCGGCGCCAAAGGGTAGACCGACAGGAGCTCCTCGAGCCAGGCGTTGAGCTGGACGCGCTCGCACTTGAGCTCGCGCTGGCGCGAGTAGGTCAGGATCTCGTTGATGATGCCGTTGGCCTGCTGGATCTCGGACTCGATGATCTTGATGTGCTTGGCGATCTTCGGGTCCGGCTCGCCGGCCGTCGCGAGCTTGGTCTTGATGAAATAGATCGAGTTGTTGATGACGGCCAAGGGGTTGCGGATCTCGTGGCCGACGACGGAGGCCATCTGGCCGATGGCCGCCAGGCGCTCCTTCTTGATCAGCTCGTCCTGGGCGGCCTTGAGCTCGCGCGTGCGGGCGTCGACCCGCTTCTCAAGGAACTTCGTGAACTTCTCCAGCTCCTGCTTGGCGTGGATGAGCTCGCCCGTCTTTTCCTTCAGCGACTCGCTCATGCCGAGGAAGGTCTGCGCCAGGTCTCCGATCTCGTCGTTGGTCGTCACCACGTCGGGCAGGTCCTCGAACTGCCCCCGGCCGAGGCGGTCGGCCGCCTCCTTGAGCATGCGGATGGGCTGGGTGATGTGGCCCGCGACCCACAGCGAGAGGAGCACGGTCACGAGCACGACCCCGACCAGGACGGTCACGATCTGGGACCGCATCTCCTCGGCTGATTGATTGGCGGCCTCGATCGGCTGCTGGACGTAGACGATCCAGCCCAGATCCCGGGTCTCCGCGAAAGCCGCCAGCAGGCGCCGCCCGTCCGGCAGGGCCATCTCCCCGCCGCCGCGCTCGCTCGACTGCGTGGTGACGACCTTCAAGACGTCCTCGGACAGGCGGGCATCGGGCTTGTAGATCTCCTTGGGGTCCGAGTGGGCGATCAGGAAGCCGTCGGGGGCCACGACCGCGGCCTGGCTCTTGCCGGTCGCGGGGAACTCCATGGCGAGCATGGTGGACAGCGGGTTGAGGCTGATGCGGGCCGCCAGCACGCCGACGATGCGCGCGGCGCCCGCGCGGCCGTCGAGGATCGGGACCGAGACGGTCACGGTGGGGTAGAGGCCCTGGAAGCGCTCGAGACGGCCGATGTACTGGCCCTTGACCCCAACGGCCGTCTGGAATACGTCCTCGCGGCTGAAATCGCGCATCTCCGGGTTGGGCCCTAGGAAGCGGCCGACGCGCAGGGCCTCGACGCCCTTGTCGTTGAGGACGGAGATCTCCAGGACGGCCAGGTGGATCTGGAGGATGCGGTTGAGGTACTGCTGCTGCTTGACGGGGCTCATCGTGACGAAGTCCTCGAGCCCGGAGGTCTCCGTCAGGACGTTGCGGAAGGTGGTCACGTACTTCTGGACGGTGTCGGCGAATCCCACCGTCAGGGATTCCTGCATGGCCAAGGTCTCCTTGCGCAGGGACTGCTGGGAGATGCTGACCAGCTGGAACCCGACGAAGACCATCGGCCCCAGCGAGATGAGGAGGAACCAGAAGAGGATTTTGTAGGCGAGCTTGCCGCGTCTCTTCGAAGCCATGGGCTAGGGATTCGCCCCCGGCTCCCTCAGCCGCGGGACGCGTTGCGCGAGAGGAGTTGCTTGATGCGGGCGGACAGCTCGGCCAAGTCGAACGGCTTCGTGATGTACTCGTCGGCGCCGAGCTCGAAGCCCTGCTTCTTCTCCTCGGAGGAGAGGAAGCGCCCGGTCATCATGATCAGGATCATGGTCTTGGAGCGCTTGCGCAGCTCCTGGCAGATCTGGAAGCCGGAGGAATCCGGCAGCTGGATGTCCATGATCACGACCTCGGGCTCGATCTTCTGAGCGGCCGAGATGCCTTCCTTGGCGGCGCCGGCCTGGTGGCACTCGAAGCCGTCGAGCTCCAGGACCTCGGCCAGGCTCTCGCGCAGGTGAGCGTCGTCGTCGATGATGAGCAGCTTCGTGGGGTTCGTCATTTCATCTCCTCATTTCCGCGCCGGGGGGGACGAGCTTGTAGCCCACGCAGGGGATCGTCGTGATGTGCCGGGCGGCCT
Source organism: Elusimicrobia bacterium RBG_16_66_12 (assembly GCA_001800005.1). GTDB lineage: Bacteria > Elusimicrobiota > Elusimicrobia > UBA1565 > UBA9628 > GWA2-66-18. Next base: position 15,967 of record MGUL01000048.1, on the reverse strand, counting down.
TGCCCAGCTTCTCGCGCAGGCGCCTGACGTGCACGTCCACGGTGCGCGGCGAGCCGAAATAGTTGTAGCCCCACACGCGCTCGATCAGATACGGGCGCGAGAGGACGCGGTTGGAGGAGCTCAGGAAGACGTAGAGCAGGTCCAGCTCCTTGGAGGTGAGCGGAACGCGCTTGCCGCTCACGTGCAGGGTGTAGCTCGTCAGATTGAGCTCGATCTCCCCCATCTTGATGATTTCCTCGGGGGCGCTGGACTGAGTGCGGCGCAGGACCGCCTTGATGCGGGCCAGGCACTCCGCGGTGTCCCAGTTGAGCGAGAGGCACTCGTCGGCCCCCGCCTGGAAGAAGGCCAGCCGCAACGAGACGCGATCCTTCGCCGAGGGGGCCGGCGCCGCCGCCGGGGCGGGACCGCCGCGCCCGAAGAGCGCGTAGGCGTGCTGGCCCGAGGAGGCGGCCGCGGCGGGCTGGTCGGCGTGCTCGACAAGGGCGATGATCGGCATCTGCTTGGCGGGGCCCTTGGTGCGCAGGGCCCGGACGAACTCGACGCCGTCCTCGTCGACCAGCTTCTGGCCGACGAGGAGCAGATCGCAGCCGCGGTGGGCGAGCAGGCCGTTGACTTCCTTGGCCCTCTGCGCGACGGTGACCGACATCCCCGCGGCCTGGAGGGCCTCGAGGATCACGGCCGCGCGGTTCGGCTCGCGGGAAGCGTAGACGACGTTGACGCGCATCCCGCCTTACGCCTCGCTCTCGCCCTCGTCCTCGAGGTCCAGGCTCAGGCCGCCCAAGCCGATGACGCCCGAGAAGAGGTTGTAGAGCACGGCGATCAGCAGGACCACGCCGTCCATCAAGACGGTGTAGAAGAGCGTGAAGAGGACCGTCGACAGCAGCCTCAACGGGACCGTCATCGCCGCGTTCTGCGAGTTCGGCACGATGAGGAATGTCGTCAGTCCGCCGAGGAGTCCCAGCGTGGCCAGCACCGCGGAGACCGCGGGCTTGGTCGAGAGGAACACGGCCACTCCGCCGACGACGGCGCCGCCGATCGCCACGGGGAACATCGCGCGCTGCACGGCGACCAAGGCGACGAGCACGCCCGCCACCGCCACGATCGGAAGGATGGGATTCTTCATCCAGTAAGGATCGATCCGCTTGACTCGATAGCTCATTGCTGTCTCCTTAATAGGCGGTTGAATGCCAGACAAGCTTAACAGAAGCGGCACAGACGCGCAAGAGGAGAAAGGGCCGCGCTCAAATGCGCACGCCGACGCTCTTCGACTCGAAGATGATCAGGGTGCGCTTCGTCTCGCCGTCCTCGTCGAGGTGGACCGCCTTGACGTGGCAGGGCTCGGAGCGGAAGACGGTGTCCGCCTCCTTGACCTGGTTCGGGTTGTCGAGCGCGACGCTGACCAGGCGCAGCACGTCCTGCTGCTGGCTGTCGATGACGTCCAGCAGATGGAGCTTGCCGTCGGTGGTCGCCGTGCCCGTCACGGGGAAATTCGTGTAAAGGACGCTGTTGTCCTCGTCGACGACGATCGCGCGGTGGTTCTTGGAGACGACCGCCTTGAGGATGGACTCCCACCACCGCGCCTCGGCCACGCCGCGGGACTTTTCCCTCACCATCGAATTGGCGATCTCCGCCTTCACCTTGGAGAGGAAGATGCCGAAGACGCCGGCCAGCTCGCCGATCTCGTCGTTGCGCGCCGGGAACTTGAGCTCGAGGCTCTTGAAGGAGATCGCCTCGACGGCGTCGCGCAGGTTCAGCAGGGGGCTGATGACGAAGTGATGCAGGAAGAAGTAGAGCGGGATGCCCAAAAGGAGGAGGACGCCGACCGCGCCCACGGCGTACTTGTGCATCGCCTTGTTGATGACCTTGACCACGCCCTCGCGGCTGATCTGCAGGTTGAGCACTCCTAAAACGTCTCCTCGCAGCGCCAACGGAATGGCGATGTCGTAGAGCGGCATGTTGGGCACCGCGCGCACGATCGGGGTCTTGGCCAGCCAGGCCTGCTCGATGGCGTCGGTGGGCAGGCTCACCTGGCGGGTGAAGTCGTCGAAGGACTTCGTCATCATCGACGGGTCCTTGAACCATCGGACCTCGCCGTACTTATTGAGATAGAGGAGCGAAGCGACCCGGTCGTCCTTGGAGAAGCGCGAGACCGTGTCGAACTCCGCCATGGTGATCGCGCCCTGATTGCGGGAAAGCCCCTCGATGAGGGTCGGCGCGTAGAGCCGGACCATGTCGATCGACTCCTGCTTGAGCTTCTCGTCGAAGGTCCATTTGAACAGGTTGTAATAGAAAATCCCGCCCAGGAACATGACGTAGATGCCGATCCCGGTGAACCACATGAACCACTTGGAGGAAAGCCTCATTGTCCCGTCCCATAGAGCCTCTCGATGCGCTCCAGGCCCTGGATGGCGTCGGCGTTGCCCGGGTCGAGCTGCTTGGCGTGCAGGAATTTCTCGCGCGCCTTGTCGTAGTTCTGCTGCTGGAAGAAGATCATCCCCTCCAGGTAGGCCTGTCCGGACTGCTGCTTGGCGCTCTCGTTGGAGACGGCCGCCGTCGGGGCCGCGGCCGGCGCCTGGGAGGCGGCGGCCGTCGCGGCCCCCTGCGCCGCCTTCGCCTTGTCCTCCTCCTTCTTCGCGTCGGCGGCGATCTTCTCCTCCTCCTTCTTCTTGGCGTCCTCCTCCCTCTGCTTGGCCAGCTCGGCGGCCCGCTTCCGGGCGCCCTCCTCGCGCCGCATCTGCTCCTTGGCGCGCGCGGTGAGCTGGTCGGCGGCCTTGGGGTCGTAGCCGTACTCGACGGCGTGCCTCCACTCCACGACGGCCTTGTCGTACTGG
>MGUL01000048.1:5322-13125 GCA_001800005.1 Elusimicrobia bacterium RBG_16_66_12 | reverse complement strand
GAGGCGGCGGCCCTCCGAGACGTGCTGATTGGCCACTTCCGCGCGGATCTCGGCTTGGAGCTTCTGGGCCTTGGCGTTGCCGGGCCCGGCCTCGAGGACCGAGTCGAGCATCTTCAAAGACTCCAGCACGAGGCCCTGCTCGTAGAGATGGAGCGCGCTCTGAAGCTTCTCGTTGGCGTCCTGCTCGCGCGCCTCCGTCTCGACCTTGGCGATGGCCTGCGTCAGCCGGGGATACTTCGGATTGAGGACGAGTGCTGCGTACCACTGGTCGAGCGCCTCGCGCAGGCGGTGCTGGCGGTACGCCTTCTGCCCGCGGTTGTAGTGCTCCTCCGCCATCTCCACGCGGGTCTTCTTCAGCCAATAGCGGGACTTCAGGTTGCTCGGCGAGAGCTTGGAGACCTCCTCCCAGCGCTCGGCCGCCTCGACGAGGCGGCCCTGCCGATAGAGGGCCATGCCCTCCTCGAAGCGGTCCTCCAGCATCCGGCGCTCGGAGGCCATCGGCTTCGTCGTGCCCCGGAGGTCCAGGGCCGCCCGGTTGAGGATGGAAGCGTCCTGGTAGCCGGGGTCGATGCTCAGGATCTTCCGGGTCAGCTCGTTGGCCGCCTCGTACTGGCCCTGGCGGTAGAGGTCGAAGGCGTTCTCGTAGACGTTCTTGAGGGTCTTGCGCGTCACCCGCGCCTTCTCGAGCTGGATGGTGTAGATGTATTTCTTCTTGTCGTCCTCGGAGGTGATGGTCCCCAGGTTCAGCTTCGACATGTCGAGGAAAAGGCCCTCGGTGTCCTTGGCCTTCGGCGCCTGGGCGCGCGCGAGGCCCGCGGCGGCGACGAGAAATACGATGAGCAGGATCATCATGGCAATGGCGGTCGGAAGGGTCTCCGTCGGGACCGCGCGGGTTTGACCCGCGCTTAGCGGCGCTCCGCGGCTTACGGCGCAATAACGGCTGGGACGCCGTCGTCGCGCCAAATCCCGACGGAAACCCTTCCGACCGCCGTTTCCTCGCCGTTCCTCTGGATCGCCGCCCGGGCGACGCCCCTGGAACTCGCACCGGTGCGAGTTTTGGTTCGACCGCTCGACCAAGGCGGAGTCGTCATGTTTCATCAGAAGCCCAGCCCACCGGAGATGAGGCTCTTCATCATGGGTGCCAGCATCATGATGAACACCGTCGGGAAGATGAAGATGAAGAGCGGGATGAGCATCTTGGTCGCGGCCTGGGCGGCCAGTTTCTCGGCCTTGTTCAGGCGCCTGAAGCGCATGTCCGCGGCGTAGTTGCGCAGGAGCTCGACGAGGCTGGTGCCCAGTTCGTCGGACTGGATGATGAGGCCCACGAAGGACCTGACCTCCGGAAGGCCCGTGCGCAGGGCCAGGCGCTTCAAGGCGTCGCGGCGCGTGTAGCCGAGCTGGACCTCGTTGACCATCTTCTCAAACTCCCTCTCCAGCTCCGTGCGGTGCTCGGGACGGATGTTCTTGAGGATCCGCTCGATGGCGGCCATGTAGTCGAGGCCGGCCTCGATGGTCAGGGCCATCAGGTCCACCATGGTCGGGAAGTTGCGCATGATGGCCTGCTGGCGGGTGCGGATGCGTCCGTTGAAGATGGAATCGGGCAGGAGGAAGCCGATCGCCCCGAAGGGGATGAGGATCCACTCTCCGGTGATGAGGAACGGCCCCAGCGCGAAGGCGGCGGCGAAGAACTCCTTGAGGTGCAGCATGTCCAATGGAGACGGCTTCTGCGGCCTCCCCATCATCATGTGCAGCTCCTCGAGCTTGACGTCGAGGTGGAAGGTCTTCAGCAGGAAGAGGTCCAGGCGGTCGAGAGGGCTGCCGTTCGGGTTGAGGGAGGAGAACGCGGAGCTGGTCCCGACCTCCTTCTTGGCGAGCTTGGAGAGGTCGCCCTCGTCGCCCTCGCCGGGCGGGGCGAACATGCGGTTGGCCGCCGTGTAGGCCGCGAACGAGCCGAACACGGCGACTCCGAACAGGAGCCAGTGCATCCCGGGGCCGATGGGAGGTTCAGACACTGATGTCCCCCAGCTTGTTGACGATCTTCATGCCGATGCCGATCCAGATCGTGCAGAACATCAGCGTGAAGACGCCCAGCCCCGAGAAGTAGAACTCCTTCATCGGGCCGGGCTGGAAGAGGAACATGACGATCAGCATGATCCAAGGCATCACGCCGACCACGATGGCCTGGATGCGCTGCTGGGCCGTCATCGCGGCGGTCTTCTCGGCGAGCTTGGACTCCTCGCGGATGTTCTCGACGATGCGGTCGAATATCTTGGTGAGGTTGCCGCCGACGGAGCGCTGGATGACGACGGCCTTGATCATGTAGGACAGCAGGCGGCTCTGCACGCGGTCCTCGACGCCCTCGAGGGCCTTTTCCATGCTCGTGCCCAGGTGGTAGTTCTTCAGGCAGAGGCTGAACTCCTCGGAGATCGGAGGCTGGAGGTCCTTGGTGACCATCTCGATGCAGCCGATCAGGTCGATGCCGGACTTGAGGCCGTTCGACATCAGGACCATCGCGTCCATCAGCTGCGCCTCGCACTTCATGCCGCGCCGGAAGCGGATGTTCAGCAGCAGCCAGCCCGGCAGCGTCAGGCCCGCGTAGACGCCGAAGCCCGTGAAGATCAGGAAGCCGAAGAGGTCGAAGGTCAGCAGCCCGAAGAGCATGCCCAGCGCGATGGGCGCGCCGACGAGATAATGGATCTTGATGACGATGAACTGCCGCTCATACTCGTGGGCCCACTCCTTCGCCTTGGCCTTGTAGCGCTCCACGCCCTGCTGGATCTTCTCCTCGTTGAGGCTGCCCACGGCGTAGGCGGCCATGAAGGCGCAGACGATGCCGAAAAAGAGAAAGATCAGGGCCGCCGTCTTGGGCGCTCCCGAGGCCGGGGGCGACGGCGCGTAGCCGCGGGGCCCGGACTGGAGGACGTCGAAGGCGGCGTTGCTGAGCGCGCCGATGGCGATCACGGCGTCCTTGTAGCGCTGGGTGTCGCCGTTGATCAGTCCGTCCATCACGCTGTCCATCTGCTTGTTGATCGAGTCGAAGTGGGCCAGCACGGCGCGGCCGCGGCCGCCCATCGAATTGCCCAGGCGCGCGCGCACGAGACGGTCCAGCGACATCTGGAAGCGGATGCGGTTGTCCTCGTAGTCTCGCAGGAGGCTCCCCGGGGCGGCGGACTGCCCCCCGTCGGCCGGAGGGAAGCTCTTGCGGACGAGCTCGAAGAACTCATAGAGCACGGAGACCGGGGCCTGCCAGATCTGCGCCTCGTTGAGGACGCCCTCCTCGGGGTCCTGCCAGACCGGCCGCTTCAGCATGGCATCGAGCGTCTGCTCGACCCACTTCGGCGCGGGCAGCGCGGGGTCGCGGTCCTTCTTGAAGTAGTGATAGAAGTACTGGACGCGCGTCTCGGCGCCGTCGACCTTCGTGTCGCCCGCCTTGCGCCCCACGAGATAGGTGATCTCTTCTCCGGTGAAGAGCTGCTGGGCCGAGGCCCTCGCGGCCGCGGCGGACAGGATCAGGACGGCGAGGAGGGCGCGGAGCATCAGTCCCCCCCGCCGGTCGCGACGGCCTCGGCGTCTTCCGGCACGTTGATGCCCGCCTTGATCAGCTCGTCGATCGCGTTGGGCAGGCCCTTCTTCTTCTTGGTGCGCTCGCTCCAGAACGCCTCCGGCGGGACCGGAAGGCCCTTGAGCTGGATCTCGGCGTAGCAGTGCGGGACGTAGTCCATGGCCGTGAAGTAGCCGAAGCTCGTGCCCTTCTCGTCCATGCCGGTCTGGATGAAGCGGTAGATGTCCTTGGTGATGACCCGCTGGCCGTCGCGTCCGACGCACTCCGAGATGTAGGTCACGCGGCGCTTGCCGTCGGCGAAGCGGGTGATCTGGATGAAGATGTGCACCGCGCTCGAGATCATGTCGATGAGGACGTTCATCGGCAGCTCGATGCCCGACATCAGGCACATCGCGGAGAGGCGGCTGATCGACTCGGTCGGGGTGTTCGCGTGGAGGGTCGCGAGAGATCCCTCGTGGCCGGTGTTCATCGCCTGCAGCATGTCCAGCGACTCGCCGCCGCGGCACTCGCCGACGACGATCCGGTCGGGGCGCATGCGCAGGCAGTTCTTGATGAGGTCGCGGATCGTGATCTCGCCCTTGCCCTCGATGTTCGGCGGGCGCGACTCGAGGCGGATCCAGTGATCGGCCAGCAGGCGCAGCTCGGCCGTGTCCTCGACGGTGATGATGCGCTCGCCGTCCGGGATGAAGTTCGAGAGCATGTTGAGGAAGGTGGTCTTCCCGGTGCCGGTGCCGCCGGCGATCAGCATGTTCTTCTTGACGATGACCGCGGCGCGCAGGAACTCGATGAACGTGGGGGTGCAGGCGCCGAAGCTGATCAGCTGCGTATGCGTGAAGGGCTTGGCGGAGAAGCGGCGGATCGTGAGCGTCGGGCCGGAGACGGCCAGCGGGGCGATGATCGCATTCACGCGCGAGCCGTCCTTCAGGCGGGCGTCCACGAGCGGAACGGATTCATCGATGCGGCGGCCGACGGGGGCGACGATGCGCTTGATGACCTGGACGACCTGCTCGTCGTTGCGAAAGCGCATCGGCAGCAGCACGAGCTGGCCCTTCTGCTCGATGTAGATCTTGTCGAACGCGTTGACCATGATCTCGTTGATGCCGGGGTCGCGCAGCAGCGCCTGCAGCGGGCCCAGGCCGAGGATCTCATCGACCAGCTCGACGACGAACTGCTCGCGCTGGGCGCGGGAGAGGGCGAGGCTAGGCTCCCGCTGGAGGAGGTTCTCGATGATCTGCCCGACCTTCGCGCGGTTGTCCTCGTTCTGCTTCGGATCGTCGGAGATGCGGATGCGCTCGGTCTCCATCGCCGCGACGACGAGCTTGTGGACCTTCCCCTTCAGCTCGTCCCAGTTGTCCGGGACGGGGCCGGACGCGGCGGTCGCGACGGCGGAGGGCTTCGGCGCGTCCGAGGGCGAGGCCGGGGCGGTCGGCTTCCAGAGGATGTCGGCCGACGCGGAGAACTCCGCGGCCGAGCTCGAGCTCTCCCAATGCTTGGCCGACGGATTGACCTCCATGAGCCGGCCGAGCAGCACGCGCAGCGACTTGACCCAGTCGTTCTGCAGCTGCTCGACGACGAGGATCTTCTGCGTGTTCGCGTATTCGGGGATCGAGTCTTCCCACGGCATGTAGGCGAGCACGTTCTTCTGCATGCCGCGGAAGAAGGAGGAGACCTCCTTGGGCACGAGCGCGCCCGGGAGGTTGGCCTGGTTGATGACCACCTCGAACTTTTCGAGCGAGAAGTGGAGGGCCTTGATCTCGTTGAAGAGCGCGTAAGTGGCCGTGAAATGCGAGCGCTGAGGCAGGCAGACCCAGTAGATCAGGTCGGCCAGGTCGAACGAGAATATCTGCATCGGGAAGCACGGGTCCACGTCCAGGAAAAGGTCGTAGGTCTCGGACAGCGAGCCCAGGACCTTCACGACGACGTCCGGCGAGAGCTTCTGGAACTCGGAGCGCGAGGACGCCAGGGGCAGGAGCCCCACGCCCCACTGCGAGATCGGGATGCGGCCCTTGAGCAGGCGTCCCAGGCCTCCGGTCGGGTTCTCGCCCACGAGCTGGGCCATGCTCGCCAGCGAGGGCGGGTTCAGGTTGCCCAGCGCGTAGCTCAGGTCGTCGCGGCACAAAGGGTCCATGTGCACGATGACGACCTTCCGGTTCTGGCTGCCGGCCCAGGCGAGAGCCAAGTTGAGGCAGGCGGTGCTCTTTCCCACACCCTCCTTGGGCCCCGTGAAGACGACGACCCGCCCCGGCTCGCTGTCGCCCATGCTATTTGACGATCTCCATCGTGATGAACAGGAAGAGGGACTTCTGCTCCTCGATGACGCTGGTCGAGGTGAAGAGCAGCCCGATGAGCGGGATGCTCCCGATGAAGGGGACCTTGGTCTTGGTCGAGCTCTTCGAGCTGGACTTCAGGCCGCCGATCACCAGGGTCTCCCCGCTCTTGAGCTCGACGGCGGTCTGGACCTGGCGGGTGATCATGGACGGCACGGAGGTGTTGCCGACCTGGACGGCCTTCGAATAATCGGCGTTCGAGACCTCCAGCTGGAGCTCGGCGCGGATCGTGTCCTTCTTGTTCGGGTTGATGACCGGGACGATGTTGAGGATCACGCCGAACTTCTTCCAATCGGCGGTGACGGTGCCGTTGCCGTTGGCGGACGGGAAGGGGACCTCTCCGCCCACGACGAAGTTCGCCTGGGACTGGGCCTGGACGACGACCTTCGGGTTGCTCAAGAGCTGGGCCTTGCCCTCCGTCTCCAGCATCTTCAGCGAGGTCTGCAGCTGGGTCTGGCGGGCGAAGTCGCCCAGCTTATAGATGCCCGGGATGGTCTTCTCCGCGAAGCCCACTCCCGCGGAAAACGGCGTCCACGCGAATCCCAGGTCGCGCTGGGCGGAGCCGGAGATCTCGACGATGTCCGCGGAGACCGCGATCAGCGAGTCCTCGGGTTGAGCCGAGGCCGCGCGCGCAAGCGCGGCGGCGAGCGCCAGGACCGTCCAGAGTGGACTTTTCATGTCAGCGGAACAGTTTGCGGAAGCTCGCCATCTCCATGGGGTGCATCTCGACGTCTCCCAAGCCCCGCATGATCACCGTCGGCTCGCCCTGCTTGAGGGCGAGTGCGAGGTACTGCGCCTCGTTCGGGTTCAGCGCAAGGCTGGCCGTCGCCTTCTCCGAGAAGGCCGCGGTCTTGTCCTCGGCGGCGGCCTGCAGCTTGAATTGCTTGGCGTTCATCCCTTGCCCGAGGTTGGAGCCGACCGCGATGACCAGCACGTTCTGGAGGATGGTCGCCGTGACCTTCTCCTTGCGCCCGTCGTTCATCAGCGCGTCGAAAGTGACCAGGACGTCCACCCGGTCGCCGGGCTTGATGAGGGCCTTCATCTCCGGGTCGATGGGCAGCATCGCGCCGCGGTAGCCCGGGGGGATCTTGACGCTGAGGCCCGACTCGGGAGACAGCGAGATCAGGGAGGACTGGGTCAGCTGGTTGCCCTTCGGCAGGCGCGTGCGGGTCACGAGGTTGACGATGAGCTTGATGTCGGACGGCGCCTTGATCTCGAAGCAGTCCTGCTGCATGAACTTGCGCGGGATGTCCATCGCCTCGACCATGTCCTCGCGCAGCACGGTGCGCTCGGGGATGTCGTTGCGCGCGACGAGGACCTTGGCGGTCTCGTAGTTGCTGCTGAGGGCCCGCTCCTTGCTCGTCAGGACCATGAGATAAAAACCGGCCGCGAGCATGGCCAGCACCATCGGGATGAGCACGCCTTTCTTTTCCATTGTGTTGGTCCTTGTTCGCTATTTCTTGAGAGGCTGTTCGATCGGCATGCGGACCGTCGCCGCCAGGGCCCGCGTGCCGCTGCCCGCGGGCTTGGCGAGGATGACGCTGCTGATGGGAAACAGGAGCTTGACCTTCTCCTGGCCGGTGCAGACGAGATCGGAATTCATCTGCCCCGCCTGGGGATCGGTGAGAGTCGGCTCAGGCGAGCAGTTGACGACGGCCTCGGGGAGGATCATGCGCATCTTCTCGTTCATCTTTCCGTTGTTGCCCAGAGACGGATTGCTCCACGTCATGCCGCCGATGCGCGCGACCTCATAGGTCGCGTGGTTGAGGACGATGAGTCGAAACGAGATATTGCCGGTCTCCATGATGAGAAACACCATCCCCAGGAAGACGGGCAGGATCAGCAGCATCTCGACGACGACCTGACCCGACCGACGCCCCGGCTTCGACACGCTTCCTCCTCGTCCCGCCCGGG
>MGUL01000048.1:583-5304 GCA_001800005.1 Elusimicrobia bacterium RBG_16_66_12 | reverse complement strand
GGGCGGTCGACGGTTCCGTCTACTGGCCCAGCTGGCCGGCCGCGCCGGTGATCATCTGCTGGATGTTGTTGAACAGGCACGGCATGAACTTCTTGAGCGCGACGCCGGCGACGAGCACGACGCCGACCACGACCGTCAGCATGAGCAGATACTCCACCGTATTCTGACCGCGACGGCCCGACATCCGCGACCGCATCCACGCCCCCGCCCTGGACATTTTCATGGCGATGTCTTCTCCCACGTTGCGTCGGATTGACTTCAATAATACGGCGTCAGTATCTTGATGCCGGCGATTCGAAAGAGCGTCCGCAGCTGACCCTGCAGGAAACCGTACATGCCGGCGAAGACGGTCACCAGCGTCACGGTCGTCAGCAGATACTCAACGGCGGTCTGACCTCTTTTTCCTCTTATCATCCGGCTCAAAGATCTCATCCGCATCGTTGTGAGTGTAACAGCGGTCACGAAGCGTGTCAAGTCGCGGCCCATTAAAATAACGTTAAAACTTCATCTTGAAGGATATCTGATCGACCGTGCCGAGGGCTCCCATCGGCACGAAGGCGTAATCCAAGGCCAGCCCGTAGCCGAAAGCCTGCGAGGTGTAGACCCCGATGCCGAAAGAGAGCCCCCCGGTCCGGTCCAGGTTCAGGGTCTTGAGCTGGGAGCTGAAGCTCTGGCCGTAGTTGTCGGCGTTCTGATAGCCGAGGCGCAGCGTGATCTGGCCGAAGTCCAGGTACTCCTCCGGCAGCTGGAACTCGCCGCCGAGGCCGAGCCTCGCCCCGCTGTCGGAGGCCTTGTTCATCTCGACCGACGCGGTCACGAAATCGCTCAAACGCAGGGCCGCGCCGCCGCGCGTGACCCGGGCGATGTCCCGGGAGCCGGCGCCGACGTTCTGCAGCGAGAAGCCCAGCGAAAGCGCGTTGGTCGGCTTGAGGATCGCCCCGAAGTCCCCGACCAGGGTGTCGCTCGTGGAGCCGGCGATGTCCTCGTGGACGGTCCGCAGGGCGGCGCCCAGGAAAAGCTTCTCGTACCAGAAGGACCTCGCCATGCCGAGCGTCCCGAAACCGTTGCGCACGCCCACGTTCGAGTCCTGCTGGGGGACTCCGTCGGCGTCCCGGACGTCGAACCCCTCGTCGCGCATGTAGGCGAAGTTGGCGCCCCAAGTGGTGCGTCCCATCGGATGCGCGTAGCCGATATAGCCGGGAAACAGCGAGATGTCGGTCTTCACTCCCTGGATGTAGCGCAGATAAGAGAACGAGATTTCCCGCTGCTGGGTCGCCGCGAGCCCGGCCGGGTTCCAGGTCAGCGCGTCCGCGCCCTCGGCCAGGGCCACATAGGCGCGCCCCAGCGCCATCGCCCGCGCGGAGCCCTGTCCCGTCTTCAGGAAGGCGGCTCCGGAGGTGCCGGCGGCGGAGTCGAGCGCGCGGGCCGGCGCCGCGGCCAGGGCCTGGAGTCCGGCCGCGATCAGGAAGGCGAGGCCCCAGGCCCTCATGGGACGAGCACCTTCTTGACCGTCTGCAGGACCTGGCGGCCGCCCTCGGTCTCCTCGACGCGGATCACGGCGTAATACAGCCCGCGCGCCACCGGACGTCCTCCCGAGTTGATCTTGCTCCAGACGTAGGTCAGGGGCCCCGCCTGATGGGCGGCGGGGACCTCGCCGAAGCTCTTCTCGAGGACGAGGTCGCCCGCGATGTTGTGCAGCTTCAGGATGACCTTCGCGCGGAAGGGCGCGTGGATGCGGAACGTCGCACTCGGTCCCGTCGCGGGGTTCGGGTACATGAACGTGTTCTGCTCGAAATCCGACACGGGAGTGGCCGTTCCGTTCATCGCGACCGGGATCTCGTCGACCAGGCGGTCGAGCGAGAGCGCGGACGGGATCTTGACGTCGCCCGTGACGTCGTCGATCGCGGCGGAGTCGGTGGAGCCGACGATCTTGAACTTGTAGTTGCCGTCGGGCAGGAGCGAGAACCGGAAGTCGCGCCCGTCCCAGAACTCTTGGATCTGCGTGCGCGGGGGCCGGATGCCCACGATGCGCCGGACCAGCGAGACGGACTCGGGCGGCGAGGGGTTGCCCGACGAGTCGAAGTTCGTCCCCGGCTTGTAGACCTTGACGGCGACCTTCATCGTCTCGGAGACCTGATAGGAGATCATCGCGTTGCCGGTGTCGGCGCGCAGGGGCGCGACCGCCAGGTCGTAGATCCGCAGCGGGTCGTAGGAGATCGTGATCTGCGACGTCGAGCCCGAGGTGAGCACCGAAGCCACGTCCGCGGCCACGGCGCGCACGAGATAGAACCCCGTGGGCGGGAAATTCCCGCCGTCGTCCCGGCCGTCCCAGACGTCCGTCTGGAGGATCCCGCCGGTGCGCACGGCCCCGGAGACCACGGTCCGGATGACCTGCGGCACGGCGGCGGTGTTGAGGACCTGGACGGTCACCGAGGACTGCCGCGTCAAGGCGTAGGAGATCGTGTAGGGATGCAGAGTGATGGTGTTGCTCGAGTTGTAGAGCTGGGGCACGTCCGGGTTGACGCTGAAGCTGGTGAAGATGATGCTGCCGCGGGCCACAACCACGTTGCCGTAGATCCGGTCCGTCGGGAAATATTTCGGGGTGGTCGTCGACTGCGCGGTCAGGGTGTAGACATAGCTGCCGTCCGGCACGAAGAGCCCGTTGCTGTCGCGCCCGTCCCAGTACTCGGAGATGCGCATGCGCCCGGGACGCAGGCCGTGGAAGCTGACGACCGGCGCGACCGAGGGGTTGCCGGGCGCTGCGACGGCCGTGCTCGTGCACGCGCCCGGCGGGCTCGCGGTGGAGCACGGCGGCCAGTTGTTCACGCTGTCCGTGACGTAGGAGCCCGCCGGATAGATGTTCCAGGCCACGAACATCGGCTGGGAGAGCTGGTAGTTCAGCACCACCTGGTCCGAGGCCCCGGCGAGCAGAGGGGTGACCGAGACGTCCGTGATGCGCATGAGGTCGACGGGGAACTGGGCCGTCGTCGTCGAGACCTTCGCGGGGAAGGCGGGATCGGCCGCGGTCAGCTGGACGAGGTAGGTCCCCGAGGAGACCACCTGGCCGGCGTTGTCGGTCCCGTCCGTCCAGGACTCGGAGACGTTGAAGAGCCCGGGGCGCGTCTCCCCGTTGACGATCGTCTTGACCAAAGTGGTCCCGTCCGCCTTGAATATCTTCAAGGAGACGGTCGCGTCGCGGGACAGCTGATAGCGGAAGCTGAAGGGATTCAAGCCCGCGACGGCGGGGCTCGATCCGATGACGGTCGAGGTCGGGGATATCTGGGTGACGCCCACCATGCCGCGGATGACGGGGAGAAACCCGCTCTTCGCGGCCTGGGTCCAGATCCTCTTGTCCCCCGGGCTGCCGAGATAGGCCGTTCCCTTCTGGGAGACCACGGAGGCGTACATCACGAAGACATAATCGCCGTCGTTGAGGAGCTCGCCGTCCGCGTCGCGGCCGTCCCAGAAGCTGATGACCGAGGTCCTGGCGGTCTTCTGCTCCGAGATGCTCCTCAGCGGCTGGACGGCCGTCGTAACGCAGCCGTCCAGGCTCGCGCCGAACTGCTTGGCGCTCGGCGGCCCGTCCTGGAGCGCGGCGTTGACGGCGGCGAGCCCGGAGCAGAACTGCGTGCCCGGGGGATAGATGTCGATGTAGGCCGTCGCGGACTCGGTCAGCATGTACGAGAGCACCGCCAGCGACGTCGCGCCTCCCAGCAGCGACTGGACGCGGATGTCGGTGATCTGCAGGGGATCGATGGCGATCTGGCGGGTCGTCGCCACGGAGAGATCGCCGTTGGCGTTGGTGTACTGGTCGCCGGATTTGGCCTGGAAGACCGCGAGATAGCTGCCGGCCGGCAGGATGTTGCCGTTATCGTCGCGGCCGTCCCACGAATCCCCGTTCTGGAGGGTCCCCTGGGGCTCGCCTTCGCCCACGCGCGGCTGGCCGCGCAGGACCGAGCGCAGCTCTACGTAGGGGCTGTTTTCGTCGAGGATCGAGATGTACATCGACGCGTCCTTCGAGAGGCGGTAGTTGAAGCTGTAGGGCTGGGCCGCCACGCCGGTGATCTGGCCGACCACGGCGGGCGTGGAGCGGATCACGTGGACGTTGGTGACGTCGACGCTGATGGGCTTCTGGGAGACGGTTTCGGTCAGCGCGTTGTAAGTCGCGCCGGAGGGATAGGCGCGAGTCTGGGTGATGACGATGTTGCCGCTGTCGCCGCTCTGGTTGGTCTTGACCGTGGCGCGGAAGCCGTACTGGCCGTTGGTCTTGCCGAACTCTCCCTGGATGTTGTAAGACCCGTCCCAAAGCACGCAATACGCGCTCGGGACCCCCCCGGTATCAGCGGTGAGAGGGAGATATGTGTCCTGCCCCGAGGCCCCCGTGCCGGGCGAATCGATGAAGAAGGTCCGGATCGGCGGGGTCGAGGCCGGGTCGGTGGGGTTCGAGCCGTCGGCGAACTTGAACACCTCGAAGTTGACCTCGTCGACGGCGACGGAGCTGGTCTCGCCGTTCATGATGCCGATCTGAGCGCAGAGATAGACCTCGGCGTTGCAGATGTTGTGGCTGTTCGTTCCGGGGATGTTGGGATTGAGGGCGCCCGAGGCGAGATTGCACTTGGCGGCCGCGTCCTCCTGATCGAACTGGATATGGGGGTCGTTCGATATGTTGCCGTACACCGACGGCCAGTTGTCGGCGGCGGAGGCGATCGGGCAGACGAACT
>MGUL01000048.1:0-564 GCA_001800005.1 Elusimicrobia bacterium RBG_16_66_12 | reverse complement strand
GCAGGAGTTCGTCGTGAGATGCTTGGTGGAGACGAAGGCGGTGTTGATGAAGACCTGGACGGACGCGCGCGCGGGGGCGGCGAGCAGGCTTAAAACCAGGACGGCGAGCGTCTGTCGTGTCATTCGGTCGTCAGTGTACATCAGGGCTGTTCCAATCGGGTTAAGGGAATGTTAAAAATCGGCAAAGGGGAGGCGCGTCCTCAGGCGCAGTCGGACGATCGACGGCTGTGAACGAGAGCCCGACGCTCCGAGCAGGGCGTAGACGCGCCGGTCCTTGCGCGAGCCGGCCGCGGCCAGACCCAGTACGCCGGCTTCCGGCGCCGGCTGGGAGGCGCGCAGGACCAGCCCCCCGGACTCCACCTTATAGAGGAGGATGCGCTGAGACTTGGAGTCGTGGAGCCAGAGGAGCCCCTCGACCCAGACCATGGCGTTCGGGACCACCTCGGCGGAGAGGGCGAAGGACTGCTCGGGAGAGTCGTCGCCCCCATGTCGGGTCAGGGTGCGATTGACCGCGTCGTACGACCAGACGGTCCGGCCGTCATAGGCCAGCGCCGCCGGCGCGGG
>MGUL01000047.1:17144-26217 GCA_001800005.1 Elusimicrobia bacterium RBG_16_66_12 | reverse complement strand
ATCTCCGCCGTCGTCGTCGGTCCAAAGGTCCGCCAAGGGCGGCGGGGCGGCGGGGACCGCCTGGGCGACCGGAGCGGGAACCGGCGCGGGAGCGGGCGGCGCGCCGAAGCGCAGCGCGATGAGCACGCCCGCGGCCGCGAAGGCCGCGCCCGCGCCGTACGCCCAGGGGCTGTCCGACAGCGGCCGCCTCAGAAGTTCGAACCAGGAGGGCCGCGGCGCGCGGGCGCGGGCCAGGCGCTTGAGCTTGGCTTTGAGATCCGCCGGCATGGAGGGCGCGGAGGCGATCAGGGCCTTCCTCATGGCCTGAAGCATCCGCGGGTCCAAGTCGTCCGGCATGCGCTCTTTGTCGGTCATGGCGCGACCTCCTTTTCCAGCAGTCTCTCCTTCAGAGTGAGACGGGCCCTCACGATGCGGGAACGGATGGTGTTCAAAGGGCAGCCCAGCATGTCGGCCACCTGCTCGTAGCGCAGACCTTCCATGTCCACCAGGATCAGCACCTCGCGCAGCATCGGGGTGAGCTCCTCCATGGCGGCCCGCACGCGCTCGCCGGTCTCATTTCGTTCCAGCCTGTCCAGCAGCGCCTGATCGCGGCGGTCGGGCAAGGTGTCGGCGACGGTCAGGCCCTCCATGCCGAGGATGGGCATGTCCAGCGAGATGCCGTGCCTGCGCTCCGCGCGCCGGACGAAATCCAGGTGGATGTTGCGCAGGATGGTGAGGAACCAGTTCTCCAGCGTGCCCAGGCCGGGGTCGTAGGCGTCGACACAGTCGAAGAGCTTCACGAAGGCCGCCTGGACCAGTTCCCGGGCGTCGGGCTCATTGCGGCTGAGCCCGAAAGCGAACCAGTAGGCCTTGTCGGCGTACTGTTCCACGAATCGCTCCAGTTCTGTTCTTTCCAGCATGGCGTCCCGATCTATACGGCGAGGGGGGGCAAAAAGTTCCATCCCCCCGGAAGATTCTAGAAAATGGTAGGACTATAGTCCTAGACAGCGCTGGGCCCCAGGACCCTGATCAGAGGCGCGGACTCGGGACTATTCTCCAATCGATGAGGCTCTCTCTCGCAGCGGCGACGCTCCTCATGCCAGCCCTACTGGCGGCCGCGCCCTCCGGCGGCCCCGTGCGCGCCGCCCTCGAGAACGCCGTTCAGCCTCCCGCCCACGACCGGAGCATCGAGGCTCTCATCGCCTCCATGCCCCCCGCGCAGAAGGCCGAGGCGCGGACCCGCCTCGACGCCCTGGACCGCCGGTCCCTGGACGCGCCCCAGACCCAGGAACTGACGCAGGCATATCGCCTGCTGGGCGGGGGAACCGCCGCGGCTCACGAATCCTCCCTGGCCCACGCCGCCGCGCGGGCCTTGGAAGGCAAGCGATACAAGGAAGCGTCCGACCTGGCCGCCCGCGCCCTGAAAGCCGAACCCGGCAGCCGCGAGGCGCTGTCCGTGCTCCACTTCGCCGAGGGCCGCACGCGACCTGAACCAAAGACGGAAGCGCCTCTGCCGAACGGAGAACATTCTGGACCTCCCACCCAGAAAGACAACATCATCCTTCAGGCGACGGCCCCGAAGAAAAAGGGGCCTATTCCACCGACTCCAACATCAAGCCAAGGCTATGACCCCGCCCCGGCCCTGAGCCTATTGCATCGCAGCGCAAGCGGCCGCACGATCGCCGACTTCATTGCCGCTCGACAGATTCCCATCAAGATCGGAGCCATCCCGGACGGCACTGCCGCCATATATGTGCCGGCAGACGAGACGATTTACATCCCCCGAGACTTCGCCAGTGAACCGCTGATCGCCCAAACTGTTATCATCGGCCATGAAGGGCAGCACGCCGTCCAGATCCAGCGCGACCATGCGAGCGTTTGTTTAGAAACCGAGCTCGACGCCGGCATGAAACATCGCATGATATACGCGGAACTGGTCGAGGCGGGGATTCCGCCTGTGTCTACCGCGCATTATCTGAACCAGCAACACATGATCACGACAAATGCGATCGCCCGCGGCAATCCCAACGAAATATATCTGTCGATTTCCGCTGAATATCGCCACACGGTCAGACTTTTCGAAAGCCAGCGACTTCGGGATTCCTGGCCGATTCTACGCCCTATCGGAAAAGGCGTCATCGCCGCCGTCGGTCCATACAATATGACGAATACTCGTTGGGCGGCCGAGTTTAAACGCCATTGGTGGCATAGTGCCGTGGCGCCGGACGAAGGCCTTGCAGCCGCGACGCGCGCGCACCAGATTGAAAGAGGGGAAGCGACAAAATGGATCGAAAAACGAAAATCATCTTCTCATTGATTCTGACGGCAGTTGTCGCATGCTCCCGTGCGCCGAGCGGACCAACGACTTTCCTCTCCGAGTCATTCCATCTGAGTGGAGAGCTTCCCGCCGGATGGGAAGTCGACACGAATAACACTGAGATGGTCATGCTCCTTTCCCCGGATTTCGTAGAGCGCGAGTGTCCGAGCGTGACCCTATCCACGATCGCCCGCCCCATCACAGCCGAGTATGCGCGCAACTGGCACTCCATCGAATCGCGCCCGATCCCAGGCCGCGAGAATAGGGTCGGCCCCTTGCAGCAAACGACGGTCGCGGGCATGAACGCGTGGAGTTTCGAGGAGTCAGCGATCCACTATCCGGAACTGATGCATCTGGCTCCGGGTCAGACGCGACCCAAACCCGTCCGGGTGAGATCCGTCACCTACCTCCTGGCGGCTTCCAGCGGGAACATTGAAATCAAGCTTTCAGCACCCGAGAGCATCTTCGACAAGCACAAGCCTGCGCTCGACCACATCCTCGCTTCTCTGAAACCGCTCCCCCAATAACGCGCCGTGGGCGCCCTGTAATAGCGTCGTAACAGTCCAGGCCCATACTTCCGGCATGGACCCGATGCCGCCGTGGGAAGACCTGGTCATCCGCGAGGCCCCGGCGCCCGTCGCCGCCGCGTCCACGCCCAAGCCCAGCGCCCACTCGGCGGCCAAGTCCCGCCGCACCGCCTCCGGCCGCCAGGTTCAGGCCGCCTACCTCACCCATGAGCTGCGCGCCCCGGTAACCTCCATCCGCTTGGGCCTCGAAATCCTGGCCGAGCAGGTGCAGGGCCGCCTGGAGGCCGACGAGAAGCATATGCTCTCCTTGGCCATCCGCAACACCCAGCGCCTCGAGGGGCTGGTCAACGACATCATGGACTACTCTAAGATCGCCGCCGGCAAGATGGCGATCGTCAAGGAAGCCTGCGACGCTCGCGCGCTGGTCGACGACGCCGTCGACACGATGAAGGCCGCGGCCACAACCAAGAGCATCAAGCTGGTCAAGACCGTCGACCCTCTGCTGCCCCGCTGCGCGGCCGAGAGCCGCCGCGTGATCCAGGTGATGATCAACCTGCTCTCCAACGCGATCAAGTACACGCCCGCCCGCGGCGCGGTCAGCGTGTCGGTCAGCGAAGGCCGATACGAACACGCGGGGACTTTGCTCTTCAAGGTGAAGGACTCCGGCTGCGGCATCGCGCCCGAGGATCTGGAGAAGATCTTCGGAATGTTCGAGCAGGCCGGCCACGCCGGCGCGCGCAAGGCCGAGGGCACCGGCCTGGGGCTGACTTTGGCCCGCGCGATGGTCGAGCTGCACGGCGGCCGCATCTGGGCCGAGTCCTGGAAGGGCTGCGGCGCCGCCTTCTGCTTCACGATCCCGATCGCCCCGATCGACCTTGCCCGCCCGGCGTCGGTCTACGCGCAGCCGCTTGAGATCCACGGCCTGCTCGCCGAGTTCGCGCGCCGCTTCAACGCCGTCCTCGCCCTCTTCGTCTGAGCCCGCCGCGTTTGATAGAATCGGGGCATGAAGAAGATCCTCGACACGGTCCTGCTGTTGGCTCTGCCGGCTTCCGGTAAATCCGAGGTCCGGCGCTACCTCCGCCACCTTTCCCCGAAGGTCTGCGGCGACGAGTTCCACATGGGCCCGACCGTCCAGCTCGACGATTTCCCGTACGTCCACCTGATGCGCCGCATCGACGACGAGCTGGAGCGCCTGGGCAAAACCCGCGTGTTCTTCAAGTCTGGCGAACGGCCGTTCATCGACCCGCGCGACTGGGGAACTCTCATCCAGCTCGTGAACGAGGATTACGACGACCTGGTGGCGCACAAGGCGCTCAAGCCGGCCGCCGTCGCGCCGTTCCTGTTCGACCGCATCGACGACGCCGCGGCCAAGGTCGGCATCCCCGCGCGCCTGGGCAAGCTCGACGCGGGGACCCGCGCAGCCGCGGCCAAGGTCCTCGAGAAGGAAGCCTCCGAGTGGCTCAAGGAGAAGCTCTCCGCTTATCCCGACACCCTGAAGGGCAAGACCCTCGTTATCGAGTTTGCCCGCGGCGGGCCCGACGGCTCGTCGATGCCGCTGAAGGCCCCGTTCGGCTACGAGTACTCGATCGGCCGGCTTTCACCCGCCATATTAGAGAAGGCGACCATCCTTTATGTCTGGGTCACGCCCGAGGAGTCGCGCCGCAAGAACCAGGCGCGCACCGACCCCAACGACCCCGGTTCCATCCTCCACCACGGCGTGCCGCTGGAAGTCATGATGAACGACTACGGCTGCTGCGACATGGATTGGCTGGAGGCCCATTCCAAGACGCCGGGCACCGTGACGGTTTCGGCGGGAGGCAAGAAGTACGTCCTCCCCATCGGACGCTTCGACAACCGCCGGGACAAGACCAGCTTCCTGCGCGCCGACCCGAAGGATTGGAAGCCGGCCGACGTGAAGGCCGTGCACGAAGGCCTGCGCGGCGCGCTGGACCGGCTCGCGGCCTTCGGCTAGGCCTGGGAGCGGGCGGCGCGCATGCGGGCCGCGCCCTCGCAGGCCAGGGTCATCAGCGCCTCGAAGCGCTTGGTCATGTCCGAAGAGGGCTTGCCCAGTCCCTGGAACCAGGTGAGGGGGTTCCACCACTTGCGGCGCGACAAACCCAGGTTCCACTCGGAGTGGTTCTGGGCGGGGGTCAGACCGGCGCCGCCGATGCTCCCGACCGCGGGCGCGGGGGTCTCGGGCTCGCCGCGAACGTCGCGCATGAAGGCTTCCTCGCTGGGCTCGCGGCCGAGGAAGGCTCGGAGGGACTCCATCTCGTCGCGCCCGGAGCCGACCTCCAGGATCTCACGGCGGTAGCGCGCGCCGACCTCCGGCGAGACGACCCCGGCGGCCTTGAATACGGTGTAAATGTCCTGCGCGTAGACCTTGCTCCACAGATATCCATAGTAGCCGGCGGAGTAGCCGCCCATCAGGTGGCCGAAGCTGGCCACGCGGTTGGTGCCCTCGACGGGGGCCAGGCCGGTGAACTCCTGCATGACCTTATTGAAGACGGCGGAGACGTCCTCGGGGACGACGGTGTGCAGGACCATGTCGGCCATGCCAAGGCCGAGCTGACCGGCGTAGCCTAGCCCATCTTGAAAGGATCGGGCCGCGAGCATCTTCTTGTACAGATCGTCAGGCAGCGTGGCTCCGTCCTTGTAGTGCCCGGACAGCTCGTCGAGGACGCTGCGCTCCCAGACGAAGTTCTCCAGCATCTGCGAGGGGGCCTCGACGAAGTCGCGGGCGACCGAGGAGCCGGAGTAGGATGCGTAGGGAACCTTGGTCAGCGTCTGGTGCATCAGATGTCCGAACTCATGGAAGAAGGTCTCCACCTCGGAGTGCGGCATCAGGGCGGGCTTGCCGGGAGCGGCCTTGGGAAAGTTGGCGACCATGGCGGAGGCCGGCTTCTCGTAGGTCCCGTCTTCCAGCCGGCGGCCCTTGATGACGGTGAAGGCCGCGGCGTGGGTGTACTTGCCGTCGCGGGGGTAGAGGTCCAGGTAGAAGTGGCCGATGAGGCGGCCGTCGGCGGCGTCGGAGATTTCTATTAAACGCACATCGGGGTGCCAGCGGGGGCCGTCCTTCATCTCGCGGAAGCTCAGGCCGAGGGTCTTCTGGTAGACCTTCATCGTGCCCTCGACGACGCGGTCGACGGGGAAGTATTCCTTCACCTTCTCGCCGTCCAGGTCGTAGCGCTCCTGGCGCAGGATGCGGCTGAGATACCCGGTCTCCCAGGCGAAGACCTGGCTGGCGTCGGGCTCGGCGCGGCGCTTGATCTCCAGTATCTCGGCCAGGTCGGCGCGGGCGCGGGAGAGCACGACGTCCTTCAAGCGGCTGAGGAAGGACATCACCTTCTCGGGAGTCTCGGCCATCCGGTCCTTGAGGGTCATCTCCGGATAGCCCTTGTGGCCGAGGAGCTGGGCGATGTCGCGGCGCAGGCCGAGGGCCTCCTTCAAGATGGGGAGGTTGGCGTCGGCGGCGCGGTTCTGCCACTTCATCAGGAGCGACTTGCGGCTCTCGGCGCTTTCCGCATAGCGCATGTAGGTCCCATACGAGGCCTCGTTGAGGGCGATGCGGTACTTGCCGTCCGCGGTGCGCTCCAGGCCCGAGACGAAGTCCTCGGGCAGGCCCTTCACGCCTTCCGCGCCGACCTCGAGCCAGTCCTTGGACTCGGCGATGTTGCGGCCGAAGGCGTTGCCGAGGTGGCCCAGGCGCTCCTGCATGGCCTTCAGCTTCTCGCGCTCCTCGCTCTTCAGCGCGAAGCCGTTCTCGCGGAAGCTCTTGACGGTGTCCTCGAGCAGGCGCGCGTCGAGAGCCGAGAGCTTCTCGCCCTTGGCGGCGGCGCGCTCGAACTGCCGATAAAGGTCCTCGCGGTGGCCGAGCGACACGCCGTAGGTCTCCATCTGGTCTTCGAGCTCCGCCGCGGCCTGGCGCTGGGCGGGGTCGACGGAGACGGCGGTCAGGAAGCCGATGGGGTACATCTCCCGCTGCCAGGAGGCGGTGGCCTGCTCGTACGCCAGGACGGTGTTGGCGTAGGTGACGTCCTCCGGCTTGATGGCGGCGATGCCGGCCAGGGCGGAGTCGAGCTGGGCGGTGGCGGTCTGATAGCGCTGCTGGAGCTGCTGGGGCGTGAGGGCGAAGTTGAGCGCGGGTCCGGCGGCTCCGGGGCCGGTCGGTATGGCCGAGACCCCGGCCCTGCCGGCGATCTGGGCGGCGGCGGGCAGATGGAACGCGACGACCAGCGACAGGGTGATCGGGAGCAGGATCTTCTTCCTATTCATTGGGGGATTTTAACGAACCTGGCCCATCCGCAAGATGAGTCGAAGGTCCCCCTCAGGGGGAGACAAGAGACCTAGGGAATTTGCAAATCGCGACCTTGACATGATCCATTACACATGTTATACACACTAGGAGAGGTGTCATATGACACGAGTCCAGATATTACTCGATAAGAAGGAGGTCCTGGCCCTTCGCCGTGAGGCCTCGCAAAGCGGCAAAAGCTATTCCCTGCTGGTGCGCGAAGCGATAGACAATCTTTACGTCTCGCGCTTTACTGATAGCGATATCGCGGGGATGGCCAAGGCGGCCAAGCAGGGCAAGGGAACCAGAAAGTTTAAGAATCTGCAAGACGCTCGCCGCCACCTCTGGTCGCTTTAGCCGCCTCTCATGCTCGAATTCGCATTTGCCCGCAGCTTCCAGAAAAGCATGAAGGGCCTTCATCCACACGAGAAAGTGGCCATTCAGAGGCAAGTGGATTCATTCATGCTGGCTATGGACGTGCGGCAAATTCCCACCGGCTTTGGTCTTAAGAAGCTCGGCAACGATCTTTGGGAATTTCGCACAGACTTACCAATACGCGTCCTGTTCCAGTGGGACAAGAACGTCGTTACTTTCCTGTTTCTCGGCAACCACAACGAAGTTCAACGATTCTTAAGACACTATAACTATGAATCCTAAATCGGCATCGGCGCTCGTCTGGTTCTCGGCGGTCATGATCCTCATCGGATTCGTCGCCCTCGATCCCGGCCTGCGGTTCGTTCTGTTCGTCCTGGCGGCGGTGAGCGCAGCGATGCCCGCCCTGGCAGGCCGCGAGCGCTCGCGCATCGCCGGGATGGTCGCTCTCGTCGCTTCATGCCTGCTCGCCGCCGACGGTTATCCGGCGTTTGCCAGCCGCCTGAAAGCGTATCGGGCACGTGCCGGCGATCAAGCCCGCTCAATCGCATCTCCTCCGCTGCAGCCCCGCGCCGGCCAAAAGTGAACCAGTCCCTCCCGATCCGCGCCTTCCGCGACCGGATCGTCTCCGAACTGCGCCGCGCCGGAACCCTGATCCTGACCGCCCCCACGGGCAGCGGCAAGTCCACGCAGACCCCGCAGTACCTGCTGGGGGAGTGTCCCGGCAAGATCCTGGTCCTCGAGCCGCGCCGGCTCGCCGCGCGCAGCCTGGCCGGCCGCGTCGCAGCGGAGACCAATACGGTTCTGGGGAACATGGTCGGCTACCAGGTACGCTTTGACAACCGTTGCGGGCCGGAAACGACCGTCATCTTCCAGACTTACGGCGTATTCATCGCCCAGATGATGAAGGACCCGAACCTGACCGGGGTGGGTGCCGTTCTCCTCGACGAGTTCCATGAGCGCACCTTGGAGTGCGACCTGGCCCTGGCCTGGCTCAAGGCCGTGCGCAAGACCCGCCGCCCCGACCTGAAGTTCGCCGTCATGTCGGCCACGTTGGAGGCCGACGAGCTGACCCGCTACCTCCCCGAGGCCGCCCGCGTGGACGTCCCCGGCCGCCTGTTCCCCGTCGACATCCGCCACCGCCCCGGCGACGCCCTGGAAGCCCTCAAGGACCTGGCCCGCGAAGGATTGGACGGCTCCGTCCTGGTCTTCCTGCCCGGCATGAGGGAGATCCGCCGCGCCCAGACCTCGATGGCCCCTTACTGCCGCGACGCCGGGCTGGAGCTCCACGCCCTGCACGGCAGCATGGACCTGGCCGAGCAGCAGCGCGTGCTGGAGGAGTCGCCCCAGCGCCGCGTCATCCTCGCCACCAACGTCGCCGAGACCGGCCTCACCATCCCCCAGGTCACCAGCGTCATCGACACCGGCATGCACCGCGTGGCCGCCTACGACGCCGCTCGCGGCATCAACACTTTATATCTGTCCCGCATCAGCCGCGGCAACGCCGCCCAGCGCTCCGGCCGCGCCGGCCGCACCGCGCCGGGCCGCTGCGTGCGCCTGTGGACCAAGGGCGACGAGGCGGGA
>MGUL01000047.1:15642-17080 GCA_001800005.1 Elusimicrobia bacterium RBG_16_66_12 | reverse complement strand
ATTGCCCGAGGGCGTGGATTGGGTGACGCCGCCCAACGAGACCGCTTGGACGGGCGCCGGCCGCGCGCTCACCGAGCTGGGCGCGCTCGACGCCTCGGCCCGCATCACGCCCAAGGGCCGCGCCCTGCTGAGATATCCCGCGCCGCCGCGCGTGGCCGCCGTGCTGGAGGCCGCGCGCCGGATCGGCTCCGGCGTGTACGAGCGCGCAAGTGCTATGGCCGCCGTCTTCGAGACCTCGGGCGAGCGCCGCCCCGACGCCGCCGCCGACCTCTTGGCGCTGGCGACCGAGCTGATGGCCGGCTCGCGCGAGGAGGTGTCGTGGGAGGCGGGCGAGGTATATCGGCAGTTCAAGCGCCTGTACAAGGACGAAGGAACGGACAAGGACGCGCCCGCCGACGCGCTGGCGCGCGCCTGGCTGTACGCGTTCACAGACAGGCTCGCAGCACGCGAGGGGGAAGGCAACTTCTACAGATTGGCCGACGGTCGTGGGGCTTTGCTCGGCATCGCGAAGGACGCTCCGCAACTGATCCTCGCTTTGGACGTACGGGAGCGCGCCGGAGGAGGACAAGCTCGCCAGGTGAGTGTGAATTTATTTCTGCCCTTCGAGGCCGCGGCGGTCGTACGCGCCTATCCCGGCGAATGCGTCTGGACCCCGGTCTCTGAGTTCGACGCGCGCAAGCAGCGTGTGACCAAGGAGGAGCGCCTGATGTTCCGCGGCCTGGCGCTCGAGCGGCGCGAGGTGATGGCGCGCAAGGAGGACAAGAAGGCGGCGGCCGAGCTGTGGGCGGAGAAGTTCGCCTCCGGCGAGCTGGCGCATCCCGGCCTCGACGACAAAGGCCGGCAATACCTGGTGCGCGTGGCGCTGGCGCGCAGGCTCTATCCCGACATGGGCTATCCGGAGATGAGCGCCGACGACTGGCGCTTGATCTACGGCGAGGTCTGCGCGGGGAAGAACTCGCTCAAGGACATCGAGCGCGTGAATCTCCAGCCTCACATCGAGGGCTACCTGGGCGCAGCGCTCACGGGCTTCCTCGAGCGCGCCCTGCCCGCGGCGAAGAAGCTGCCCTCGGGCAAGACGGCGCGCTTCACCTATTCCGAGGCCAACCCGCCGGAGTTGGCCGCGCGGCTGGGCGACTTCATCAAGATGACCGGCACGCTGAGCCTGTGCGAGGGGAGGTTAGCCGTCACCTTCGACATCCTCGCCCCCAACTACCGCACTGTGCAGAAGACCAAGGATCTGAGCTCCTTCTGGTCGAACGCCTATCCGACCGTCAAAAAGGAACTCAAGCGGCGCTACCCGAAGCATCCGTGGCCATGAGTCGAAACTCGCACCGGTGCGAGTTCGATGGGGAAAAAGACATGACGGCGTCCTCTCGCTAGGCTCGGGAGAACCAGGTCCAGGGCTTCCACCAGCGCGCGCGGCCGCGCGCGCCGCGGC
>MGUL01000047.1:14001-15619 GCA_001800005.1 Elusimicrobia bacterium RBG_16_66_12 | reverse complement strand
CTCCTCGCTGGGCTCGCGCCCGAGGAAGGCCCTGAGGGAGTCGATCTCGGGACGCTCGGCGCCGCGCGACAGTATCTCTCGGCGGAACTGGGCGCCGACGGCGTCGTCGAGGGGTCCGGCCCGGAAGCGCGTGTAGAGGTCGTCGGAGAACACCTCGGCCCAGAGATAGCTGTAGAAGGCCGCCTCATAGCCGCCCGTCATGTGCGGGGCTGACGCCACCGGCCGCGTGCCGGGCGTGACGGGGATGCCGGTGGCGGCGGAGTAGGCTTGGTTGAAGGCGGCCACGACGTCATCGGGGACCGCGGTGTGGAAAGCTTGGTCGAGAGCCGAGATCGCGATCCAGCCGGCATAGTTCAAGCCTGACTGGAAGCCCCTCGCCGCCTCCAGGCGCCGGCGCAGGGCGTCCGGCAGGGGTACTCCGTCCTTCCAGTGGCCGGAGACCTCGGCCAGCACCTCGGGGCTCCAGATGAAGTTCTCCATCAGCTGGGACGGGGTCTCGACGAAATCCATCGCGACATCGAAGCCGGACAGGGACGCGTCGCGCGCCTCGGTCAGAACGACGTGCATCACATGCCCGAACTCATGGAGGAAATCGACCACCTCGCCGTGCGCCAGCAGCGCCGGGGCTCCGGGCGTGGGCTTGGGGAAATTGGCCACCATGGCGGCGACCGGCTCGCGGTAGGTCCCATCGGGCAGCAGACGCCCGGAGACGAGGGTCTCGACCGCGGCGTGCGTGTATTTTCCCTCGCGCGGGTGGAGGTCCAGGTAGAAGCGCCCCAGGCGGCGGCCGGAGGCGGCGTCGGAGACCTCGTAGAGCCTCGCGTCGGGGTGCCAGGCCGGACCGGCGACTTCCGAGAAACGCACTCCGAGGAGGCGCTCATAGACGCGCAGCGTCCCGCCGACGACCCGCTCCTCCGGGAAATATTGGCGCACGATTTCCTGGTCGACGTCGTACTTCTCTCGGCGGATCCTGTCAGCGTAGTAGAGCCTCTCCCAGGCGTGGACCGTGTCCGCGGACGGGTCGGCGCGCCGCTTCGCCCGCAGCAATTCCCTCAGGTCGTCGCGCGCGCGCGCGGAGACGACGCCTTTGAGCTTCTCGAGGAAGCGAGCGACGACGTCCGGAGCGCCGGCCATCAGGTCGCGCAGAGCCAGCCGCGTGAAATCCGAGAAGCCCAGCAGGCGCGCGACTTTCGCGCGCAGCGTGAGCATCTCGGCGATCAGCGGGGTGTTCACCTCTCCGGCGCGGTCGGCGAACTTGGCCTCCAGCTTGCGGCGGGCCTCGGAGGAGCGGGCGCGCTCCATGAACGGGAAATAGGTCGGGTAGTCGAGGGTGACCTTGTACTTGCCCTCGGGCGTGCGAGCCAGTCCGCCGATGTAGGCCTCCTGGAGGCCGTCCAGGTCGGCGCGCTCGAGTTCCAACCAGTCCGAGTGCTCCGCGATGTTGCGCTCGAAGTCGAGCTCCAGGTCCGAGAGCCGCGCGCGCGCCGCGCGCAGGTTTTCGCGCTCCGCCGGGGAGAGCGCCATGCCGTTGTCGCGGAAAGCGTCGAGGGTGTCCTTGAGCAGGCGGGCGTCTCGCGGGTCCAGCGCCTCGGAGCGGCCGGCGACGGCTTGGACGGCG
>MGUL01000047.1:11223-13737 GCA_001800005.1 Elusimicrobia bacterium RBG_16_66_12 | reverse complement strand
GCCCGCCGCATCTCGGCGGGAGTCAGATCGAAGCGCGGGACCAGGGGCGCGCGGGGCACGGACGGCGCGCCGGCGGGGGCATGGACCGCCTGCGCCCGCGCGGGGGCGGCGGCCAGGAACGCAGAGAGCAGCAGGGCTGCTTGCGCCATGCGGGGATTCTAGGACGCGGCGGGCCGGCACGAGATGAGACGAAAGTCCCTCATGAAGGAAGACAAAGGGCCTAGTTTGCTATCCTGCCTCCCATGCTCCCAACCGTGCCCGCGCCGCGCAAGGTCGCCTACGCCCTCGTCGTGCTCAGCCTGTTCGCGGTCGCCCGCTTCAACCTCGGCCCCTGCCTGCTGGCCGGGCTCTTCTCGTACATGATCCTCAACCGCACCGACCGCCTCCTGCTGAGCTCCGGCGTCAAGCCCTTCGTCGCCCGCTGGTGCTCGCTGGGCCTCTTCATCGTCGTGGCCGGCCTGCTCATCTTCATCTTCGCCGCGTTCATCCGCCTCGGCCTGGAGCGCCTGCCCATCCTGATGGACCGCGTGCTGCCGCGCCTGGACGAACTGGCCGCCCGCGTCGGCCTCCAGCTGCCCATCGACAACACCCGCGAGCTGCGCGACTACATCCTGTCCGCCGCCAAGGAGAACGCCCAGGCCGTCAGCAAGACAAGCGGCCTCCTGACCCGCGGCTTCTTCCAGATCGTCGTCGGCATCGCGGTCGCGGTCCTGCGCTTCCTCTCGCCCGAGCCCGCGCCGCTCGAACAAGGACACCTGTATTCGGAGCTCCACCATGAGGGCCGCCACCGAGCCGCCCTCTTCATCGGCAGCTTCGAGCGCGTGATGGGCGCGCAGATCGTCATCGCCGCCATCAACGCGCTGGCAACGGCCGTATTCCTCATCAGCGTCGGCATGCCCTTTCTGACCTTCCTGGTCCTGGCCACCTTCATCTGCGGCATGGTCCCCATCGCCGGCAACATCGTCAGCAACGTCGTCATCGTCGCCGCCGCGCTCACCCGGTCCAACCACCTGGCGGTCGCCGCCCTCGTCTTCCTCGTCGCCGTCCACAAGGCGGAGTATTTCCTGAACAGCCGCATCGTCGGCGCGCGCATCCATCTGCCCATGTGGGCGACGCTGCTGGCGCTGCTGGTGGGGGAAGCCCTGCTGGGCGTGCCGGGGGTCATCCTCGCCCCGACCCTGCTGTACTACGTCCGCGAAGAGCTCAGGCTGGTTCCGCCTTCTTGAACCCGTCCGGCGGCGCGGCCATCGCGATGCCCAGCGAGGCCGCCACCTCCAGCGCCAGAGGGAAGCGCGCGCCGTGCCGCTCCAGCAGGCGGAAGAACCGCGTCTGAGCCGCCGGGCGCCACTCGCCCAGGCCCGCCATCGCCGCGACCTCGACCGCGCGCTGAAGGTCGCGCAGGGCCGGCTCGGAGAAATCCTCCTCGAGGTCGTCGAGCAGGTTCGAGGCCCCGAGGCTCCAGGAGGGCTCCGCCCCCGCGGCGAGCACGTCCAGACCGACGGCCGCAGCGCGGGTCAGCACCGATCGCGCCTCGTCGATCGCGCCGAAAGTCCCCGCGGCGAAGCGCGCGGCCGCGTCGTTGAGCGCGTGCGCCAGGGTCAGGCGCGTCTCCTCGGCCAGACCCGGCGGCAACGGCAGGCCCAGGCCGTGGAACTGCTCCACCAGGGGCAGCGCCTCCTCGAGCAGTTCGTGCGCGCCCGATTCCCAGCGCGAGAGCCGCCGCTTGAGGACCGTGGTCAGCACGCGCTCGCGCTCGTCGGGCGGCAGGTCGCGCAGCAGGAATATGCGCCCGGGCGGCAGCGGCGAGGTCTGCTCGCCCCGGGAGGCGTCGGCCAGAAGGGCCTCGAAGCCGTCGGGGGGCAGCTCGCCGCAGATGAAGGCCTGCACGCGCTGGCGGGGCAGCACGCCGGCGAAGAAGGAGCGCTTCCAGCGCTCGCCGGTGACGCCGTCGGTGAATTCCGCGCAGCCCGCCGCCACCGTCACCCCGGCCGCCGCGCGGCGCGTGAAGCGCTCGCAGCGGACGCTGTGGTGGTAGACGCGGTCGGACGGCTTGTCCTCGAACAGGAGGGAGACCGCGTAGTGCGCGGCCGCGTGGTCCTGGGTGACGACGCGCGGCTTGATCAGCTTCGCCCAGACGCCGGCGCCGTCGCGCAGGGCCTCCTCGTTGCTGTGGGCCGCGGCGAGATCCTTGACGAAGTCGGCCTCCAGCTCCGCGCCGAAGTCTCGGGCCAGCTCGAGCGCGCGCGCCGCGTAGAGGAGGACCTGGACGGGCTCGATGCGGGAGAGCTCGTCGAAGAACCAGCCGCAGCTGGTGAACATCATCAGCGAGTGCCGCTGCATCTCCAGCAGCTTGAGCGTCCGGACGCGGGAGAGCTCGTCTTTCGCGCCGGGCGCGTGCCGCGCGAGGAAGCGTTCGACGGACTCAGACGAGCGGTCCAGCACGACCGAGATATACGCGTCGCGCGCGGCCCAGGGGTCGCTCAGCATCCCGGCGCTCCGCTCTTCGTAGAGCGC
>MGUL01000047.1:11051-11189 GCA_001800005.1 Elusimicrobia bacterium RBG_16_66_12 | reverse complement strand
GCGGCTTGCGCCAGCGCTGATGCCGCCCTTCGGCGGCGCCGCAGCCGCAGTCGCCGCGCCAGCGCTCCACGCCGTGCGCGCAGCTCCAGGAGGTGCCGCCCTTCTTGAGGCGGACCTCGTTGCGCGGCGGGTTGCGGG
>MGUL01000047.1:6931-11042 GCA_001800005.1 Elusimicrobia bacterium RBG_16_66_12 | reverse complement strand
AGCCCGGGTTGACGGCCGCCACGCCCGCCTGCGGCAGCGCGTAGCGCAGCAGGTGGGCCAGGCCCATCTCCGCGAAGGAGTGGTGATGGCCGTAGGTCTCGCCGTCGGTGGCGATCAGGCAGAGCTCGTCTTCGGCCGCGGGCGGGAGCTTGGCCGCGACCTTGGCGGCGAAGGCGCGGCTGTCGCTCATCGCGTGCTCGAACGCGACGGTCTGGGACAGCCCCCCGTCGTAGAAGAAGAGCGACATCTCGTCGCCCTCGGATCCGCGCCAGTGATAGGGCACCCCCGGCTTGAGCAGCTCGGCGGAGGGCCACCAGCCGCCGCCGGTGATGGGGCGGACCGACTCGGCCTGGTGCGGCTCGAGGATGGCGAACTTGACGCCCTCGCGCGCCAGGGCCGCCAAGGTCGCCTCGTCGACCGCGCACTCGGGCAGCCACATCCCCTCGGCGTCCCGTCCGAAGCGGCGGCGGAAGTCGGCCAGGCCCCAGACGATCTCGGTCCGGCGGTCGCGCGGATCGGCGAGGGGGAGGATCGAATGATGGAAGGCTTGGGCCATGGCGTTGCCGTGGCCGTCCAGACGCGCGCGGCTGTTCTTGTCGGCCTGGAGGAGCCGGGCGTAGGCGTGGGGGTGGACCTTCTCGTACCAGGCCAGCAAAGTCGGGCCGAAGTTGAAGGAAAGCCAATCGTAGTTGGCGACGAGGTCGACGATGTGCCCGGAACCGTCGACGACGCGGGCCTCGGTGTTGGGGACGTAGCACTCGCGGGAGACGCGCGCGTTCCAGTCATGGTCGCGCCCGGCGGAGGGCTGGCGCTCGACCTCCCCGGTCCACGGATTCTCCCGGGGGGGCTGATAGAAGTGGCCATGGACGGCGGCATAGCGCTTCATTCCCCGGTATATTAACAAAACGAGTAGAATCCCGGCGTGAAGCCTCTGCTGGCCGTGTTCCTGCTGGCCGCCATGCCCCTGCGCGCCGAGTTGGACGTCAGGGACCTGGTCGACCGCGCCAACAAGGCCCTGCGCGGCGACTCCAGCCGCGCGCGGCTGTCGATGACCATCGAGACCCCGGAGTGGAAACGCACGCTGGAGGTCGAGGGATGGAACAAGGACCGCACCCACGCCTTCATCGTCCTGCGCGCCCCGGCCAAGGAGCGCGGCAACACGACCCTGCGCCGCAAGACCGAGATGTGGGTCTGGATGCCGAAAGTCGAGCGCGTGATCAAGATCCCGCCGACGATGATGCACGCCGCCTGGCAGGGCTCGGACTTCACCTACGAGGACATCGTGAAGGCCGACTCCATCGTCAAGGACTACACCCACAAACTCCTCAAGACCGTGAAGGAGACCGGCCGCACCGTCTACCGCATCGAGGCCACGCCCCGGCCCGACGCCCCCGTGGTCTGGGGGAAGGTGATCACCGCCGCCGCCGTCTACGACGACCAGTCGGTCGTGCCGCTCCTGGAAGAGGACTACTCCGAGCGCGGAGAACTAATCCGCACGATCACCTTCTCCGACATCAAGGTCCTCGGCGGGCGGCGCGTGCCCGCGCGTCTTGAATGCGTGCCCTCCAAGAAGAAGGGGAAACGCACGATTCTTCAATACCACGAACTGGAGTTCGACCTGCCTTTAGACGACGCCTTCTTCGGCTACCAGCGCTTGCAGAAGGCGGGAGGCTCATGATCCGGCTGGCCTGGCGCAACGTCTGGCGCAACCGCCGCAGAAGCCTCATCAACGTGGCCTCGATGGGTTTCGGCCTGGCCGCCATCATGTTCGGACAGAGCCTGCTGCGCTCGCTGCAGGTCCAGCTCATCGAGAAGTCGACGGGTTCGATCACCGGCCATCTGCAGGTCCAGGACGACAAGGCGGATCTGGTGAAGATGCCCGACCGCTTCATCGTCGACCCGCGCCCGGCGGCCGCGGCGCTTGAAAATGACCCGCGCGTGCGGGCCTCCGGCGGGCGCATCCACCTGACCGGCCTCGTCTCGACTCCCGCCACTTCCGTGGGCGCGCTGATCTGCGCGGTGGACCCCGAGAAGGAAAAGATCATCACGGACATGCACGCCTACATGACCCAGGGAGACTACTTGGGCAAGACGGCCAAGGGACTCGTCCTGGGCGAGTCTCTGGCCAAGCGCCTCGACCTGCGCATGGGCGAAAAGGCGGTCATCATGGCGCAGGCCGCCGACGGCTCAATGGGCGCGGAGGCCTTCCGCCTGGTCGGGCTCTACCGCACCGGCTCGGAATCCTTCGACAACCAGATCGTGTACGTCCCGCTGGCCGCCTTCCAGGAACTGCTGGCGCGCCCGGGCCAGGTGAACAACTACGTGGCCAAACTCAAGGACATCGAGCAGGCCGACGAGGTTCAGAAGGACGTCGCCGCGGCCCTCAAGGGCCTGCCTCTGCGCGTGCTGTCCTGGAAGCAGATCGACCACGAGATCCTGGGCGTGAAGGCCTTCCAGGACGCGATCCTCTTCATCGTGCTGTGCGTGGTCTTCGCGATCGTGGCCTTGGGCATCCTGAACACCCAGCTGATGAGCCTCTTCGAGCGGGTGCGGGAGTTCGGCGTGCTGATGGCCATCGGCGCGCGGCCGAGATGGGTGATGCGTCTTCTTCTCGTCGAATCCGCCCTGCTGGGCGCGGTCGGCACCCTCTTCGGGCTGTGCGTGGGCGCCGTCTTGATCGCGCATTTCGGCCGCGCGGGGCTGAGCCTGCCCGTGGGCGAGGCGCTCTCCTACTTCCTGCCTTTCCCGTCGGTCATCTACATGCGCCCGAACTGGACCGCCCACGCAACCGCCTGCCTGGCGGTTTTCGCGACCACCGTCCTCGCGGCCCTGCCCCCGGCCCTGCGCGCCGGACGGCTCAAGCCCGCGGAGGCCCTGCGCCATGTCTAAGGCCCAGCCCCTCGCGGAAGCCCGCGGGCTCGAGAAGATATATCCCGGCGGGACCAAGGTCGCCGCCGTGCGCGGCGTGGACCTGCGCGTGGAACGGGGGGAGTTCACGGCCCTGGCCGGACCCTCGGGCTCCGGCAAGTCGACTTTGCTCAACCTGATCGGCACGCTCGACCGTCCGACCAAGGGCGAGGTGCTCTACGAAGGACGCTCGGTCTCCAGACTGCCGGCGTCGGACCTCGCCGACTTCCGCCTGCGCACGCTGGGCTTCGTCTTCCAGGCCTACAACCTGATCCCGGTGCTGACCGCGCTGGAGAACGTGGAGTATCCGCTGGTCCTCCAGGGCGTGGGGCCCGGCGAGCGCCGGCGAGCGGCGCAAGAAGCCCTCAGCTGGGTCGGACTCGAAGCTTACGGCGACCGTCGTCCCGATCTGCTCTCCGGCGGCCAGCAGCAGCGGGTGGCGGTGGCGCGCGCGATCGTGCACCGCCCGGCGATGGTGCTGGCCGACGAGCCGACGGCGAACCTTGACTCCAAGACCGGGGCCGCGCTGCTGGACCTGATGCAGGCCTTGAACCAGGATCACGCGGTCACCTTCCTATTCTCCAGCCACGACCCGGCCGTTCTGTCCCGCGCGCGTCGCGTGGTGCACCTGGTCGACGGGGAGCTGCGCGGTTAAGGGGAGTCCCGTCGACGACTTGCTCAGGTTCCTAGCGGCCGGTTCTGGAGTCGGCGACGACCTTCGCCCGCAATTTTTCGGCGGCGATCAGCAGCGCCCTCACGTTGCGGCCCGCCGGTCCCTTCCGGAACAATTCGCGCGTTGCGATGGCCAGTCCTTCAAGATGGTCCAGCAGCTCGACAGGAATCGTTTCGTTCGGCAAGCCGATCAGGTACTCGAACTGCCTGGTCAAATCGTTGATTTCGACTTGGTCCAGCGTAATTTCGCGTTCCTTGTCCAGGTAATCGTTTATCTTCACGACCGCTTCCCTTATGCGCTCCATCGAAGCGGGAACGCCCTCAAGGCCGACGGCGCGCTTCGGTGAAACGCTCGCGATGGACGCGGCGGACCGGTCGAGCACCGCAAACGGCCGCTCTTCGGATCCGATGCCGACGAAGTTGTCGAACACGATGTTGAGGGCGGCGGTCTTCTCGACCACGCCGACCGACGGGTTCTGCGACAGAATCACGGCCAGCGGCGAGTCCTTCGCGGGCGACAGCGGGACGGCCT
>MGUL01000047.1:6491-6905 GCA_001800005.1 Elusimicrobia bacterium RBG_16_66_12 | reverse complement strand
CGCAGCGCGCCCGGCGAGAGCGCCGTGATGCCCGTGCCGATGACCGGAATCACAGACATGCCCGCGACGGGGCCGCGAGACGCGGTATGGACGACGGCTTCGAGAGTCGGATGACCGGGCCCGGCCACGAGAAAAGCGACCGAAGAGATCGCGGCAATGCGTTTCTTCAACATGCGAGGGTTCCTCCGTGACTCAGGCGAGACTGCGCTCATTGTAAGCGCGAAGCCGCGCAGAGCGCATGGGCCTAAAGGGCCATTGGAGGAATCTATTGGGCCTATGAGACCAACTTTCGCTCCTCTCGGGATCCCCTGTTTGATGTAAACTCTTGCGGCTCCGGCGCGGTCTTGTCAAGTGGCCGATTCAACTCACGTAAGACGTCACCGAACCATCCTTGAGGATATGGCCGCGCTGTTG
>MGUL01000047.1:6110-6473 GCA_001800005.1 Elusimicrobia bacterium RBG_16_66_12 | reverse complement strand
GACGTTCGCCTGGGCCGCGCCCGCCGCGGCGGCGGAGCTGAAGGCCTCCGGCTATCTCAAGGACGTCTGGCACTCCTCGCGCTCGGCCTTCGACGGACGCCCATACTACCTCAACATCTCCCGCGCGCGGCTGACGCTGGACGGCTCGGCCTCGGTCTTTAAGTCACACGTCGACTACGACCACCAACTGGCGTACGGCTCCTTCTTCCGCACTGCCGAGTTCAAGGTCTACGGCTACTCGCCGCCGAAGCCATGGCTGGACATGGAGCAGACGATCTCCACCGGAACCTTGAACGGCTGGGGCCACGGCGCCTACCGCGCCTGGGTCGGAGTGGAAGACGAACGCGGCGTGCTGCGCGCCGG
>MGUL01000047.1:1230-6054 GCA_001800005.1 Elusimicrobia bacterium RBG_16_66_12 | reverse complement strand
CTGAACCCGTACCAGCCGACCTCCGTCGAACGCGACGAGCGGCGCGGGGTGGACGCTCTGTACGGACGCCTCGGCGTGGGGGCCCTCGGCCAAGCCGAGCTGGCCTGGGCCGGCGCGGACCGCTGGGTCGATCAAGCCCTGCTGGCGCGCGGCCGCGCGAACCTGCGCGACTGGGACATCTCCCTGCTGGGCGGAAAGGTCGCCGGCTCGACCGGCTCGCTCATCATGGGCGGCGATTTCGCGGGGACCTTATTCGACGGGACACTGCACGGCGAGTGGGCGCACTTCCGCCCTGAGTGGAGAACGCCGTATTGGAAAGCAGGCCTCGGATACGATTACACCGTCCCGTCCGAAACGAAATGGAGCTGGCTCAAGGACGCGGCGTTCGTGGTCGAATATTTCCACGCCGGGAATGGGCTAACCGATGGACGCAAATATGACTTCACGGCCGTGCGCAGCGGCAAGGAGGTCTCCGTGGCGCGGAATTACCTCGGAGGCTCCGTCTCCAAGGACCTTCATCCTCTGCTGAAGCTCGAGCTCTACTCGGTCGTCAACGCGGATGACTCGTCGACTTTCTTCGCGCCTTCGCTGACCTGGAACGCATTGAACGACCTCTACCTGTCGGCCGCGCTCCAGCGATTCGGGGGGGAGAAGTCGACGGAGTACGGCCGCAGCCCCAACTCGGCCGTCCTGAGCGCGCAGTATTACTTCTGAAGCGCAGCGCGAAGCGTGAAGCGCACTATCTCGGCCCGCGTGAAGAGTCTCATCGGCGGGCCCCATTGACCGGCGCCTGAGGTGACGTAGAGGCTGGAGCGGCCCTCGCGGTAGAGGCCGTTGAAGCGAGGGTAGAAGAGGCGCACGATCAGCCCGAAGGGGAATATCTGCCCCGCGTGGGTGTGCCCGGAGAGCATGAGCCCAACGCCCGCGCGGGCGGCGACGTCGAAGCCGAGCGGCTGATGGCAGAGGAAGAGCGACGGGCGCGCGGGGTCCAACTTCGCGAGGACCGCGGCGACGTCCTCGGCGGAAAGCCCCGCCGTCCGCACATCGTCGACGCCCGCGACCTGCAGGCCTCCGGGCAAAGTCGCGACCTCGTTTCGCAGGAGGCGCGCGCCCATGCCGGCGAAGGTGCGGGAAGAGACCTCCACCCCGTGGTAGAACTCATGGTTGCCCATCACCGCGAGCACTCCGTGCCCCGCCTTCAAGCCCGCGCCGATGCGTTCCACGGCTCCGTCATCGCGCAGGCCCGCGTCGAAGATGTCTCCCGTCATCACGATGAGGTCGGGCTTCAGAGCGTCGACCTGCGCGACGATCTGCGAGAATTTCTCCAATGACACCGTCACGCCCAGATGAAGATCGGAGAGCTGCACGACGGTGAAGCCGTCCAAGTCCGCCGACAGTCCCGGGATCGGCACGTCGATGTCGCTGATGACAGGAGGGCGGGAGGCGTTGCAGACCGCCCAGAGGCAGGCGGCCGCCGTGACGCCCAGGACCGATGTCTTCGCCCAGGGCCGAGCGGCCGGCGCGCTGAGGACGGCCAGGTCGCCCAGGACGGTCGCCGTCAGAGCGATGAAGACGGACCCGAGCCAAAGGAAGCCCGCGTAGGCCAGCCGCTCCGTCCATGCGCCGCGGAACGCGCGCAGGCAGTACAGGGAGAAGGGCAAGCCCGCCGCGCCCAGCAGGATGAAGAGGCTCAGCGCGCCGAGACCGATCCGCAGGCCGGGGAAGTTCCGGATCGCCCACCAAGCGACGTAGGACTGCATCCCCGCGTGGATGATGACGACCAGAGAGACGAATGCGAGCATCTGGGGCATCAGAGGGCCTTGAACGCCGCCAGCGTCTTGGGCCAGTCCCGGCCGTTCTTCTCGAAGATCGCGTCGAAGGGGGCCAGGTCCGGGTCGTAAAGGGAGTGGGCCAGGACCGAGGCGTTATTGATCGGCTCCGCGAGCTTGACTCCGCGAATCAAGGCTTCGCCGCGCGCCCATTCGAAGGCGGCCTTCCGCTTCTCCATCTTCTCGGTCGGGTCGGCGGGGCCGTCATAGAGCGCCGCCAGCTTGTCCTTCAGCTCCCGGTAGAGATCGTCCCGGCGTTTCTGCCCGGTCAGACCTTCCTTCCAATCCTTCATCTCGGCCGAATCCTCGCCGAAGCGTTCGCGCAGAAAGGCCTCGGCTCCCCGCCGTCCGATCCAGGTCGCGACCGCCTCGTCGAACTCCGTCCGGTCCTTGAAGTAGACCGTCCCGTGCGCGAGCTCGTGGATCAGGGTCTCGGCGAGGTCCGCCTCGCCGTAAGAGAGGAGAGACGAGGGCAGCGGGTCCGAGAGCGGCAGCGGCGTGTTGTAAGCGGCCGCGCCAGAGACCGTCGCGTCGTATCCCTTCATCTCCAGTTCCGCCGCCTCGCGCTCGGCCAGGTCTTTGCGGAAATGGCCCTTATAGGGGAAGGAGCCGGCCAGCGGGAACCGGAACTCGTAGGACCGCAGCCGCAGGCGCTCCGAGGCGGAGACGAGCCACGTCAGCACGGAGCCCTTCACCGGCGTCCAGGTCTCGTAGTCGCGCGAGCTCTTGAGCGCGAGCGTGTCGAAAGCGTAGCGCCGGACCGCCACGACCGTCTCCAGCTTCTTCTTGAGCTCCGCCGAGGTCTTCGGGTCGGAGATCGTCTTGGCGATGGACCGACGCCGCCACAGCAATCCCGCATGGCCCGAGGCCGAGCGCGCGACGTAGACGGGCGAGCAGGCGCTGAAGAAGGAAAGCAAGAGGAACGGAAAGGCTTTACTTCGGCTCAACCCACTTCCCATGCTTCTTGATGAGCGCGACCAGGGCGTCCGTGCCGCCGTCCGTGGGGACGGACTTCCGCACGCATTCCTTGCCCACATAGAGGTTGATCATGCCGGGAGCGCCGCCGACGTAGCCGAAGTCCGCGTCGGCCATCTCGCCGGGGCCGTTGACGATGCAGCCCATGATGGCGATCTTCACGCCCTTGAGGTGACCGGTGCGGGCCTTGATCTTCTCGGTCGTCGCCTGCAGGTCGAAGAGCGTGCGGCCGCAGGAGGGGCAGGAGACGAACTCCGTCTTGGTGATGCGCGCGCCCGCGCCCTGCAGGATATTGTAGAGGAGCTCGATGCCCCGCTCGAACGGGAGGTCCGCGTCGACGAGGGCGGCGTCGCCCACTCCGTCGCAGAGCAGCCCGCCGAGGAGGGTGGAGGAGCGCAGTATCTGCTCGTCGGCCGACGCCTCGCGCGGGGCCCGCAGGAAGATCGGGGAAGTCGAGCCCGACGCCGCCAGCGCGCGGTACTCCCGGATCAGCCTTGAGGAGTCGGCGCCGCGCAGGGAGACGATCGTCTTGATCTCTTTATAGCAGGAGGCGGCCTCGAACTTGCGGGCCGACTCCGCGCCGTCGCACTCGACGACGTTGGCGACGTCCCGCCCCTTGCAGGCCGTCAGAAAATCGGCGTATTCGCCGTCGACCGGGCTCGTCCAGCACGCGGCGTCGGCCGCCTTGACGGCTTCCAAGACGAGGCCCAGCGGGCCGTCCACGCGGGCGCAGAAGGCCAGCCGGGAGGTCTCGCCCCTCAGCGTGGCGCGCAGCGACTTGAAGCGGTCCAAAGACTGCTCGTCCCGGATACCGAACTCCAGGACCTCCGGGTCGGCTCCCTGGCCCTTCCTCAGGAGGGCTTCGTATTTCGCCAGAAGGTCGGTCGGCGTCATGGAGTCCGGCACGCGCACGAAGGCGCGCACCGGCTCCAGGCCGCCCACGACGACGGGCCCGACCGAGCGACAGTCGGACTTGCGCCGGGAGTAGGAGTAGAAGTCGGCGCAATGGTAGACGGGCTTCTTGCTCTCCAGCCGCGCGGGCTCTTCCGGGCGAGCATGGAAGGGCTTGGCCAGGACCCGGCAGACCGGGATCTCCCGCTCGGGATCTTCGGTGAGCGAGACGCGGATCGTGTCGCCCAGGCCGTCTTCCAGAAGCGAGCCGATGCCGATCGCGGACTTGATGCGGCCGTCCTCGCCGTCGCCGGCCTCGGTGACGCCGAGATGGAGGGGGTAGTCCATGCCCAGTTCGTCGAGGCGCTGGGCGAGCAGCCGATAGGCGGCAATCATGACCTTGGGGTTGGAGGACTTCATCGAGAAGACCAGCTCCCGGTAGCCGTTCATCTGCGCGATGCGCGCGAACTCCAGCGCGCTCTCCACCATGCCCAGCGCCGAATCGCCGTAGCGGTTCATGATGCGGTCGGAGAGCGAGCCATGGTTGGCGCCGATGCGGCAGGCGCGCTTGAGGCGCTTGAGCTTCGACACGAGCGGGGTGAAGCGCTCCTCGATGCGCGCGAGCTCCGCCGCATAAGCCTCATCGGTGTATTCCTTCACCGCGAAGCGCTTGGTGTCGACGAAGTTCCCGGGGTTGATGCGGACCTTCTCGCAGAACTCGGCCGCTTCGAAGGCCGCGGCGGGATTGAAGTGGATGTCGGCCACGAGGGGGACGTCGAGGCCGGCCTTGACCAGGAGTTCCTTGACCTTGCCGATCGCGCGGGCGTCTTCCACAGTCGGAGCGGTGATGCGCACGATCTCGCAGCCGGCCTCGGCCATCCTCGCCGCCTGCCGGAATGTCGCCTCATGGTCCAGGGTGTCCGTGGTGGTCATCGACTGCACGCGGATGGGATTGCCGCCGCCGATGCCCACCGAGCCCACCATGACCGCGCGGGTCCGGCGGCGGCGGTAGGAGAAGACGTCGGGCACGTATTTTTTAAGAACGTTCATGAGGGGCCATTATACCATTGCCCGACGGACGCGCCGTGCTATAATGTCCCCCATGAACAGAACGCTCGCCGCCTTGCTC
>MGUL01000047.1:578-1177 GCA_001800005.1 Elusimicrobia bacterium RBG_16_66_12 | reverse complement strand
CGATCGTTTTTCCCCGCCCCTCGGCGGTCTCGGCCGCAATCGCACGCCGGCCGGCCGTGGCGACCATGCAGGGCGGCTTCTCCGGCGCGCCCGTGAACCTCTCCTTCGACCGACGCAGCTGGACCATCACGGGCGGCATCAACGGCTTCCCGGCCGAGGTCCGCATCGACCACGTCGCCAAGACGGTCCTGGGCGGCGCGAACGGCTCGCCCGTGGAGCTGAGCTTCGACTGGACCCCGGACAGAGTCGTCTACAAGGGCGGCGCCAAACTGAGCCCGGTGCTGTACACGGTCGACTGGACCACGGGGTTCGTCGAGGGCTACGCGAACCACGCGCCTCTGCGCCTGCAGTTCAGCCTGGCTGACGGCACGATCAAGGGCTTCGCCAACCGCTCCGCCGTCGAGCTCGCCCTGGACGCCCAGAGCGGGCGCCTGACGGGCGGCATGAACGCCGCCCCCGTGGACATGACCATCGTCAACGGCGACCTCTCCGACTTCGTACAGTACCTGTTCCTGTTCCTCAAACGGTGAGCGCCTAATGGAACTCGCCACGCGCGTACAGCGTCTGCTCGCCCAGCTCGTCGATATGGGTTCTATGCT
>MGUL01000047.1:0-571 GCA_001800005.1 Elusimicrobia bacterium RBG_16_66_12 | reverse complement strand
CTTCTTGATCATCTACGGCTCCGGCTTCGCCCCGAAGCCGGCCTCCGTGGTCTTCGCCCTGGCGCTGGTCGCGCTCCTGCTGACCCAAGTGGCCCTGCTCTGGAAGCGGGGCCAGACCCTGGGCAAGATCGCCATGGGCATCCGCATCGTGCGCGTCGACACGCTCGCCAACGGCGGCTTCGTGACCAACGTCCTGCTGCGGACCTTTCTCAACAGCGTGATCACGGCGATCCCCATCCTGGGGCCGCTCTACGGCCTGGCCGACGCCCTCCTCATCTTCAAGGCCGACCGGCGCTGCCTGCACGACCACCTGGCCAAGACCTGCGTGATCGTCGTCCCTCGCGCCTGACATGGCGGTGTCCCGGGAAGAGCTGATGCGCGCCGTGTCGGCGCTCGAGGCCTTGGTCGCGAACCCGGGGCTGTCGGTCTCCCTTCCCGTCGACGAGCGCGTGCGCCTGATGGCCGCGGCGGGACGGCTGTCGCGCCCCGCGCGGCTGGAGCGCGCCCGCATCGCGCGAAACTTGAGAAAGGAGCGCCGCCGCCTGAACATCGAGGCGGACCGCGCCGCGCG
>MGUL01000046.1:12791-13128 GCA_001800005.1 Elusimicrobia bacterium RBG_16_66_12 | reverse complement strand
GCTGGTTGTAGATCGCCCTGGAGTCGGCGTTGGCGCCGGGAGCGGTGCTCTGGCAGTCCGCGTCCTCCTCGTCGATGCCGTCGCCGCCCCCATTGTCTACCTTGTCGTGGCAGGTATTAGCGGCGCCACCATCTTCGCTGCCAGCGTAGTTGTAGGCGGCGGCTGTGTACTCAGCGTTCCAGGTGCTGGCGTCGAGGTCTTGACTGGAGAGTGTTAAAACGAGGAATGAAACTACAAGTGTGGTAACAACGTAAACGGCAGCTTTCAGCTTGCCGGACATAAGACCCCTCCCTTTGGGCTAGCCACTCACATGTGGCGCTAGGCCTCTTATTCAGTA
>MGUL01000046.1:11907-12721 GCA_001800005.1 Elusimicrobia bacterium RBG_16_66_12 | reverse complement strand
GCCGTCGCCCACCAGTATATAGGGATGGGTTCGGATGTCAACTCATCAACGCGACATAAATTCTTCAACTTTCTGCCTTGCGGAACGTCCGCGGGCGTTCATCCGCCCCTGATCTCAAGCTAGCTCTCATTTTCTAAGGAGACGACATAGATTCGCCCCGCCTCGGGCGTCCCCGCGAGCCCCGGGGCGCCGGCGGCCATGATTACGATTTCGTCTCTGCCGTCGCCGTTGATGTCGCCGGTGGCCAGGGAGGAGCCCAGGCCGTCGCCCTCGCGGGCGCCGAAGACGGCGAGGCGGGGGACGCTGGCGGCGATGTCCAGCTGGCCTCCCTCCGTCAGCGGCATCATCACATACGCCTCGCCGGAACGGGGCCGGCCGTTGGCGGCCCCGGCCCCGAATCCGGTGCCCAGGATCGCCTCCAGGCTGCCGTCCCCGTCAA
Source organism: Elusimicrobia bacterium RBG_16_66_12 (assembly GCA_001800005.1). Classification (GTDB taxonomy): domain Bacteria; phylum Elusimicrobiota; class Elusimicrobia; order UBA1565; family UBA9628; genus GWA2-66-18. The sequence continues at coordinate 12,282 of MGUL01000046.1, read as the reverse complement.
CGTCGCCCACGGCCACGGACGACCCAAAAAAGTCGGAGGGGTCGGCGCCGGATATCGTCAGGTCCTGCTGGTCAAGGGCAATGTCCACGCTGGCCGGGAGATCTGTGGCGCCGAACATGACGTACACCTCGCCCGTCTGCTGGCGGAGATTGGCGGGTCCGTCCGCCAGGCGGGCGCCCATGATGATGTCGTCCATGTCATCGCCGTTGAGGTCGCCGCTGCCCAGGGAGAAGCCCAGGGTGTCGTGGGCCTCGGCGCCGTAGATGCTGACGTCTTGGTCGCCGTCGCTGATCCGCAGGACGGCGCTGAGGTCCGGCCCGCCGAACAGGACGTGGACCTCGGCCGCCACGGGCCGGTCGTCGGCGGGGCCGTCGG